>JAIRJX010000094.1 GCA_031260425.1 Gemmobacter sp.
CCTGGGCGAAGAAGCCGAGCACCGTGCGCAGGAGGTCCGCCGACCCCACGCCGCAAGTGGCGCCATAGGCGATCGGTGGGTTGGGGAGTTTTTCCACCCGTTGCGCAAGATCGGCCGAGGTCACGCCCATCATGGTGCGCCCGGCGGTATCGAAGCTCATGGTGCCGCACCAGGGCATCCCGGCACGGCCGGCGGCTTCGGCGGCGGCGCGGAATTCTTCGGGCGCCGAGATCGTCTCGACCCAGAGCACATCGGCCCCGCCTTCCTTCAGCCCCTCGGCCTGTTCATGGAAGATCTCCACCGCGATCTCATGGGTCAGCGTGCCCATCGGCGCCATGATCTCGCCCGTCGGTCCGACCGAGCCCGCCACCACCACCGCGCGTCCTGCGGCATCGGCGATCTCGCGCCCCAGTTCGGCGCCGACCCGGTTCAGTTCGCGCACCCGCCCTTGGGCATTGTGCAGCTTCAGCCGGCTTGCATTGCCGCCGAAGGTATTGGTAAGGAAGATATCCGACCCGGTCTCCACCGCGCCGCGATAGAGTGTGCGGATATTGTCGGGCCGGTCGGTGTTCCACAGTTCCGGCGCATCGCCGGACGAGAGCCCCATGTTGAACAGGTTGGTGCCGGTGGCGCCGTCGGCCATCAGCCAGTCACGGGTGGCAAGCAATCTGGAAAGAGCGTCGGTCATGTCGCCTCACTGGGGAAGGGGGCGCGCGGCCCCGGTCGCTCCTCACCTCTGCCACGCGGTGCGGTGCGAGGCAAACTCAATCGGCGGCGCATTGCCCGGCGGTTGCGACATGGTTACGAAAAAGGCCGCCCGAAGGCGGCCCGTCACGCTGCTCCGGCCGGGATCAGAGTTCCGCCAGCAATTGCCGCTTGGCAATCTGCATCAGTTCGGCCAGCTTGGCGCGGATCAGGTCGGCCGTCGCCCTGTCGCCCAGATCGGCGGCGAGTTTGCGCACCACATCCTCGTTGCCGGCCTCCTCGAAGTCGGCCTGCACGACCGACATTGCGTATTCCTCCGCTGCCTCGCCGGTTTTGCCCAGAATCGAGGCCGCCCAAAGCCCGGCCAGCTTGTTGCGCCGTGCCTCGGCCTTGAATTGCAGCTCGGCATCGTGGGCGAATTTGGCTTCGAACGCCTTTTCGCGGTCGCTGAAGGTGGTCATGGTCAGGCCCCCTGAGAAACGGTTTTCTGGTAACGGTTGCGGTTATCCTTCCATATGCCCTCCCGTGCCCGCTCTCGCAAGGGTGGAAAGCGGAGAAGGGGCATCAGAGGGTATTCGCAATCTCTCCGGGCGCAAAAAGCGCAGATCAGCATCTTCGTGACGCTTGCCTGTGGTCGGGCGCTGCTGGTCGCTGCGGGGGTATTGCAGGTGGAGGTGGCATTTTCCCGCGGAGCAGGCGCCGTATGAGCCCGCTCTCAGCTCGGAACAAGGCACGAAGTGCCCGCCGGGCAGCACTACGCCCGCCCACACGGGCGGGCACTTTGGTGACGCCGGCGCGGGATCGGGCATGGGCGTGGCGGAGCCATGAAGCGCAGACCGCAAGCGCAGCAGCGCCCACCCGCGGTCGGGTGCCACCCTCCGTAGCGCCGGGAGGCCGAAGGCGGAGGTTGCGGTTTGACCAGGGGCGCACATGATCCCGGATGCATACCGGTCCGCCCTGAACCTTGCGGCCTGTCGCTGCTTGCACTATAGGCCCGACGAAAGGGACGGTGCGCGCGTGCGCGGCCTGCGCCCGGTCCTCTTGCCGATTCGGGATGGTTCATGGCACGACGCAAGAAGGTCTACGAAGGCAAGGCGAAAATCCTCTACGAGGGGCCGGAGCCGGGAACCCTGATCCAGTATTTCAAGGATGACGCCGCCGTTCTCGGGGCCGCGCCGCAAGGCGGGCTGGAAGGTAAGGGTGTGCTGAACAACCGGCTGTCGGAGTTCTTCATGTCCGGCCTCAACGCCATCGGCGTTCCGACGCATTTCATCCGCCGGGTGAACATGCGAGAGCAACTGGTGCGGATGTGCGAGATCGTGCCGCTGGAAGTGGTGGTGCGCAATTTCGCCGCCGGCGACATCTCGGCCCGGCTCGGCATTCCCGAGGGCACGCCGCTGCCGCGCCCGATCGTGGAGTATTACTTCAAGGATGAAAAGCTCGGCCTGCCACTAGTCTCGGAAGAGCATGTCATCGCCTTCGGCTGGGCCAGCCAGCAGGACCTTGACGACATCGTGGCGCTGGCGCTGCGGGTGAATGATTTTCTGTCGGGGGTGATGCTGGGCATCGGCATCCGTCTGATGGATTTCCGCATCGAGGCCGGTCGGATCTGGGAGGGCGATTTCATGCGGCTGATCGTTGCCGACGAGATCAGTCCCGACAGTTGCCGTCTTTGGGATTTGCGCGGACTGGAGGCGACCGACCGCGAGGGCAACCCGCGCGAACCCGCACCGCTTGCCGATGTCTATACCGAACTCGCCCGGCGGCTTGGTGTATTGCCGTCGAACGTCACCCATACGCCGAAGCCGACGCTCATCAACTGAAAGGCCCCGATGATGAAAGCCCGTGTCACCGTGATGCTGAAGACCGGAGTTCTGGATGTGCAGGGCGAGGCGGTGCGCCGGGCGCTCGGCACGCTGGGTTTCGCGGGCGTGGAGGGCGTGCGCCAGGGCAAGGTGATCGAACTCGATCTCGACACCACCGACCGGGCCAGGGCGGAAGAGGCGGTGAAGGCGATGTGCGAAAAGCTGCTCGCCAATACCGTGATCGAGAAATACACGGTCGAGATCCTGTAGGGCTGGATCGGTTTCAGGACTCCGCCGGACAATCCGTCCGAACGGGCCGCCTGCGTCATGGGACATTCGCATCGCCTGTGCCGGACCCGGTGCGAGCCCTTCCCCGCCCGGAGCAAGGCGCGTGGTGCCGCCGGGCAGCGCTCGACCGTCCCCAAGGGCGAGTGCTTTTGGGGACGCTGGCGCGGGGATAAGATCTGGGCGCGATTGCGCTAGAAAGCGCGGACTGCAGCCGTTGCAGCGCTTACCCACGGTCGGGCGTCGCCCTTTGTTGCGTGGGGAGTCGAAGGTCCAGGTGGTGATTTCCCACGGCACGTGCCTGGTGTGAGCCTGTGTCCTGCCCGGAATAAGGCGCGGCACGCGCCGCAAGGCAGCGCCCGAACCGCGAGGGCGGGCGTCTGGGTGAGGTAGGCACGAGGATCGAACATAGGCGGAGTGTCACTATAATGTGGCGACCACAATTGTCGGAGCCGCCCACCCGCAGTCGGGCGCTGCCCTTTGTCGCGCGGGATGGAGCGGGCGGAGAGAAGGGGGCCCCATGAGCCGGCAGGTATTCGCCGCGCGCTATCCGTCGATTTCGCCCGGCGCACATGAGGGATACCCGCCCGGTCACAACGGCTGGAGCCTTCGCATTGCTGCCAGGGCACCGCCGCTCCTACACGTCCGCCCGCCGGTAGAGGTGCAGCCAGATGCCGTCCTTCGCTCGCACCGTCAGATGGGCGACAGGCACCGGCACGCGGCCCACCACTGGCTCCAGCCGGAAGCTGCGCAGGAGCAGTGCCAGCAGCAGCGGCCCTTCCGCCATGGCGAAGCCCGCACCGGGGCACACCCGCGGGCCGGCCGAGAAGGGGATATAGGCCGAGCGCAACCCCGCTTTGCCGTTCTCGGTCGCAAAGCGGCCGGGGTCGAAGCTGTCGGGCGCCTCCCAGATCCGCTCATGCCGGTGCAGGTGCCAGGGGCTCAGCACGATCTGCGCGCCCGCCGCCGCCTCGCGGTCGCGCAGCCGTACCGGGCAGCGCGCCTCGCGCACCATCATCGGCACCGGCGGGTAAAGCCGCATCGCCTCGCGGAAGACCGCGCGGGCGGTGCTCAGGCGGTTCACGATCGAAAAATCGGGCGCGGAATCGAGGCCCGTCTCTTCCCCCAGCTCCGCCCGCGCCTCGCCGGCCACCTTCTCCTGCCAGTCCGGATGGGTAGCCAGCAGATAAAGCGCCCAAGCCAGTGCCGAGGCCGAGGTCTCATGCCCGGCAAGGAAGAAGATCGCCACCTGGTCCACCATCTCGGCGGTTTCGAACCGCGCGCCGGTCAGCGGATCGGGGAAGGTCATGATCTTGGTGGCGAGGTCGTCGGGCGCGCAGCCTGCCGCGATGGCCTCGGCCCGCTCGGCGGTGAGCCGGGTAATGAGCGCGCGGATGTGCCTCGCAGTGCGTTTTGTGGCGGTGCGGCGGAAGCGCGGCATCCACTTCGGCAGGGGCAGGAAGGCGCCGAGATTGAGCACCGGCTGCGTCTTCTGGTGCTGGCGGAACGCGTGGAATACTGCACCCGCCACCTCGTTTCCGATCGGGATCGAGAACAGTGTGCGGAAGATCACGTCGGCGGCGGCGTGGCTGGTCTCGAACTCGATCTCGAGCGGCTGCCCCCCGGCCTGGCGCGACAGCCGTTCGATCATCGCGCAACCCGCCGCCCACATGGCGGGGAAAGTGTCACGCAGCCGGCCACCCTCGAAGGCCGGGTCGATGATGCGGCGCTGGCGCTTCCAGGTCTCGCCATTGGTGACGAAGACGGAATTGCCCAGAAGCGGCGTCAGTCCCTCACGGATGCGGTTGGATTTCGGGAAATCCCCCGGCCGCTCCTTCAGCACCAGATCGACCAGCGCCGGGTCGTTGCACAGGTAGCTGCGGAAGAACGGCGTGCGGAACTCCGCCATCCAGGCGCGATAGAGCCGCGCGGGCTGCGCCGAAAGGATGTCGCGGCGAAAGAGTTGCAGATAGCGCCAGAGCGACACCTTGTCGGGACGCGTCGGCGGTTTCGGGGGCAGGGGCGCGGTGCTCATGCCACTGTGGTAAAGCGGTTCACCGCCCGGTCAATGCGGCTTTTCGACTGGGGGCGGGCGGCGAAACGCTCCGCCAATGTCTGCGGCCCGGCGGTGATGCGGAAATAGTCGTAGTCCCAGGGTTCGCCCGGCAGGTTGTCGAAGGCGCAGAGATATTGGAAGTGCAGCCGGAAATAACGCCGCCGCAGGCTGGCCCAGGTTTCCGGCCGCAGGGTCTGGCTGAAGGCGGCCGAGAAGATCAGTGGCCAGCGCTGCCCCTCCGGCGCGATCCCGCTCACCCCCACCGGATCACAAAGTGCGAAGGCGCAGCCGTCGCCCGGTGCGGTGACATCGACCCAGGTGAGCTCCTCGCGGGTGGACAGATAGCGCAGATCCGCCCGGAGCCGGGTGGCGCGCGGCAGGAAGCTGACCATCGGTACCACCTGACCGAGTGACAGGAACGACAGCGCCGGTCGCAGCACGGGTAATCCGTCGCGGATCAGATCGGCAAGGATCGACACCGCCAGATGCGCGCCCGAGGAATGGCCGACCACCAGCACCTCGTCATAGGGCCCGGCCAGTGCTTCAGCGATGCTGTGGCGGAAGGCGGTCATCCGTGCCTCCAGCTCGGGCGGATTGGCCCCCCCGTCCTGTGCCGAATAGGCATAGTCATGCATCAGGTAATAGGCGAAGAACTTGCCATCTTTCTTCTTGAACCAGCGCAGGATGAGCACAAGCGCGGCAATCCCCGCCGCCACGCCCACGGCCCGGCCTCCGGTGCCGGGTAGTGCCCAGGCCACCAGCCGGCAGAGCAGCCAGCCCGCCAGCACAGCCCCGGCCAGTTGCGCCAGCAGCAGCACGATAGGATAGAGCGCCGCGATGATCGGCCCCTGCCGCAGCCGCATCAGCCGAAAGAGCGCGCCCGAGCCGATATAGGCCCAGGCGGTGCGGACAAGTT
>JAIRJX010000115.1 GCA_031260425.1 Gemmobacter sp.
AGCGATGTGCAGCCCTTCGCGCTCCTGCAGCTGGTCTTCATCGCAGTGCTGGGCGTCACGCTGTTCGGCGAGCGGCTGGAGCCGAACATGGTGATCGGGGCCGCCCTGGTGATGGCGGCGGCGCTGTTCACGCTCTGGCGGGCGCGGGTGGCTGCCCGGCGGAGCTGACAGGCGGAATTGCCGGGTTTGGCACCGGAAGCCGGGGCGCGCGGCCCCGCATTCATTCGGCGCATATGGCCATCCGGCGTGGGGAAAGGGGCCTTCCGCCCCCTCGGCCTGCGGCCCTTCGCCACTGAAAACCACCTGCCGGGTGGTTTTCCGGGCGCGGCTCATCCTCGAGGATATTTTGAGCAGATGAATGAGGAGGGGCGGGTTCCTGTTTCATTTTCAGTGCATGATGCGGGATGGGCAGGGGGACGCGCAGCCCCGGGGAGGGGTCGCGCTTCCAGATCATCCGGTCAGCTCTCCTGGTCAGTCATGATGGTCTTGGGGCGGCTTCTGCCCAATCACCGTGTGAGTCCTTCCCCCGCCCGGAACAAGGCACGCAGTGCCGCCGGGCAGCGCTACGCCCGCCCACTCGGGCGGGCGCTTTGGTGACGCTGGCGCGGGGATCGGGCATGGATGTGATGGCGCCATTAAAGTGCGGGCCACAACCGTTACAGCGCGCACCCGCGGTCGAACGCCGCCCTCTGTCTTACCAGGTGAGAAGGAGCGATCATCCCCGGATTCATCTGAAGATCACATGACTCGCGAATGAACGGCGGTTCAATCTAACGCTCTGATATCCTACACATTTTGGGAAATTAAAGAACAGTGGTGAGCCCGACAGGATTCGAACCTGTGACCCACTGATTAAAAGTCAGTTGCTCTACCAACTGAGCTACGGGCCCACTCTCTGTGAGCGGGTAACTAGAAAACTCGGCGGAGGGGGTCAAGAGCGAAAAGCACATTCCCGTAAAGTCTCTGGAAAAAAACTCCGGTCTGGGTTAGGCACCGCGGATGGCCACGCTTTTCCCTCAGGGCCTGCCGTTCATGAAAATGCACGGGGCAGGCAACGACTTCGTCGTGATCGATTCGCGCGGGCGCGGGGCGGTGGCTACCTCTGCGCTGGCGCGGGCACTGGGGGATCGCAATCGCGGGGTGGGATTTGACCAGTTGGCGGAGATCCGGGACTCGGATACCGCTGATTTCGCGCTGGATTTCTGGAATGCCGACGGCAGCCAGGCCGAGGCCTGCGGTAATGCCACGCGCTGCGTCTGCGATTATGTGATGGAGGAGCTGGGGCGGCCCTCGATCAGCCTGACCACCGCGCGCGGCATCCTGAGGGCGGAGCGGCTGGCGGATGGCAGGGTCAGCGTCAACATGGGGGCACCGCAGCGGGGCTGGCGCGAACTGCCGCTGGCGCATGAGGTGGATACCGCGCATCTGCCGCTGCCGGGCGATCCGGTCGCCATCGGCATGGGCAATCCGCATTGCGTGTTCTTCGTGCCCGACGCGGAGGCGGTGGATGTCGCCGCCGAAGGCAGGCGGTTCGAGACCGATCCGCTGTTTCCGCAGCGCGCCAATGTGGAATTCGCCAGCCTCACCGGCCCCGACCGGCTGAGGATGCGGGTCTGGGAGCGGGGGGCGGGCATTACGCTCGCCTGCGGCTCGGGCGCCTGTGCGACGGCGGTAGCGGCGCATCTGCGCGGGCTTGCCGGGCGGCGCGTCACACTCGATCTTGATGGCGGTGTGCTGGAGATCGACTGGCGCGCGGATGGTGTCTGGATGGCCGGCCCGGTGGCACGGGTATTCGACGGAGTGATCCCGCCCGCCTTCCTGGAGGGGCTGGTGTGACGGCGCCGGTCTTCTCGACCCTCGGCTGTCGGCTCAACGCCTATGAGACCGAGGCGATGAGGGAACTCGCCTCTGCCGCCGGGCTGGAGAGGGCGGTGATCGTCAATACCTGCGCCGTCACCGCCGAGGCCGTGCGCAAGGCGCGGCAGGAGATCCGCCGACTCGCCCGTGAAAACCCCGGCGCGCCGGTCATCGTCACCGGCTGCGCAGCGCAGACCGAGCCGGAAACCTTCGCCGCGATGCCCGAGGTCACCCGCGTCATCGGCAATGAAGGAAAGATGCGGGCCGAGACCTGGGTAACCCTGCGCGCGCCCGACCTGATCGGGGCGACCGAGAAGGTGCAGGTCGACGACATCATGTCGGTGCGTGAAACCGCCCTGCACCTGATCGACGGCTTCGGCCGGCACCGCGCCTATGTGCAGGTGCAGAACGGCTGCGACCACCGTTGCACCTTCTGCATCATCCCCTATGGCAGGGGCAATTCGCGCTCCGTCCCCGCAGGCGCGGTGATCGAACAGATCAGGCGGCTGGTCGACAAGGGCTTCAACGAGGTCGTGCTGACCGGGGTGGACCTGACGAGCTGGGGCGCCGACCTGCCCGCCAACCCGCGCCTTGGCGATCTGGTCATGCGCATCCTGCGGCTGGTGCCCGACCTGCCGCGCCTGCGCATCTCTTCCATCGATTCGATCGAGGCGGACGAGAACCTGATGCAGGCCATCGCCACCGAGCCGCGCCTGATGCCGCATCTGCACCTCTCGCTGCAGGCGGGCGATGACCTGATCCTGAAGCGGATGAAGCGCCGCCATCTGCGCGACGACGCCATCCGCTTCTGCGAGGAGGCGCGGCGCCTGCGCCCCGACATCGTCTTCGGCGCCGACATCATCGCGGGTTTCCCGACCGAGTCCGAGGCGATGTTCGAGGGAAGCCTGAGACTGGTCGAGGAGTGCGGGTTGACCTTCCTGCATGTCTTCCCGTTCAGCCCGCGCAAGGGCACCCCGGCGGCGCGGATGCCGCAACTGAAGGGTGCCGTCGTCAAAGAGCGCGCGGCGCGGTTGCGGGCCGTGGGGGAGGCCGTGCTGGTGCGGCATCTGGCGGCGCAGATCGGGCGCGAGCATCAGGTGCTGCTGGAAGGCCCACGCCTTGGCCGGACCGAGCAGTTCACCGAAGTGACCTTCGCCGCCGACATGCCGGAGGGGCGGATCATCACCGCCCGGATCACCGGCCATGACGGCGCGCGGCTGACCGCCTGAGCGGGCTCAGCCCGCCTGCTCCATCCCTGCCAGCCGGCTTTCGCGGATCAGCCCCTGTTCGGCCAGGATCGGATGCGAGACCGTCACGATCAGCGAATTGATCTCCTTGAAGGCGCGCACCACTTCCAGATGCAGATTCGAGGTGGCGAGGCTTTCGGCATTGCCAAGCTGCAGTCGCCCCAGATGCTGGTCATGGCTCTCCCGCTCCAGTGCGCGCAGCGTTTCCTTCTCGCGCATCAGTTGATAGGCCGAGGCGGTGTCGCCCGAGACCAGCACGTTCAGCGCCAGTTGCAGATTCGCCGACACCCGGTCATGCAGTTGCCGTATCTCGGCCCAGCCCTCATCGGAAAAGCGCAGGTTTCGGCGGTGCTTGTCCTCGGTCAGCGGCAGCAGCGTCTTCGCCACGATGTCGCCGGCATGTTCGAGGTTGATGGAGAAATCCGTCAGGTCGATGCCGCGCCGCGCCTCGTCGGCCGAAAGCTGGCCGCGGCTGAGCTCTGCCACGAACAGCTTGACGTCGGAATGGCGCCGGTTCAGTTCCGCCTCCAGATGCAGCAGCAGCGCCTTCCGGGCCGGATCACTCCGGGCCAGCATGTCCATGATCGGCGCGAACATATGCTCCACCGTCTCGCCCATCAGCAGCAGTTCCCGCTTGGCAGAGGCCAGCGCCAGCCTTGGCTGGCCAAGCTTGCTGCGGTCGAGCGCGGATTGCGGGCG
>JAIRJX010000134.1 GCA_031260425.1 Gemmobacter sp.
GCACAACCGCCTCAGCTCCCTCAACAGCAGCAACCTCCGCTCCCGCTTCAGCCACAACGTCTCGGTGAAGCGCTATCTAGGGAAACATAAACATGCCCGCAAGAGTTAAATTGAGGAAAGAGGGCATAATTTTTCCAGGCAGTCGAAAGTTGCGCAAGATGTTGCGCATGGAGAAATGATCGGCACAAGTTACGGCCGGTTCAGCGCAAGATTATTGTCTCTCCCTCGCGTCGGCCTGGTGGGGCGCACGAGTGAAGGGCGAATCGTCGGCTGGCGGGATTCGCCCAAGCCACGGAAATCACGAGATTCTCCGGCCGGAGAATCAAAAAGGCCGGGCATCTGCCCGGCCTTTCGCTCACTCCGCCGTCTCGCGACCTCGATTCCATCGGATCGACGACCAGAGCGCGATTCCGATGAGCCCCGCGCCACCCAGGCCGGTGACCACCTCGGGGATGGGCAGCAGCGTCTGAAGATACATGATCACCGACAGGACCAGGATGGCGTAGAAGGCACCATGCTCCAGATAGCGGTATTCGGCCAGCGTGCCCCGCTCCACCAGGATGATGGTCATCGCACGCACATACATCGCGCCTATGCCAAGACCGATGGCGATGACGAACAGGTTATGGCTTAGCGCGAAGGCGCCGATCACCCCGTCGAAGGAAAAGCTGGCATCCAGCACTTCGAGATAGAGAAAAGCGCCAAGCCCACCTCTCACTGCGGCTGACGTGGTCTCCTGCGATTTGTCGAGAAAGCGGCCGAGCACCTCGACCAGCAGGAAGGTCAGCAGGCCGTAGATCGCGGAATAGACAAAGACGTCGCGGTCCCCGCCCTCCAGCAGGCGCGAGAACAGCAGCGCCAGCAGCAGGACGAAGGCGATCTCCACCCCTCTCACGCTGGCATATTGCGAAACGCGCGCCTCCAGCCACTCGATCCAGTGGATTTCCTTGTCCTCGTCGACAAAGAAGCCAAGCGCCACCATCATGAGAAAGGTGCCGCCGAAGGCCGCGATCGGCAGATGGGCGTCCTGCATGATCTCGGCATAGCGTTCGGGCTGGACGGCCGCCATGACCATGGCGGTCCAGGGGCCTACACCCGCCGCTATCACCACGATCAGCAGCGGGAAGACGATCCGCATTCCGAAAACGGCGATGATGATTCCCCAGGTCAGGAAACGGCGCTGCCAGACCGGCGTCATCTCCTTGAGCTTGTTGGCATTGACGATGGCGTTGTCGAACGAGAGCGAGATTTCCAGCACCGCGAGAACCGAGCAGATGAACAGGGCGGTCAGCGCGCCGCTCAGCGTGCCGGTCGTCTCCCAGCCGAGCCAAGCCCCGAGCGCGAGCCCGAGGAAGGTGGAGATGAGGGCCCATTTCAGATAGGATAGCGCCGGCCTCGGCATAGATGGGGCGGTCATGCGAGACTCCTCCGCGATCGGGTTGCGGGGACGACGCGGCGACCGCGTGAAATCGGATATGGCATGAAGTCCGGTTCCGTCGGCGATCCAGAACGCGCAGTGCCGACATCGCAAGAGCGCCGAATCTCTTGCCAGAGGGGCCCGGTCACCATGATGGCGAGGCCCGGTCATGATGCGGCCCCGCATTGCGCCTCATAGGCACGCACGGGGCCGTTTGTCAATGAACGAGACCCGGAGCCGGGGGAGACGGCGCCGGGTCTTGCCTCAGGCTGCGGCACGCTGCCCGATGACCTCTGCCATTGTGGCCCCGATGATCGACGGGTTGGCGGCAATGGTGATACCCGCCGCGGTCAGGATCTCCACCTTCTCCTGCGCACTTTCGCCGAAGGCCGAAACGATGGCGCCGGCATGGCCCATCTTGCGGCCCTTGGGTGCCGAGAGGCCCGCGATATAGGCGACGACCGGCTTCGACATATGCGCCTGCGCCCAGGCGGCGGCCTCGGCCTCTTGCGGGCCGCCGATCTCGCCGATCAGCACCACGGCGTCGGTCCCGGGATCGGCCTCGAAGAGTTGCAGGATGTCACGGAAGCTCGATCCGTTGATCGGATCACCACCGATGCCGACCGAGGTCGACACACCGATACCCAGAGCCTTCATCTGGCTGGCTGCCTCATAGCCCAGCGTGCCGGAGCGGCCGACGATGCCTACCCGGCCGGGCATGTAGATATGCGGCGGCATGATGCCCATGAAGCCCTTGCCGGGCGAGATGACGCCGGCGCAGTTCGGCCCGATCAGTCGCATCTTGCGGCTTTCCGGGTAGCGGCGCAGGAAGCGCTTCACCTGCATCATGTCCTGCGCAGGGATGCCGTCGGTCACGCAGACCGCCGTCTTGATCCCGGCATCCGCCGCTTCCATGATGGCATCGGCGGCGAAGGGCGGCGGCACGAAGACCAGGCTTGCCTCCGCCCCGGTCGCCTCCACCGCCTCGCGGACCGTATTGAACAGCGGCCGGCCGAGGAAGTGCTCGCCCCCCTTGCCGGGGGTGACGCCACCCACCACATTGGTGCCGTGCTTGATCATGTCGGCAGCATGGAATTGGCCGATGCGGCCCGAAATTCCCTGCACGATGACGCGGGTATTCTCGTCGATCAGGATTGCCATGGTTCCCTCCTCAGGCGGCGCGTTTCAGGCGCAGGCCCACCGCCAGATCGGCAGCCTCGGCCAGCGTGTCGGCGGTATGGAGCGGCAGGCCGCTCGCGGCGAGGATGCGCTGGCCTTCCTCCACATTCGTTCCGGCAAGGCGGACGACCACCGGGATGGTCATTCCGACCTCCCTATAGGCTTTCACCACCCCTTCGGCCACCCAGTCGCAGCGGTTGATGCCGGCGAAGATGTTGACGAGGATCACCTGCACATTGCGGTCGGTCAGCACGGTGCGGAAAGCGCGCACCACCCGCTCGGGGCTGGCCCCGCCGCCGATATCAAGGAAGTTGGCGGGCTCGCCCCCGGCCAGCTTGATCATGTCCATCGTCGCCATGGCGAGGCCGGCACCGTTGATGATGCAACCGATATCGCCGTCAAGGCCCACATAGGCGAGGCCGTGATCCCCGGCCATGCTTTCGCGCGGGTCCTCCTGGCTGCGGTCCCGCAACTCGGCGATCTCGGCCCGGCGGTAGAGTGCGTTGGTGTCGAAGCTCATCTTCGCATCCAGCGCCACCAGATCACCGGTGCCGTTGATGATCAGCGGATTGATCTCCACCATCGTCGCGTCGAGATCGCGATAGGCGCGGTAGCAGGCGGTCAGCACATTCACCATCTGCGCGATCTGCCCCCCCTTCAGCCCGAGCGAAAACGCCAGTTCCCGCGCCTGATACGGCACCAGCCCCACCGCCGGATCGATGACCATGCGGCGTAGCGAATTGGCGTCCCTCTCGGCCAGATCCTCGATCTCCATCCCGCCATGGGCGGAGGCGACGATCATGATCCGCTCGGATTTCCGGTCGAGCACGAAGCCGAGGTAAAGCTCCTGCGTGATCTCCGACGCGGCTTCCACCCAGAGGCGATAAACGCCCTTTCCGTTGGCATCGGTCTGCTTGGTGACAAGCTGGCGGCCGAACAGGCTCTGTGCGTAGTCCTGCACCTCCTCCTCGCTCTTGCAGACCCGCACCCCGCCGGCCTCACCCCGGCCACCGGAGTGGATCTGCGCCTTCACCACCCATCTGCTGCCGCCAAGCTCGCGCGCCCGGTAGCCCGCCTGTTCCGGGCTGTAGGCAAGGCCGCCACGCGGCACCGGAACCCCGAAGCGGGCAAGGATCTCCTTGGCCTGGTATTCGTGAATATCCATCTGGTCCTCCCCTCAGCGGCTGGAAATAGCGTCAGCCAGCACAAGCACGTTGCGCGCCATGCGCTCCGAGGCCGCATCGATCATCTTGCCGTCAAGCGAGGCAGCGCCCCGTCCTTCGGCCTCGGCCTTGCGCAATTCCTCGATGATGCGGCGCGCGCGCGTCACCTCGATCTCTGGCGGCGAGAATACCTCGTTCGCCAGCGTGACCTGCGAGGGGTGGATCGCCCATTTGCCTTCGCAGCCGAGCGCGGCGGCGCGACGCGCGCCCTCCTTGTAGCCCTCGGGATCCGAGAAATCGCCGAACGGCCCGTCGATGGGGCGCAAGCCATAGGCGCGGCAGGCCACAACCATGCGGCTGATCGCCGAATGCCACTGGTCGCCCGGATAATGCGGGTTCAAGCCGCCGATATTGGTGGTGCGCGCCCGCATCGACGCCGCGTAATCCGCCACCCCGAAATGCAGCGCCTCCAGCCTGCCGCCGAACTGGGCGATGGCCTCCACATTCGCCATGCCCAGCGCGGTCTCGATCAGCGCCTCCAGACCGACGCGGGTGGAATAGCCCTTGCCCATCTCGATCTGGTTCACCATGGCCTCGACCATGTAGAGATCGCCCGGCACGCCGACCTTCGGCACCAGCAGCGTATGCACGCGGTCTCCCGCCTGCTCCATCACATCCACCACGTCGCGATACATGTAATGGGTATCGAGACCGTTAATGCGGACCGAGACGGTCTTGCCCGCCGCCGCCCAGTCGATATCGTTCAGCGCCTGGATGGCGTTCCTGCGGGCTTGCTCTTTCTCCGGCGGCGCCACGGCATCCTCCAGATCAAGGAAGATGTAGTCGGCCGGCCCGACCGCCGCCTTGTCGATCATAGCCGGATTGGAGGCCGGGACGGCAAGCTCCGAACGCTGCAGGCGTTGACGCCGCAGCGGGTGCAGAGTGTGGCTCATTTCATTTCCCTGTTCTTGAAGGATTATTCGGCGGCCAGGCGCTGTTTCGCGTCCTCAGACCGCATCACATAGACTTCCTGCGCGGCAGCGACGCCCGAGCCGAGCCGGATACGCGCCCCGGCCTCGACCAACGCCATTTCGGCGATGGCAATGGCGGTCAGGCACATGCCTTCGTTCAGATCGCCCAGATGGCCGATGCGGAAAGCCTTCCCCGCCAGAGGCCCGAGGCCGGAGCCGAGCGAGCAGCAATAGCGATCATAGGCGATGCGGATCACCTCGCGCGCATCCACGCCTTCCGGCGCGCGGATCGCCGTCACCGTATCGGAATAAAGCGTCGGATGCTCGGCACAGACCTCCAGCCCCCAGGCGGCCACCGCCCGGCGCACGCCATTTGCCAGCCGCTTGTGGCGGGCATGGATGTTCGGCAGCCCCTCTTCCATCATCCGGCCCAGCGCCGCTTTCAGTGCGTGCAGCAGCGGCACCGGCGGCGTATAGGGGAACGACCCCAGATCATGCTGTTTCAGCATGTCTGCCAGATCGAAGAAAGCCCGGCGCATCTTCGCGGTTTCCGCCGCGCGCAGTGCCTTCTCGCTGACTGCGAGCAACCCCATGCCGGCCGGGCTCATCAGCCCCTTCTGGCTGCCGGCCACCGCAAGATCGACGCCCCATTCATCCATCCTGAACGGGATGGAGCCGATCGAAGACACACCATCCACGAACAACAGCGCATCATGCATCGCCTCGTCCATCACCTGGCGCACCGCCGCAATGTCAGAGGTCACTCCCGTTGCCGTCTCGTTATGGGTGACGAAAACCGCCTTGATCTCACCATGCCGATCGGCGCCCAGCATACGGGCGAACTCCTTCACCGGCACGCCCGCACCCCAGGCGACATCGACGACATGCACGTCAAGCTCCAGCTTCCTCGCCATCTCGACCCAGAGATGCGAGAACTGCCCGTGCCGCGCCATCAGCACTTTGTCGCCGGGGTTCAGCGTATTGGTGATCGCTGCCTCCCAGCAACCGGTGCCCGATCCGGGAAACAGCGCTACCCGGCCCTTCGTGGTGCCATAGACCTGCTTCAGGTCCGCGAAGATGCTCCCGGTGAGTTTGTCGAAATCCGGGGCGCGGTGATCCTGCATCGGCACGTTCATGGCGCGGCGCACAACCTCCGGCACATTGGTCGGCCCCGGGATATAAAGGTGTGCAATTCCAGTCTTCATGGCAATCCTCCCATCGCTTGCACCGAGACAGCCACAGAACTTCACTCAAGGGAAATGTTTCCGGGTCCTGCTGTGAACGCGAGATTTTACACGGCCCATGTTTTGTAATATTGTAAATCTGACAATCTTGAATTCGTGTGCGGCGGTATGCAGAAAACCTTCATCGGGCCCCATCTCCGCCGCTTGCGGCAGGAACGTAACGAAACGCAAAGCCAGATGGCGAAGGCGCTGGGGATCAGCGCCTCATACGTCAACCTTATGGAAAACAACGAAAGATCAGTTTCCGTCGCCATCCTGTTCCGGCTGATGGATACCTATGGCGTCGACTGGCGAGATATTGCCGAGGACGATGGCGCGACGCTCCTGCCCGAATTGCGCGCTGCGATTCAGGACCCGCTTTTCACCGATACCCGGCCCGATCTGGCGCAGTTGCGCGCCGCACTGGTCCACAGCCCCGATCTGGCGCAGGCGTTTCTACGCCTGCATCGCGCCTATCACGCCACCTCGGATCAACTGCAAAGCCTGACGGAAGT
>JAIRJX010000149.1 GCA_031260425.1 Gemmobacter sp.
CCACGCCGGAATACATGGCGTAGCGCGGCACCTCGGGCATGGCGGTCTCGATCGCCATGCTGGGGAGGGTCCAGCTGCCGGACTGGAACGTATGGGTATATGGACCGGGCGAGCTTCCGGTGGTGGTCGGCGCGCCGAAGGCCGCCTTCAGCCAGAAGCCGAAAGCCTCGGCGTCGATCGGCACCACCACATCGCCATCGGCCGTCACGGCATCCTTGACCGGCGCCAGCGGATCGCGACCGTAGCCGAGCAATTCCGAGTTCAGGAGAGGCTGCTCCGCCCCCAGCGATGTGCTGGCGAACGGCATCCGCGTGTAGCCGCTGCCGGGCGGCGTGCCATAGGTCGTCTCGAACACGAGCGCCATCCGCGCCCGCGCCCTGTGAGCGCGTGCCATATCGGTCTCCTTGTCGAAGGGGTTCAGCCGAGCGGATCGGCCGTGGAGTGAGGCGGATCAGGCGACAGTCCAGTGGACTGTCGTCCCGCCGAACGCAGCACCCACCTGAACTGTGGTGTCAGCCAAGCGGGTCCGAAACGGAGTAATGTAGAATGACCGGAATGACGGCCGCCTTCAGGCTGGCCGCGCCGTCCACCGGCAGATCGACGGGCTGCGGGGCTTCTGCCTCGACCCAGTCGCAGAGACCGCCGAGCGTGCGGTCGGCAGCGAGCGCCGCGCCGATGCTGGTGCAGAGCGTGTCGAAACCCGTGTCCCGGCTCGCGCCCTGCACCACGGCTTCGATCTCAGCCCGGTGCTGGTAGTGATAGCGCAAGGGCGAGAGTGTCACCTCGGGCTCGCCGGGTTCGCCGTCGCGCAGGATCAGCAGCCCCGCTGTCGGCACGCGCTCGGGCAGCGCCTCGCCGCGCAGGGCGGTGGCCGGCAGCGCCGAAAGCCGCGTGTGCAGCGCGGTGAGGATGGTTTCGCGGGTGGAGGGCATGGCGATCCCGGTTGTCCGGGACCAGCCCGGCTTCAGTGATCCCTGTCGGGTTTCGGATCCGTGAGGGCGGCCAGCCGTCGCGGCAGGTCCGAGCGTCCGTGCAGGAAATCGACGATGATCACCTGCTCGGCATCCTCGACGAAGATGACGAAATGCTGGCCCGCGCGCGCAAAGCGCAGATCCTCGGGCAGGTCCGGATCGATGATCCGGCGGCAGTCTTGCGATATGGCGGTGCCTGCCGCGATGTCGCGGCACACGGTGATCAGGTCGTCCTCATAGGCCGCTGCCTGTCGCGGGCCGAAGGTTTGATGCGTCCAGTTCGCGATGTCGATGAGCGATGCTTCAGCAGCCCGCGTCAGGCGCCAGGGTTTCGGCATCAGGATCGGGAACGCGCTGAGGCAAAAGCACGCCGGATCGCATCCTCGCCGCTGCCCTCGGCCAGATCGCCACGTCGGGTCTGTTCCAGCCCGGTCGTCAACCGAGCGCGCAGGTCGCCGAGTTCAGCCTCCTCGCGTTCGAGAAGCCGCAGCCCGGCCCGCAAGGCTTCCGAAGCATTCTGGTAACGCCCCGACGCCACCAGTCGGTCGACCAGAGCGGACTGGGTTTCGGTGAGAACGACGTTTCGGGTGGCCATGCGGCTCTCCTGCAGGGCTATTGGCAATATATGCCAATATTCCCTGCATGTCAACATCCGCAGTCAGAGCCGGGTTTTCACCCAGTTCGCCACGATCAGCCCCGGCACCGCATCGCGCGCCCGCTCGGCATCCCGCGCGAGGTTCAGTCGCTTCGACAGCCTGACCTGCGGGACGAGCAGGAAGATCGGCGCGGTGGCCAGCCCCCGGCCGGTCTTCGACCGTGACGCCACGGCACGGCCCTTCTTGTTCAGTCGTCCCTCGGCGACCAGCAGGCTCGGACCCGTCCGGCGATAGACGAAGCGCAGGCGCAGGCCGGTGCGACGTTCTCATTCACCGGGAGTGATCCGCCCGCCGCGCAGGGACTTGCCCGCCGCAGGCGTCGGGATCACCAGCCAGAACCCGTTCTTCGAGCGGATCAGCGGGCCGGTATCGTGCGCGCCGACGATCACCGGGGCCTTCGACCAGACCAGTGCTGCGGCATTGAGGCTCTGCCGGCCCTTGGGATAGGCGTCCGACCGGATGGTTCGCGCCAGACGAGGCCCGAGACCCGCACCGGTGATTTGCGCGCGCCAGGCGGTCTTGAGGCCGGTTCCGGCCTCGCGCATCGCCGTGGTGACGGCCTTTTCGCCAGCGCGGGCCTCTGCCTCCATGATCCGGGCAATGCTGCCGATGATGTCAGCCTTCAGCTTCATGGCAGATCACGCGGGCCTCAGATCGACGGTCCAGACCAGCCGCTCGCGGTCGCGGACGGGCTCGCCCTAGATGAGGAAGGCCTCCCCATCGATCTCGATGCGGTCGCCGGGACGCGGGTTCGGCACCTCGGCGACGTGCAGGTCGATGCGGGTGGTTTCCGACCAGATGCGCGCGTCGCCGAAATCGGTGACGGCATCCGCGCGGCGCATGACCACGCGGACGAGGACCGCACTGCCGCCGTCGGCGATATAGATCGCATCCCGCCCGATGTTCGGATCGGCGAAGAGCGCGCCAACGGCGGCGGCGAAGGCAGACATCAGAAGCTCGCGTTCAGGCGCACCCTGCCGATGGTGTCGCTCGCGCCGCTCGCCACGGCCTCG
>JAIRJX010000052.1 GCA_031260425.1 Gemmobacter sp.
TCGGTCCCGAAGGCGCGAAGCGGCTTTTCCCGAAGGCAGCGCGATAACCTATTCTTCCTGTTCATCAAAAGACCATATCCCGACAGAATTGATGGTCTGGAGCCTTCAGAACAGATGAAAGCGGGAGGGCAGCCGTGGTTCATTCTGCCGTTGCGCCTGTGCCGTCGGCTCTGGCAACCTTCCGGCGGAGGGCGGGGCGCCGATTCCGCGGGAGAGGGAAAGACGATGGCGGCAGAAAAGGTGGCGATCGTGACGGCGGGCGGTAGCGGCATGGGCGCGGCCGCCGCGCGGCGGCTGGCAGCGGATGGGTTCCGGGTGGCGATCCTGTCCTCCTCGGGCAAGGGCGAGGCGCTGGCGGCGGAACTCGGCGGCTATGGCGTCACCGGCTCGAACCGCTCGAATGACGATCTGGCACGGCTGGTCGACGGCACGCTGGCGTGCTGGGGCCGGATCGACGTACTGGTGAACAGCGCCGGCCACGGGCCACGCAAGCCGATCCTCGAGATCACCGACGAGGACTGGCACATCGGTTTTGACACCTATTTCCTGAACGTGGTCCGGCCGACCCGGCTGGTCACCCCGGCGATGCAGCGGCAGAAATCCGGCGTGATCATCAATATCTCGACCGCCTGGGCCTTCGAGCCCTCGGAGATGTTCCCGACCTCGGCGGTGGCGCGGGCGGGGCTCGCCGCCTTCACCAAGATCTTCGCCGACACCCATGCGGCCGAGAATATCCGCATGAACAACGTCCTGCCCGGCTGGATCGACAGCCTGCCCGCAACCGAGGCACGCCGTACCGCCGTGCCGATGCAGCGATACGGCACCAGCGAGGAGATCGCGGCGACGGTGGCCTTCCTCGCCTCGGACGGCGCGGCCTATATCACCGGGCAGAACATCCGCGTCGATGGCGGTGTGACCCGCGCAGTCTGAGCGGTCGGGCGCGGCCCCGTCCGTTCCCCGTTCTGCCCGTCATGGCTCCGGTCCCCGGCATATGCGGACGCCGCCGGACAGCAAGGCCATGGCCACCCGTCTGCCAGGCGAGAAATAATGCAAGGTTTTCGTTTACATACGAGAATCCGTGACTATCTAGGGGCGACACGAGCCACAGGTGAAGACAGCAGAGTTGCGCGATGGATTGGGACAAGCTCAGGATATTTCACGCGGTCGCCGATGCCGGCAGCCTGACCCATGCGGGCGACACCCTGCATCTGAGCCAGTCCGCCGTGTCCCGCCAGATCCGCGCGCTTGAGGAAAGCCTGAACGTCACGCTGTTCCACCGCCACGCACGCGGGTTGATCCTCACCGAGCAGGGAGAGCTTCTGTTCGACGCCACCACTGCCATGGTGCAGCGGCTGGAGGCAGCAGCTGCCCGCATTCGCGACAGCGAGGATGCGATGTTCGGTGAATTGCGCGTGACCACCACCACCGGCTTCGGGACGCTCTGGCTCGCACCGCGCCTCGGCAAGCTCTATCAGCGCTACCCGGCGCTGAAGATCGACCTGATGCTGGAGGAGCGGGTGCTCGACCTGCCGATGCGGGAGGCCGACGTGGCGATCCGCATGAAGGAACCAAGCCAAGCCGACCTGATCCGCCGCCGGCTGATGAACATCCGTATGCGCCTTTATGCCACGCCGGAATATCTGGCCGAGCATGGCACGCCGGCCACGATGGCGGATTTCACCCGTCACCGGCTGATCTCTCAGCATGCCGGCACCGCGCAGGTCGCTGCCGGCGCCGCACTGGTGGCGGAACTGATGAGCCATGACATCCGCTCCACCCTCACGGTGAATCACTATTTCGGCGTGCTGCAGGGCGTGCTCAACCATCTGGGGGTGGGTGTGCTGCCCGACTACATCACCGAGGATTTCCCGCATCTGGTGCGGGTGCTGCCCGAGGTGGAATCGACCGAAGTGCCGGTCTTCCTCGCCTATCCCGAAGAACTGCGGCATTCAAAGCGGGTCTCCGCCTTCCGTGACTTCGTGATGGAAGAGATCCAGCTATACCGGAAAACCCAGCAGATCTAGGCGGGCTGTATTCGTTCGGGGTCACGCTCCCCCCCGGGGGAAACCGCTCTGCCTTCGGCGCTCCGTGCGGCGGAGGGCGGCGCCGGCCATGGGCGGCCTGCCCCCTGCCCGGCGACGCTTCCGGCGGCGGGTTGAACGAGTATTTGGGCAAGAAGCAAAGGCAAGGCTGGCAAGGGGCGGCGGACGACGCCGTGGCGGTGTTCCGCGCCCTGCTCCCGGCGAAGCAGAGCGCGGAGGCGGGAGGCGACGGACGGCTTGCCATGGAACGCCCATGTTTTCCCCTGAAGAGCCCCGAATGCGAGCTGGCCGCCACCCCGCCCCTGCAGCCATGCACGGCACACATGGCGGCCATGCTGCACTTGCAGCATGTTTTCGCTTGAACGGAATCGTTCACAGGCCTAAATTCATTCTCGAAGGCGGTAATCGAGGTAACTCTTGCCGGCTTCATACCTCCCTGTTGGACTTGGGCCGAGCTCTGCTCGGCCTTTTTTTTGATCATGGGGTTTCAGTCCCGCGGTGGTTTTTTTCGCCGCCCCTTCCAACCAAAGCGTGGAAATGCGCGAGGAAGCAGACAGACCGAGGTTCATGCACGGCTGGCCCCTGCGGTCCCCTCACAAGACTGACGCTCATGTCACCGAAGCACCCGGCGGTGCATTCCGCGCCTTGCTCCGGGTGCGGCGCGGGCTCACATGGCACAAAATGATCGCTTCGTGCCTCCCCCATGGCGGCCCGGGACTGAAACCCCGCCTCCATCCGTTCGGCCAATCCGGCAGCACCGTCCCGCGTCTCATCCCCTCCCGCCGGCCAGAACCGCATGGGCCAAATCCCCTGTATCCGGTGGTTCGCCCTTCCCCTTCAGCCCCCTTTCGCCTAAGAGGCCGCAAAGCGCATGTCCGTATCGAGGGGAAGGCCATGAACGAACCCGCCATCACGCCCGAGCTGATCGCCGCGCATGGTCTGAAACCCGATGAATACCAGCGCATCCTCGAGATCATCGGCCGTGTGCCGACCTTCACCGAACTCGGCATCTTTTCGGCGATGTGGAACGAGCATTGCTCCTACAAATCATCGAAGAAATGGCTGCGCACGCTGCCCACCACGGGGCCGCAAGTGATCTGCGGGCCCGGCGAGAATGCGGGCGTGGTGGATATCGGCGACGGGCAGGCGGTCATCTTCAAGATGGAAAGCCACAATCACCCCTCCTATATCGAGCCCTATCAGGGTGCGGCAACCGGCGTGGGCGGCATCCTGCGCGATGTGTTCACCATGGGTGCACGCCCGATTGCTGCGATGAATGCGCTGAGCTTCGGCCTGCCCTCGCATCCCAGAACCGCGCATCTGGTGAAGGGCGTGGTCGAGGGGATCGGCGGCTACGGCAACGCATTCGGCGTCCCGACCGTGGGCGGCGAGGTGCGCTTCCATCGCGCCTATAACGGCAACTGCCTCGTCAATGCCTTCGCGGCGGGCCTCGCAGAGACTGACGGCATCTTCTATTCGGCAGCCTCGGGCGTGAGCATGCCGGTGGTCTATCTCGGGGCGAAGACCGGGCGCGACGGCGTGGGCGGCGCCACCATGGCCTCCGCCGAATTCGACGAGACCATCGAGGAAAAGCGCCCTACCGTGCAGGTGGGCGACCCCTTCACCGAAAAACGCCTGCTGGAAGCCTGTCTGGAGCTGATGCAGACCGGCGCCGTGATCTCGATCCAGGACATGGGGGCGGCAGGCCTCACCTGCTCGGCGGTCGAGATGGGCGACAAGGGCGGCCTCGGCATCCAGCTCAACCTCGACGCCGTGCCGCAGCGCGAGGCGGCGATGTCCGCCTATGAAATGATGCTGTCGGAATCGCAGGAGCGGATGCTGATGGTGCTGCGCCCCGAGAAAGAGGCGGTGGCGCGGGAGATCTTCGAGAAATGGGATCTGGATTTCGCCATTGTCGGCGAAACCATCCCGGAGGATCGCTTCCTGATCCTGCATGGCAATGAGGTGAAGGCCGATCTGCCGCTGTCGAAGCTCTCATCCTCCGCGCCGGAATATGATCGGCCCTGGGTGGAAACCCCGGTCGCCCTTCCCTTGGGCGAGGTGCCGCAGATCGGCGCCATCGCGGCGCTGAAGGCGCTGATCGGTTCGCCCGGCTATGCGCATAAATCCTGGGTCTGGGAGCAATATGACAGCCAGGTCGGTGCCGATACCGTGGTCCGCCCCGGCATGGCCGCAGGCGTGGTGCGGGTGCATGGCACCGGCAAGGCGCTCGCCTTCACCTCGGACGTGACGCCGCGCTATGTGAAGGCCAACCCCTTCGAGGGCGGCAAGCAGGCCGTGGCCGAGGCTTACCGCAACCTGACCGCGGTGGGCGCCCTGCCGCTCGCCTCCACAGACAACCTGAATTTCGGCAATCCCGAAAAGCCCGAGATCATGGGGCAGTTCGTGGGGGCCATCAAGGGGATCGGCGCGGCGGTGGCGGCGCTGGAGATGCCGATCGTCTCGGGCAATGTCTCGCTTTACAATGAAACCGATGGGGCTGCGATTCTGCCGACACCAACCATCGGCGCGGTGGGGCTGCTCGCCTCGCTCGACGATCTGATCGCGGGAGCACCGCAGGAGGGCGACGTGGCGCTGGTGATCGGCGAGAGTTTCGGTCATCTCGGCCAGTCGGCGCTGCTGGCGGAGGCTTTCGGGATCGAGGCTGGCGATGCACCACCGGTGGATCTGGCGGCCGAGAAGCGCAATGGCGATTTCCTGCGCGCCCATGGCCGGATGGTACGCGCGGCAACCGACCTCGGCGATGGCGGTCTCGCGCTCGCGGCCTTCGAAATGGCCGAGGGCGCGGGCCTTGGCGTCACGCTGGAGGCGGGCGATATCCCGACGCTTTTCGGCGAGGATCAGGCGCGCTACCTGCTCGCCCTCTCCGAAGCCGATGCCGCGAAGATCGAGGCGCTGGCGCTGGTGGGGGATGTGCCGCTTGTCCGTGTCGGCCGTTTCGGCGGCAAAGAGGTGGTGCTCGGTTCGGACAGGGCCGGTCTCGCGGAGCTCTCCGCGCTCTACCGCAGTGCCTTCGCCGCCGCCATCGGCGGGTGACCTGCATCGGGCAGCGGCGAAAAGGGGGCGCTCGCGCCCTCCTGAGCCTTCGGCTCAATTCCCCCCCCCGAGGATGTTTTCACACAGAAAATGACGCAGCCCGGCAGCTTGCGGGGCCGCGCTGCGCGGCCTAGATTTGGGTGCAGTGACAGGAGGCGATCACATGCCGATGGAAGGCACCGATATCGAGGCGCTGATCAGGGAGAGTTTCCCGCAAGCGCAGATCACCATTACCGACCTCGCCGGAGACGGGAATCACTGGGCAGCGGAGGTGATCGACGAGAGTTTCAGGGGCATGAACCGGGTGCAGCAGCAGCGCGCCGTCTATGCCAGCCTGAAGGGCCGGATGGATGGTGCGCAGGGCGAGCTGCACGCGCTGGCGCTGACGACCAAGGTGCCGGAATGAGGCGGTGACCGGTGGACCGGGTCAGCGGGTCGTTCAGGCGAAGCGGCTTGTTGCGGCGGATCGCGGACCCACTGATCCCCCCGCCCGCCATAGCTGCATTGATCTTGCCAACGGCAATGACGATATGAAGGGCGATACCGCAGGCCTATGGTAGCCTGCGGCGATAGGGAATTCCGGACCCAGCAAACGATGCCGCGCCGATCCGGCGTTTTCGGCAGGAAGGAACAGGAACGATGAGCGCACAGGACCAGATCCGCGAAACGATCAACAGCAATGATGTGGTGCTTTACATGAAGGGCACCAAGATGATGCCGCAATGCGGATTTTCCAGCCGTGTGGCCGGGATCCTGAACTATATGGGCGTCGACTTCGCCGATGTGAACGTGCTGGCCGATGCCGGGATCCGGCAGGGAATCAAGGATTTCTCGGACTGGCCGACCATCCCGCAGCTCTATGTGAAGGGCGAATTCATCGGCGGCTGCGACATCGTGACCGAGATGACGATTTCAGGCGAGCTGGATCAGCTGTTCGAAGCCAGCGGCATCGCCTTCGACAAAGAAGCCGCCGACAAGATCCGCGCGGCGAATGCCTGAGCGGGGATGGCCCCTCCGGAAGCGGGCGGGCCTTCTCGTGGGAAGCTGCGCGGTGGTGGGATCGATATCGGGGGTTTCCCCGGGGATCATGCCTATCTGGTGGAACGCACCCTATCGCCGCCACCCCGCCGTCATGTGATGCTCCCTTCCCCGCCCGGAACAAGGCACGTAGTACCACCGATCAGCGCTATGCCCACCCCTCCTGTAGGCGCTTTGGTGACGTTGGCGTGGGGATCGATCATGGGCGATGTCATCGTGAAGTGGTGACCACAACTGCTGGAGCGCCCGCCCCGGGGGGCCTGCCCCGCCGCTGCGGAGGGCTTTTGGGCAAAAGGGATACCCCTTTGCCCGCGCTCGCAGTCGAGCCCTGCTCCGCCGGAATATCCGCCTAGGGGGTACCTGTCTGCAGCAGCCGGAAGGCCCCGTTCAACACCCGCCGGTCCTCCGCCCACTTCACCCCGCGCACCTTCGTCGGAAACAGAGACTGGATCACAGACCACTCGAAATCCGTCAGATCGAACCGCGCCATCATCACCTCACATGCCACGGAAAAGTGAAGCACAATGCCCGCAGCGTCAGAACCCTGATTATGGGTAGTGACCTAGCCGGCCTCCACCGGCGCGCATTCCTCGATCCGGGTGGCCAGCGCCTCGGCCCAAGCGGCGATCTCGGCCATGGTCCCAGTCACCTGCGGCGGGATCACCGGCACCTCGACGCGCTGCGGCGCCGGTGCCGGGCTGGCTTCGATCTCGGCCAGCCGGGCCTTCACCCGGCGCAACTCGTCCTCCAGTGCCGCCGTGCGGTCGGCCAGCATCAGCCCGGTCATCAGCAGCATCCGCCCCTCGGCCATCCGCCCCAACTGGCCCATCAGCGGCTGCGCCTCGGCATCGAGCATGGCGGCGGCGGAGCGCAGGAAATGCTCCTCCCCGACCTGACAGGCGACGGTGAAGCTGCGCCCGCCGATCTCGATCTGAAGCTCAGGCATCGTTCTTCTCCGTCCCGTTAGAGACTTGCCGGGGAGCGGGCTCCAGCAGCGGCGCAAGCTCTCCGAGGATCTCGGCCAGTTCCGCCGCCTCGGACGAACGCTGCGCGCGCAACGCCTCCAGTTCCGCCAGCATGGCCCTGTTGATGAGATGCGGCTCCACCATGCCCTCCTGCTGCTCGCGCAGCGCGCGCAGGGTGTCGCGCAACTGGATCATGCTCTGGCGCAGACGCTGGTTCTCCAGCCCCTGCGTGTCAAGCTGGCGGGTCAGACGGGCGACCCGTTCCTCCATCCCGACCTCCGATGCGTCATCGCGCATCCCCGCAGCGTGCAGTCGCTGAGAGAGCAGAGCATTGGCAGCGCGTTCGGCCTCCAATTCCTCATGCAGGCGGGAAAGCTCGCGTGCCTCCCCGTTTCCGACGGGCACCTCCGCCAGCCGGTCGAGCCCGGCCGCGATCCGGCCGAGCGCCGCCGCAATGCGCCGATCCAGGTCCGCCAGTTCGTCCATGCCCGATCTCCGCTCCTGCCGCCGGGCCGCGAATCGCCTCGAACCCGGTCTTCGGCCGATCTTAGCGCAAAGATCATGGCTATTGCGCGCCCAAACGCCCGGCCTTTTACTGCAAGGACTTGCGCGCCGCGCTTGAACTCGGCGGCCGCGCTGCCTATGCACCTTTCAACCGTCGTAAAACTTTCAACGCCGCCAAGCAACGAGGATCCGCCCGTGGAAATTTCTGCCCTGCGCGCCCAGCACCCCGACCACTGGAAGAAAGCCTGCGCCATCCGGGTGCTGACGCTCGATGCGGTGGCCGCCGCCAATTCCGGCCATTCCGGCATGCCGATGGGCATGGCGGACGTGGCCACGGTGCTGTTCGAGAAGCACCTGAAATTCGACCCCACCGCGCCCTTCTGGCCGGACCGCGACCGCTTCATCCTGTCGGCGGGCCATGGCTCCATGCTGATCTACAGCCTGCTGCATCTGACCGGCTACGCCCAAGCCACGCTGGAGGAACTGAGGAACTTCCGCCAATGGGGCGCACGTACTGCGGGCCACCCGGAATATGGCCATCTGGAGGGGGTCGAGACCACCACCGGTCCGCTTGGCCAGGGCATCTCCAACGCCGTGGGTTTCGCCATGGCAGAGGAATCACTGCGCGCGCGCTGGGGCGCCAAGGTGATGGACCATTACACTTATGTCATCGCCGGCGACGGCTGCCTGATGGAGGGCGTGAGCCAGGAAGCCATCGGCATCGCCGGCAAGCACCAGCTTTCACGGCTCATCGTGTTGTGGGACAATAACGGGATCACTATCGACGGTAAGGTAGAGCTTTCCGACATCACCGACCAGAAGGCGCGCTTCGCGGCCTCGGGCTGGGATGTGTTCGAATGCGACGGCCATGATCCGGTGGAGATTGACGCGACGCTCGACCGCGCCAAACGCTCGCCCCGCCCGGCGCTGATCGCCTGCCGCACCCATATCGCGCTCGGATCGTCGGCGCAGGACACCTCGAAAGGCCATGGCGCGCTGACAGACAAGCAGCTTATCGCCGATACCCGCGCCGCCTATGGCTGGACACATGGGCCCTTCGAAATCCCGGCCGACGTAAAATCGGCGTGGGAGACCATCGGAGCTCGCGGCCACGCCATGCGTGCGGCCTGGGAGGCGCGGCTTGCCGCGCTGCCGCAGGGCAAACAGGCCGAATTCCGCCGTATCTTCGCGGGCGAGGCGCCGACGAGACTCGGCGCAGCCATTCGCGGTGTAAAGAAGGCAGCAGTCGAGACGCCGAAGAAGCTCGCCACCCGCTCGGCCTCGGAACTGGTGCTGGCTGCGGTGAATCCGGTCATGCCGGAGACCATCGGGGGCTCTGCCGATCTTACCGGCTCCAACAATACCAAGACCGCCGATCTGGGCATTTTCGATCCGCTGAACCGCAAGGGGCGCTATATCCATTGGGGGATCCGCGAGCATGGCATGGCAGCGGCGATGAACGGCATGGCGCTGCATGGCGGCGTGCGGCCCTATGGCGGCACCTTCATGTGCTTCACCGATTACGCCCGCCCCGCCATGCGGCTTTCGGCGCTTATGGGGGTGCCGGTAGTCTATGTGATGACGCATGATTCGATCGGCCTTGGCGAGGACGGCCCGACCCATCAGCCGGTCGAGCATCTGGCGATTTCGCGCGCGACGCCGAATACTTGGGTCTTCCGCCCCGCCGATCTGGTGGAAACCGCCGAGGCCTGGGAGCTGGCGCTGGCCAGCCGGACCACCCCTTCGGTCATGGCACTGAGCCGTCAGGGCGTGGCGCCGGCGCGCCGGAGCCACAGCAACCGGAACCTGACCGCGAAGGGCGCCTATGTGCTTGCCGAAGCCGAGGCGCGGCGGCAGGTGATCCTGATCGCCACCGGAACCGAGGTGGAGATCGCCCTGGTGGCGCGCGCCCAGCTTGAGGCCGAGGGGATCGGCACCCGCGTCGTCTCCATGCCATGCATGGAACTCTTCGCCGCACAGGACGAGGCCTGGCGCCGGAAGGTGCTGCCCGCGGGCCCCGCGCGCATCGCCATCGAGGCGGGGATGCGTCAGGGCTGGGACCGCTGGCTCCTGGGCGAGCGTGGCAAAGAGGCGAAGGCCGGCTTCATCGGCATGACCGGCTTCGGCGCCTCCGCCCCGGCGGAACGGCTCTATGCCGAATTCGGCATCACGGTTGAGGCCACGGTGGCGAAAGCGAAGGCGCTGGTCTGATACATTCGCGGACCCTGCCGACCCTCGTCATCTCGAATAACGAAAGGGCGGCACCTGCCCGGGGTGGGCGCTGAACAGGTTGTGGTCTGCGCCTTATGGCACACCATGCCTACGCTTGTGTCACCCAAGCGCCCGCCCCCGGGGGGGGGGGGGCGGGCGGGCGCTGCCCGGCAGCGCGTGCCGCGCCTTGTTCCGGGCGGGATGCGAGCACATACGTTTCCGGGCGGGAGCGGGCTCACACGGCGTTCGGGCGGACGATCTCCTCAATGCTCCGCCTTCCTCCCCATCACCGGCCCGATGACCCATGTAGCGAGCGGAACGAGAAGCGCACCGAGGATCAGCCCGAGCACCCCGTCGTAAACTGCCGTTACCAGCCAGACCACAAAGCCAGCCGCCCCCTCAGGCACCGCCCCGGCCGCGACATCGGCCCAATGCTCGATGGTGGCGTAGGGCTCCATCACCCCCAGCTCATGCAGCCCGTGCATCACGATGCTGCCACCGACCCAGAGCATCGCCAGCGTGCCGACGCGAGAGAGAAGCGTCAGCAGCTTCGGCGTTCCCACCAGCAGCCCGCGCCCGACAAGCACGGCAAACCCGCTGCGCCTGCCGGCAAGGTGCAGGCCCAGATCGTCCATCTTCACGATCAGCGCCACCGCACCATAGACCGCAACGGTAATCAGCGTGCCGACCAGGGCAAGCGTGACCGCCTCGATCCAGAGCGCGCTATCAGGGATCGCCGCCAGCGCGATGGTCATGATCTCGGCCGAAAGGATGAAGTCGGTCTTGATCGCACCGGCAACCTTCTCTTCCTCCAGGCGGACCGGATCGTGGGTGTCGAAATCCGCCTCGATCACCTGGCTGGCATGGGGCAACAACCCGTGCACCACCTTCTCCGCCCCCTCGAAGCAAAGATAGCTCCCCCCCGGCATCAAGAGCGGCGTAATAGCCCAGGGCGCAAAATAGCTCAGCACCAGAAGCCCCGGCAGCAGGATGAACAGCTTGTTTCTGAGAGAGCCGAGCGAGATACGCCAGATGATCGGCAATTCGCGATCCGCCGAAAAGCCATGGACGTATTTCGGCGTCACCGCTGCATCGTCGATCACCACGCCTGCCGCCTTGGAACCGGCCTTGGCCGCCGCTGCGGCCACATCATCGACCGAGGCCGCGGCGACCTTCGCAATCGCGGCCACATCGTCCAGCAGCGCCAGCAATCCGCTCATTCCCGCTCTCCCCTTTCCTGCCCTCACGAGCCTAGCGAAGCCGCCGCTTGGCGAAAAGACGCCAAAGGGACGAAAATGTTAGCGAAAACAGAAAAAGTTTGCGCTAACGCGCTGAAAATGCGCAAGTTTCAAGCTTTGCCTCTTCGCCGCCAACAGATATAGCCGGGCCATCATGGCGCACGAGACCCAGACGGAGACGCGGGATATGACCATCACCATCGGCATCAACGGCTTCGGGCGCATCGGGCGCTGCACGCTGGCGCATATCGTAGAATCGGGCCGCAGCGACGTTCAGGTCGTGGCCATCAACGCCACCGGCCCCATCGAGACCAACGCCCATCTGCTGCGCTATGATTCAGTCCATGGCCGCTTTCCGGGAACCGTGACGACCGATGGTGACAGGCTCGATCTCGGGCGCGGTCCGATCCGGGTCATGTCGACCTACAACCCCGAGGAGCTGGACTGGACCGGCGTCGATGTTGTGCTTGAATGCACGGGCAAATTCAACGACCGCGACAAGGCTGCCGTCCATCTCGGGCGCGGTGCGCAACGGGTTCTGGTCTCGGCCCCGGCCAAGCGCGCCGATCTGACGGTGGTTTATGGCGTGAACCATGGCGCGCTCGGGCCCGAGCATCTGGTAGTTTCCAATGCTTCCTGCACCACCAACTGCCTGGCGCCGTTGGCCAAGGTGCTGAACGATGCGATCGGCATCGAATCCGGCATCATGACCACGATCCATTCCTATACCGGCGACCAGCCGACACTCGACCGCCGCCACAAGGATCTCTACCGCGCGCGCGCCGCCGCCATGGCGATGATCCCGACCTCGACCGGGGCCGGCAAGGCCATCGGCGAAGTGCTGCCGGAACTGGCAGGCAAACTCGACGGTTCGGCAATCCGGGTGCCGACGCCGAACGTCTCGGCGGTGGATCTGACCTTCGTTGCCGGCAAGGATGTGACCGTGGCCGACGTGAACGAGATCATGCGCGAAGCTGCCGCCGGCCCCATGAGTTCGGTGCTGGCCTATGATCCGGAGCCGAAGGTCTCGATCGACTTCAATCATACCACATATTCGTCTATCTTCGCCCCTGACCAGACCAAGGTCGTTGGCCGCCGCACCGTGCGGGTGCTGGCCTGGTATGATAATGAATGGGGCTTCTCCTGCCGGATGGCCGATGTGGCCGGGGTCATGGGGCGGCTCCTCCGCTGAGAAGGAGGGGTCGTGACCGACCGTATCGCCCTTGGCCTCGCAATCGTGATCACCGCGCTGGTCGCGACCGACCTCCTCGCCAATAGCGGGGAGGCGTTGCTGTTTCTGGCACATAAGCTGACCGATCTGATCTATTATCTGGCATTCTGGCGGCGCTGAACGCCGGACTTCGGCCGTGAGGGCTGCACCTTGGGATTCGGCGGTAGCCTGTCGCTGAGCGGGCTCGCACTATCGCATGGTGTTCCAGGCCCACGGCGTTCCGACCCTCTCCCCGGAGGACTGAGGGCAGCACTCGACCACGGATGGCGACTTCGCGCCTTGTTCAAGGTATGGCATGGGCTCACACAGGGAGTGTGGGCTATGGAAAACCCATCACTTCTGCTTCTGCCTCCCCCCTCTCCCGGTGCAGCGAAAGGGTGGCACCCGACCGCGGGTCGGCGCTTACAACGAATGCGGTCGTCACTCAACCACGCCTATGCCATATCTCCGCGCCAACGTCCTCAATACGCCCGCCCTCAGGGCGGTCGGGCGCTGCCCGGCGGCACTTCGCGCCTTGTATCCGGGCTCACGCGGCATTTGGGCAGGCGCGATAGAACCACACAGATTACCCGGAGGAAGCCCCCCCTATCGCAACCGCGACCGCATCGCCTTTTCTACCGCCGGGGTGACGAATTTCGACACGTCGCCGCCGAGCCGCGCGATCTCCTTCACCAGTTTGGAGGCGATGGCCTGCCGTCGTGCGTCGGCCATCAGGAACACCGTCTCGATGCTGCTGTCGAGCGCGCGGTTCATGCCGACCATCTGGAACTCGTATTCGAAATCCGCCACCGCCCGCAACCCGCGCAGGATGACCGTGGCGCCCACGTCGCGCGCGCAATCGATCAGCAGGTTCTCGAACGGATGCACGATGATCTCGCCACCGCGCGCAGCCGTGATCTCGGCGCATTCCGCCTCGACCATCGCCACCCGTTCCTCCAGCGAAAACAGCGGCCCCTTGTCACGGTTGATCGCCACACCGATCACCAGCCGGTCCACCAATTGCACCGCCCGCAGGATGATGTCGACATGACCCAGCGTGATCGGATCGAATGTCCCCGGATACAGGCCCACGCGCATCGGCTTCCCCCTCTGGCTACCGCAGCCACACGCAACAATATGACGCAGCACTATGCAAGAGCGAAAGCGCCGCACTGCAGCATAAGATCAGAAGCCCTTGATCATCCCCTCCAGCGCGTCCTTTTCGGCCGCGAGTTCGGCCAGCCGCGCCTTCACCACGTCGCGGATCGAAATCAGCCCGACCATCTCTTCGCCCTCCATGACCGGGATGTGGCGGAAATTGCCGTCATTCATCTTCTGAATCACCGAATGCACGTTTTCCCCACGCGTGCAGGAGACGATCCTGACCGTCATCAGCTTCTCCGCCGGATCCCCCAGACAGGTCGGGCCGCGCCGGCCGATCTCACGCACGACATCGCGTTCAGAGATGATGCCGGCCAGGCGCTTGCCATCGGGCGAAACGACCACCGCGCCGATCCGGCGCACCGACAGGACATGGGCGACCTCCGCCACGCTGGTTTCCGGGGTCACGGTCACCACTGCGTCATCCGCCTTGGATTTCAGGATTTGCGAAACCAGCATATCAACCTCCTGTTGTCTCATGACAAAGCGTTGCTCCGGGGCGGTTGTCTGTCAATATCCCGTGAACATTACCGCCGCTCAATTCCCGACGAGAGGGTCCCGTTTCGCGACATCCGGTTCCTCGGACGGTTCCTCGGGCGCATCCTCCGCCCGCACCGGCGCCTCCAGCCGGGCGATCTCGGCCCGCGCCTCGGCAAGGAACAGCGTGGCGAAACGGTTGAGCCGCTCCACCCGCCCGTCATCGGCATGGCGGATCAGCCAGAAGCTGCGCCGAATCCTGAGCGCAGGCAGGAGGCGCACCAGTTCCGGCGCCGCCATCCGGGCGAAATCATGCACCACGCCGATCCCCGCACCATGCCGCAGCCAGTTGAGCTGCACCGAGACAGAGTTGGAGGCGAGCGGCGCATGATCCACCCCGATCTGGCTGAGATAATCCAGCTCCTTGTCGAAGATCATGTCGGGGATATAGCCGACGATCCGGTGTCGTCGCAGATCCTCCGGCCCCGCCACCGGCGGATGCACCGCCAGATAGCCACGCGAAGCGGCGAGGCTCAGGTGGTAATCCGCCAGCTTCTGCACCGTCAGCCGTCCGGTCTGCGGCCGCGATACGCCGATGGCCATATCCGCCTCACGCTTCGACAGGTTGAAGACGCGCGGCAGGGCGACGATCTGCACCTCCAGCCCCGGATTGGTATCACAGATCCGGGCCAGAACCTGCGGCAGCAGGTAATTGGCGCAACCATCCGGCGCACCGATGCGGATCTGCCCGGTCAGGCCTCGCGCACCGCGCAACTCCTCCGCGGCGCCGATCACCGCCTGCTCGGCACGCTCGGCATGAGCGAGGATGCGCCCGCCCTCCTCGGTCAGCGTATAACCTTGCGGGCTTTTCACGAAAAGTCGCGCCTGAAGCGCCTCTTCCAGCCGCGCGATGCGCCGCCCCACCGTTGCCGGATCAAGCCGGAGCACCTTGCCCGCCCCCGACAGGCTTTCCGCCCGCGCCACCGCAAGGAACAGCTTCAGATCGTCCCAGTCCATGCCGTCCTTGCAAAAACGCAAAACATCTTTGGGAACTTGCCGCTTCCTCCGGCGAATTTGCAAGCCTATTCTGCCGCAGGATCATACCGGGAGGGCCCCATGAAAGAGATCGGACACTGGATCAACGGCAGAAGGGTGGCGGGCACGTCCGGCCGCTTCACCGAGATCTTCAACCCCGCCACCGGAGAGGTGCAGGCCCGCGTGTCGCTCGCCTCCAGCGCGGAACTCGCCCATGCCATCACCGAGGCCGAAAAGGCGCAACCGGGCTGGGCCGCTACCAACCCGCAGCGCCGTGCCCGGGTGATGATGAAATTCGGCGAACTCATCAACCAGCACATGGACGAGCTGGCCGAACTGGTCTCGATCGAGCACGGCAAGACCCTGCCCGACGCACGCGGCGATGTGCAGCGCGGCCTTGAGGTGATCGAGGTCTGCATGGGCGCGCCGGCCCTTCTGAAAGGTGAATATACCGACAGCGCCGGGCCTGGTATCGACCTTTATTCGATGCGTCAGCCGCTTGGCGTGGTGGCGGCGATCACGCCCTTCAACTTTCCCGCCATGATCCCGCTCTGGAAGATGGGCCCGGCGCTCTCCTGCGGCAATGCGGTGATCCTGAAGCCGTCCGAGCGCGTGCCCTCCACCTCGCTGCGCCTTGCCGAACTGGCGCAGGAGGCCGGCCTGCCCGATGGCGTGCTGCAAGTGGTGAACGGCGACAAGGAAGTGGTGGACGGCCTGATCGACAGCCCGGTGATCCAGGGCATCGGCTTCGTCGGCTCCACCCCGATCGCGCAATATATCTATGGTCGAGCCGCCACCAACGGCAAGCGCGCCCAGTGTTTCGGGGGCGCCAAGAACCATATGATCATCATGCCCGACGCCGATCTCGACAAGGCGGCGGATGCGCTGGTCGGCGCGGGCTTCGGCGCCGCCGGCGAACGCTGCATGGCGATCTCGGTTGCGGTGCCGGTCGGCGAGAAGACCGCCGACGCGCTGATCGAAAAGCTGATCCCGCGCATCGAAAAGCTGAAAGTCGGCCCCTATACCGCCGGCAATGACGTGGATTTCGGACCGGTGGTGACCAAGGCCGCGCAGACCCGCATCCTCGGCCTGATCGATTCGGGCGTGGAACAGGGCGCAAAACTGGTGATCGACGGTCGCGGCCTGAAGATTCAGGGCTACGAGAACGGCTTCTATGTCGGCCCCACCCTCTTCGACAACGTGACCCGCGACATGGAGATCTACAGGCAGGAGATCTTCGGCCCGGTGCTGTCGATCGTGCGCGCGGCAAGCTATGAAGATGCCTTGAGCCTGGTGATCGACAACGAATACGGCAACGGCACCGCGATCTTCACCGCCGACGGCGATACCGCACGCGATTTCGCCAGCCGCGTCAATGTCGGCATGGTCGGCGTCAACTTCCCGATCCCGGTGCCGCTGTCCTATTACACTTTCGGCGGCTGGAAGAAATCGGCCTTCGGCGATCTCAACCA
>JAIRJX010000039.1 GCA_031260425.1 Gemmobacter sp.
TCGACTGTTCCAGCACCTTGTCGAAATCGAAATCGAGCGCCATGTCGTTCTTGCGGGTCAGCATGACGAAGCGGGTCACGTCCGGCCCCACCTCCTCGACCACATCGCGCAGCGTGACAAAGGTTCCGGCGCGCTTCGACATCTTGAAGGGCTCGCCGTTCCTGTAAAGCTTCACGAGCTGGATCAGCTTGATATCAAGAGGCACGCGGCCGTTCGACAACGCCGAGACGGCAGCCTTCATCCGCTTCACATAGCCGCCATGATCGGCACCGAAAATGTCGATAAGCTGATCGAAGCCGCGCCGCACCTTGTTGTAGTGATAGGCGATGTCGGGGGCGAAATAGGTCCAGCTTCCATCCGATTTCTTCACCGGCCGATCCACATCGTCGCCATGCGCGGTAGAGCGGAACAGCGTCTGTTCACGTGGTTCCCAATCCTCGGGGGTCTTGCCTTTCGGCGGCTCCAGCACGCCCTCGTAGATCAGGTCCATGCCGCGCAGCGCATCGATGGCGGCCTCGATCTCGCCGGTGCCGTAAAGCGCCTTCTCGCTGGAATAGACATCCATACGCACGCCAAGCACCGCGAGATCATCGCGGATCATCTGCATCATCCCGGCGGTGGCGAAGTCGCGCACATCCGAAAGCCAGACATCTTCGGGCCGGTCAAGCAGGCTCGCACCATATTTCGCCTTCAGCGCCTCGCCCACCGGGATCAGGTAGTCGCCGGGGTAAAGCCCCTCGCGGATCGCCGGCTCAAGGCCGTTGGCCTCGCGGTAACGCTCATAGGCCGAACGCGCCAGCACATCGACCTGCGCGCCACCGTCGTTGATGTAATATTCCCGCGTCACCTCCCAGCCGGCGAAGGCCAGCAGGTTCGACAGCGCGTCGCCCACCACAGCGCCGCGCACATGGCCGACATGCATGGGGCCCGTCGGATTGGCGGAGACGAATTCGACATTCACCTTCTCGCCCCGCCCGATGGCAGAGCGGCCATAATCGGCACCGGCCTCGAGCACGGCCCTCACCAGCCCCTGCCAGACCGCCGGTTTCAGCCGCAGGTTCAGGAAGCCGGGGCCGGCCACCGAAGCCTCCGCGATGCGCGGATCCGTGGCAAGCCGCGCCGCAAGATCCTCGGCAATCGCGCGCGGCGGCTGGCCCGCCGGTTTGGCCAGCACCATAGCGGCATTGGTCGCCATGTCGCCATGCGCCGGATCGCGCGGCGGCTCCACCGCGACATTGGCGAGATCGAGCCCCTCGGGCAGCGCCCCGGCCTTTGTCATGGCGCCAAGCTCGGCGATCACCAACGCCCGCAATTCGGTGAACAGGTTCATCTTGCACGTCCCTTCCATTGCCTGTCGCACATGCCAGAGGCCGGAAGGCGGGTCAAGTTCGGGGCGCCCGGGCCCTCACGGTTACGCCCGGCTCGCCCCGGAGCGCACGACGGGAGCCATCCCTTCCACCTTCGTCACCCCCCACGCGACGGAGGGGGCACTCGACCGCGGGTGAGCGCCAAAACGGTTGTGATCCGCACTTCATGGTGACATTCCGTCTATAGGTTGATCCCTGTGCCACCCTCACCATTGCGCCCGCAGGCAATCGGGCGCCGCCCGGCGGCACGTGCCCGGCAGGGCAGAGGCTCCACCGGGCCTGCGGGTTGAAGCCGGCCCGCCATGGCGGGATCGCGTCCCGGGTGTGGCTCGACCAAGCGTGCGGGTTGACGCTCCTGACCAATCACCGCCCCCCCCTCCGCTGATCGCCGGTTGCGACCGGCGCCGATCCACCCTAGGAACGGCATGGAGCCACGGGGGATGCGGCGATGATCTACGCAACGGCGGCGGACTGGCGCGCGGCGGAACGCAAGCGGGTGCTGCTCTTCGGCATGTCCGGTCTCGGCAAGACCCATCTCGCCTCGATGCTGCGGACGGCGGGCGGCTGGTTCCATTACTCGGTCGATTACCGCATCGGCACGCGCTACATGGGCGAATACATCGCCGACAACTTCAAGCGCGAGGCCATGAAGGTGCCGCTCCTGCGCGAATTGCTGATGACCGACTCGGTCTATATCACCTCGAACATCACCTTCGACAATCTGGCGCCGCTTTCCACCTATCTGGGCAAGCCCGGCGATCCGGCGAAAGGCGGCCTTCCCTTCGCCGAATACATGCGCCGCCAGACCCAGCACCGCGAGGCCGAAATCGCCACCATGCACGACACCGCGCAGTTCATCACGCGCTCGGAAGACCTTTATGGCTATCCGCACTTCATGTGCGACTCGAGCGGCTCGATCTGCGAGGTGGTGGACCCGTGGGACCCGGCCGACCCGGTGCTGAGCCGGCTGGCGCAAAACCTGCTGCTGGTCTGGATCAAGGGCTCGGACGCGCATACCGCAGAGCTGGTCCGCCGCTTCGACCGGGCGCCGAAGCCGATGTATTACCAGCCGCATTTCCTCGAGCGAATGTGGGGCCGGCATCGCGCCGAGACAGGGCTTGAGGAAGCACAGGTCGACCCGGACAGTTTCGTCCGCTGGACCTATGCCCAGGCCCTCGCCCATCGCCAGCCGCGCTATGCCGCGATGGCCGATTGGGGCGTGACGGTCACCGCCGAAGATGTGGCGCAGGTGCGCGACGCTGCCGGCTTCGACGACCTGATCTCCCGCGCCATCGCGTGCCGCACGGCCGCCACCTGATCCCTCCGCCGAACGGAGACCGCACGAAAATGCCGATCACCCTGCCCGAAACCCTGCCCGCCTTCGACGTGCTCAAGCGCGAGGGCGTCAGCGTGATGAGCCCCGAACGCGCCGCGCGCCAGGACATCCGCCCGCTGCGCATCGCGCTGCTCAACCTGATGCCGAAGAAGCTCCAGGCCGAGGCCCAGTTCGCTCGGCTGATCGGCGCCACCCCCTTGCAGATCGACCTGTCGCTGATCCGCATGACCGAACATCAGACCCGCAATACCGCCGCCGAACATATGGAGACCTACTACCGCCCCTTCGCCGAGGTGGCAGCCTCGGGCGAGAAGTTCGACGGCCTCATCGTCACCGGCGCTCCGGTCGAGCATCTGCCCTTCGAGGAGGTAACCTATTGGGACGAGTTGTGCCGGCTCTTTGACTGGACACAGACCCATGTTCATTCCACCTTCGGCGTCTGTTGGGGCGGCATGGCGCTGATCAACCATTTCCACGGCGTCCGGAAATACATGCTGGAGCACAAGGCCTTCGGCTGTTTCCGCCACCGCAGCCTCTGCCCGACCTCGCCCTATCTGCGTGGCTTCTCGGATGATTTCGTGATCCCGGTCAGCCGCTGGACCGAAATGAAGCAGACCGAGATCGACGCACGGCCGGGGCTGGTGACACTGCTCGGCTCGAAGGAGGTCGGCCCCTGTCTGGTCGAGGATCCGGGGCATCGCGCGCTTTATATCTTCAACCATTTCGAATATGACAGCGATACGCTGAAGCAGGAATACGACCGCGACGTGGCGAACGGGACGCCGATCAACGTGCCGCTGAACTATTACCCCGACAACGACCCCGCCCGCCCGCCGACGAACCGCTGGCGCAGCCATGCCCATCTGCTTTACGGCAACTGGGTGAACGAGATCTACCAGACCACGCCGTTCCGGGTGGAGGAGATCGGCGGCTGAGGCCGGGCGATCTGGCCGTCCGGCGGGTGGCGCTCACTGCCCGCCGGGTTCGTCCCGCACGCGCCCCTCTGTCCGCGGCGAAGGCCATCACCTTGCAGATCGCTTGCGTCCGGGCGCGGGACTCATGGCCCACCCGCCATGGCGAAGGCCAGCGCTTTCGCCGCAGTGCAGCGCTTCAACCAGAGCCAGCCGGGGATCAAGGCCCCGACCGGCGCCCACCCCGCCCATGGCAGGCGCCGGCCTTTCGGGGTTGCGCGCGGCCACCGTCGCTTGTTGCACCGTCGCGCCACGGGCGCGGCGCGAGGCAGTGCCTCGCCTTTTTCCGCCCGGTCCGGTGGGCCGTAGCCCGGGCACGGGAACCCTGTTCGGTCAGAGCGCACGACCGCCATGGCGAAAAGGAAGAGCGCGGGCCTGCCCGCCACTCAGGTTGTGGCCCCCACCGATCCATTCTAGACTGGCCGCCAGGTATCGGAGACGAATGATGGACCTGCCCTTCGACGGCGCGATCAGTCGCTACTTCAAGGAAGACGCGCCCAAGGCGGTGCGCAAAGCCATCGAAGGCGCCCACAGGGACGATATCCTGTCGAAAGGCTACGCCTATCGCAACGAGATCGGCAAGAAGGAATACGAAGCCGCGATGGAGCCGCTGCAAATCCAGCTCGTGCGGATGCAGTCCGGCCTGAAGGCCAGCGGCCGGCGGCTGATCGTGGTCTTCGAGGGACGCGACGCCGCCGGCAAGGGCGGCACCATCGGCGCACTGACCCAGCATCTCAACCCGCGCGGCGCACAGGTGGTGGCGCTGTCGAAACCTTCGGACCGCGAGGCCACGCAGTGGTATTTCCAGCGCTATATCGACTGGTTTCCCGCCGCCGGCGAAATGGCGATCTTCGACCGGAGCTGGTATAATCGCGGCGTGGTGGAGCCGGTCTTCGGCTTCTGCACCCCGGGCCAGAAGGATGCGTTCTTCCACCAGCTTCCTGCCTTCGAGGAGATGATCGTGCAGGAAGGCATCACCTTCCTGAAATTCTGGCTCGATGTCAGCCGCCCCGAACAGCTCCGCCGGATGCTGGCGCGCGAGCGCGACCCGCTGAAGCAATGGAAGCTCTCTCCCATAGATGTCGAGGGGCTGACGAAATGGGACGCCTATTGCGCGGCGATCGCCGAAACCTTCGCGCGCAGCCACCGCGCCCTGGCCCCCTGGACGGTCATCCGCTCCGACGACAAGCGGCGGGCACGGATCGCGGCGATCCAGTCCATCCTTCAGGCGGTGGAGTTCAAGGGAAAGGATCGCGCGGCCATCGGCCTGCCCGACCCGCTGATCTGCGGCGGGCCGGAGCTGTGGTCCGACGGGGCTGATGACTAAGCGCGGCTATCACCACGGCAATCTGCGGCAGGCACTGGTCGAGGCGGCGCTCCGGCTGATCGCCGAAAAGGGGCCGCAGGGATTCACGCTGTCGGAGGCGGCGAAGGCGGCGGATGTGACGCCGGCCGCCGTCTATCGCCATTTCACCGGCCGCGACGAGTTGCTGGCCGAGGTGGCCCGGCAGGGCTACGAGATCTTCGCGGCCCTGGTGGAATACGCCTTCGACGGCGGCCGCCCCTCGGCGCTCGCCGCCTTCGAGGCGACGGGACAAGCCTATCTCGCCTTCGCCCGGAAATATCCGGGGCATTATATGGCGATGTTCGAAAGCGGCCTGAACCCGCAGGCCTGGCCGGAGATGGCTCCCGTTGCGGGCAGGGCGCGCAGCGTGCTGGAACGCGCGGCGGACGGGCTGTCGCGCCACCTGCCGGAGGAGCGGCGCCCGCCGGGCAGCATGGTCTCGGCCCATGTCCGGGCGATGAGCCACGGCGTGGTGGAGCTTTACCTGCGCGGCGGCAGCGCCAGCCCCTTCCCGCCCGAGGAACTGCTGGAAACCGGGATCGGCATCTATCTGCGCGGCCTCGGATTACTGCCGCCGGACCGCTAGGCGGGGGCTTGCGGGCAAGGTTGGGGTCTGCCCGGCAGAGATGCCGCCTGACCTCCCCATGCAAGCCTCACCCATCCGCCGCGCAAGGAGCCCCCCTCCGCCTCCGCCTCCCTGCACGACAAAGGGCAGTGCCCGACCGCGGGTGGACGCCCCAACGATTGTGGTTGCCACTTTATGTGACACATCCGCCTACCCCCCATCCCCGCGCAGGTGCCCCCAAAACGCCCGCCGGGGAGGGCGCTGCCCGGCGGCACGACGTGCCTTGTTCCGGGCGGGGGAAGGACTCACACGGTGCGTGATCGGAGCCGCCCGTCCCGTCAGCCCCTGGACGAAAAGCAGGGGATCACGACCGGCAAGGCAGGTCAGCCAGTGACACCGCGAATTCCGGCGGGGGTCGACGGCCGGCCGGACGAGTCTCACCGAAACAGCACTGCTGCACCCGGGCTCCAGCCGATCCGCGCCCTTGCGCCCAAGTCGAGCACCGGCCGCCCCGGCACGTTGCGCATCGACAGCCGCATCGGCACTGAGGCACCGTCAAGCTTCATGTCGTAATAGGTCATGTCGCCGTAATAGACCACCTCGGCCACCGTCCCCATCGCCTCGCGATCCGAGGTCGCCTGCCCGTCGAACAGGATGGAGAGGGTCTCCGGCCGGAAGCCGATGCTCGCCCCCTCGCCCGAGGTTGCCTCCATCACCTGATCCGGTGCGAGGCTGATCCGGCCCAGGCCCTCGGCCTCGATCTCGATCGTGGGGCCTTCCGACAGCACCTTCGCCGGCAGGAAGTTCATCGTGCCGATGAAATCCGCTACCTTACGGCTGTTCGGACGGCGATAGAGCGTTTCGGGATCGGCAAGCTGCGCGATCTGCCCCTCGAACATCACGGCGATCCGGTCAGACATGACCAGCGCCTCTTCCTGATCATGGGTGACGAGGATGAAGGTGATGCCGACCTGGCGTTGCAGCCGGATCAACTCCACCTGCATCTGCTCGCGCATCTTCTTGTCGAGCGCGGAGAGCGGCTCGTCGAGCAAGAGCACCTTCGGCTTCAGGATCAGCGCCCGTGCCAGCGCCACCCGCTGCCGCTGCCCGCCGGAAAGTGCATGCGCCGCGCGCTTGCCATAGCCCTGCAGCCCCACCATCTCCAGCGCCTCGGCCACCGCCCTTGCCCTCTGATCCTTCGGGCGCGGGTCGCGGCGCAGGCCGAAACCCACATTCTCTTCGACCGAAAGATGCGGGAAGATGGCGTAGGACTGGAACACCATGTTGGTCGGCCGCGCATTGGCCGGAACACGCGCCATGTCCTTGCCGTCGATCAGCACCGCGCCCGAAGAGATGTCCTCGAACCCCGCGATGGTGCGCAGGAGCGTGGTCTTGCCGCAACCCGACGGCCCGAGCAGCGAGAAGAACTCCCCCGCCCGGATCGTGGCGTTGATCCCGCGCAGCGCATGATAATCGCCGTAATATTTCTGAACGTCCCGGAACTCGATCATGTTCGGTTTTTCGTCAGGGGTCGTCACAGGAAGCCTCCGGTATCCTTGCCACCAGCCCTGGCGATGCCGCGGCGGCGGAAATATTCGGCGATGGTCAGAAGAACGATCGACAGGCCAACCAGCACGGTGCCCAGCGACATGATGGCCGGCACCCGCGTCGGAAAGCGGAATTGGCCGAAGATATAGACCGACAGCACCGTCTGGTTGCCGCCAAGGAAGTAGGCGACGATGAACTCGTCGATCGAAATGGTGAAGCTGATGAGAAGCGACGAGATGATCCCCGGCATCACCAGCGGCAGGATGATGAGGCGGAAGGTGCTCAGCGGCGTCTCGCCCAGATCGCAGGCCGCCTCCTCCAGCGACCGGTCGAGCGACTGGAAGGCCGAAGTCAGGATCGCCACCGCAAAAGGCGTGCAAAGCAGCACATGGCCGAGAATGATGGTAAAGAGCGACAGCGGTATCCCGATGGCAAGCAGGATCACCAGAATCGACATCGACACGATCATTTCCGGCAGTACCAGCGGCAGCATGATCAGTCCGAGGATCCCGGCCTTGCCCGGAAACCTGTAGCGGGTCGAGGCGCGGGCGGCGAAGACACCCAGAGTGGTTGCAAGAACGGCGGTGCACAGCGCGATGATCAGCGAATTCTTCAGCGCCTTGAACAGTTGCTCATCTGCCCACATCTCGCCGAACCAGGCGGTGGTGAAACCGGAAAGCGGGAAGGCGATCACCCGGCTGTCGTTGAAGGCAAAAAGCGGCAACAGGGCGATGGGCGCGTAAAGAAAGATCAGATAGGCGATCGTATAGGCCTTGAGGCTGGTGCTTTTCATCACTTCTGCCCCTTGAGGAAGCGCCGGTTCAGCATCAGGAAGATCACTGTGACAATGGCAACGATCAGCATCGCCGACACCGCGATGGCCGAGCCCACCGCCTTGTCGTTCTGCTTGAGCATCTTCACCTCGATCATGTTGGCGATCATCGGGAGCTTGCCGCCGCCGATCAGGTCGGGCGTCACATAGTCGCCGATCGTCGGGATGAAGACGATCAGCACCGCCGCGATCACGCCGGGCATGGAAAGCGGCAGCGTGACACGCCAGAAGGTCATCAGCCGACTTTCACCCAGATCCTGCCCCGCCTCCAGCAGTGCGCGGTCGATCTTCTCCAGGCTCACGAAGATCGGCAGGATGGCGAAGGGGGCGTAGGCATGGGCCAGCGTCACCACCATCGACCCCACAGAATAGTTGATGACGGTC
>JAIRJX010000336.1 GCA_031260425.1 Gemmobacter sp.
TGGACCCTGGGGGAAACCGATTGCACAATGGTCTCGCCTTCAAGCGCGACTATCCCGGCGAGAACCGCCATGCCCAGCCGCCCGGCAAGTGCATAGGGCAGCATCCCGCCGCCCTCGCCCGCCTCGGTCACGTCACCGCACAGGATGATCCGGGGGGACAGAAGCGCCAGTTCTTCGATGAGAGCCGGCAAGGCATCCGCCGGCCCGCCCGTATCCAGAACGGTCATGGAGGGCAAGCCAAGCCCGAGATAGTCGCGCAAGGCCGGATTGGCCGGGTCACCCACATGCAGCGCCGTCACCGCCCGCCCGCTCCGCAACGCGAGCTCGGTGGCGCGCGCACAGGCCGGGTTCATGCGCGGACGGCGTGAAACCGGGTGACATCCGGCAGACAGACAGAGCGCGATCATGCCTTGTCCCCCATGAGCCGGGCCAGCGCCGGCATGACCTCCTGCGCATCGGCGATGATCGCCAGGTCCGCGCGCTTCACCATCGCTGCGTGAAGATCGGTATTCACCGCCACTATGAGACGGCATCGCTGCACCCCCTGCAGATGCTGCGGTGCACCGGAAATGCCGAAGGCCAGATAGGCCCGCGCCTCGACCAGCGTGCCGGAGGCGCCGACCTGCCGCGCGCGGGGCAGATGGCCGGCATCGCAGACCTGACGACTACCACCTTCCGCAGCGCCAAGGACGGCGGCAAGGTGGTGAAAGACAGGCCAGTCGGTCACCCCCTCGCCGGCGCTGAGGATGAAATCCGCCTGTGCCAGCGGCACATCGACGGCCGGCAAGGTGATGGTTTCGATCAATGGCAGGTCGTCCGGGGCGTCGGTGATGACCGGATCAGGGGCCGCGATGCCGCGGCCCTCGCCCGGCAGCCCCTCCCACGGGTCAAAGCGGTTGCGCGCAAGGACTAGCAGGCGAGGCAAGGCGCGGCTGAGATCACTGCACCCACCATCGCCCCGCAGAATAACCCTGCCACTCTCGATCGCCAGAACGCCCGCCGCTGGCCGCTCACCCATCCGCACTGCCAGCCTGCGGGCCAGATCGCCATCGGCAAAACCTTCGGCAAAGAGAATATGGCGCGCCGGAAAAGCCGACAGGCTGGTCGACAGCGCGGCAAGGCTCGTATCAGTAGTCTGCACCAGCCGGTCAGCCCCCAGCGCCCCGGCATCGCGCGCGCCGGCCCGTGCGCCAAGACGGATCAGAACCACCCCCCCTGCATCGCCGGCAAGCCGCCGCGCGAGGCCAAGGCTTTCGGCCTCGGCCCCCGGCCAGGGCTCGAAGGGAAGGCTGACGGCGGCAACCCAGAAGGTCGGCTCCCCGATGATCCGGTGCCTGGGCGCGGCTCGGACGGCGGTTGCGGTCTCCGGCGCATCCGCTTCCCGCAACTCCCGACGCAGCCGCTGGCCCAGATCCACGCGCGGGTTCAGGCGCGGGCGGTCCGGGATCGGCTCCGGCACACGCATTTCGGCGCGTAGGCGATGCGCCCTTTCCGCGCGCGGATCACGGCGAGGGTGGCCCGTCGCGATTTCCTCCGCTTCCCCAGCCGATCCGGCCCGGCGCGGGTCGATCCGGGGGCGGGCTCCCTCCAGGCGACATATCCGGTGAAGGCGGGGGCGTTCCGGCGTTTCGGTCATCCCGCGCCCTCCACCGCCGCAAGCAGGAGCTCCGCAATATCCGTCACCTCGGGACGGTCGCCTGTCACCCCCTCCAGCATCTGGGTGCAGAACGGGCAGGCCGCGACCACAAGGCCTGCGCCGGTTGCCCGTGCCTGATCCATCCGCATGTCGGGAATGCGGCGTTCACCCACCACATCGGTCAGGGCAGCGCCTCCCCCGCCCCCGCAGCAGCGCGACCGGCGACCTGCATGTTCCATCTCGGCCAGATCGACACCGACAGCGGCAAGAATGGCGCGTGGTGCCTCATACTCCCCGTTGTAGCGGCCCAGATAGCAGGGGTCGTGATAGGTGACCCGCCCCTTCACCGGCCCCGGCGACAGCCGCCCCCCGGCCAGCAGCGCGGCCAGCAGGGTAGTGTGATGCTCCACCTGCCACCGTCCGCCAAAGGCCGGGTATTCCCGCCGCAGCACATGCAGGACATGCGGATCCATCGTCACGATCCGACGGAAATCCAGCGCAGAGAGAGAGGCGATATTGGCGCGGGCAAGACGCTGGAATCCCGCCTCATCCCCCAGACGGCGGGCAAGATCGCCGGTATCGCATTCCCCCCGTATCACGGCGAAATCGACCCCGGCCTTGCGCAGCAGCGCGACAAAAGCCCGGATCTGGCGCTGGTTGCGACGGTCATAGGCGGATTCGCCCAGCCATAGCAGCACGTCAACTGGCGCCGATCCGGCAAGTGGCAGGTTCAGATCCACCAATCCGTCCAGCCGCGCCGCTGGCGCCGCGCCGCCCTGCGTATCGGTCATGGCCAGATTATCCAGCACTTCGGCCGCCTTGGGGGGAACCGCGCCTTTCTCCATCGTCTCGGCCCGGCGCAGGTCGATTACCGCATCGACATGTTCGATCAGCATGGGACATTCCTCGACACAAGCCCGACAGGTGGTGCAGGACCAGAGCGTATCGGGGGCGACCAGCGCACCCTCGCCATCCGCCACGATGGGGTTGTGTGGGCCGGGAGCCTGAAGAAGCGGCGCCCGCCCGGGGTGAGGGCTGCCGGCATAGACCCGGCGCGCTCCCGGCCTGTCCAATGCAAAGGACAGATCGGCGATCAGCGCCTTGGGGTTCAGGGGCAGTCCGGCGGCAAAGGCGGGACAAGCGGCCTCGCATCGCCCGCATTGCACGCAGGCATCAAAGGAGACGAGGCGGTTCCAGGCGAAATCCGCCGCTCTCTGCACCCCGAACGCCGGCGCCGAAAGATTGACGGGCAGCAGCGCGCTGTCGGCATGGCCTGCGGGATGGGGCGCCTTGAACCGCGCGGGGCGAGGATGTTGCGCCAGATGCAGACTTCCCGCCACCGCATGGCGCATCGGCCCGCCCTGCACCGACCAGCCAAGCCACAGCAGCCCCGCGGCCCCGACCAGCGCAAGCGGCCATACCACTCCGCCCGGCTGGGGTATGAACGCCGAAAGCGCCATCCCGGCCAGAAATACCAGCACCGCGCCAAGCGCCGGGGTCAGGCGGCTCCACGCCCCGCCCGACAGACGGGCAGGCCGGGGATGGCGGCGGCGGTATTGCAGCCAAACCCCGTAGCCAGCCATCGCCACCGACAATGCCAGCAATCCGCCGAGGCCCCTTCCCGGCCAGATCGCCAATGCGGCAGCGAGAGAACAACCCGCCAACAACCCGCCGGCAAGCGCGGCGTGCATCCGGGCCGAACTCCGCTCACGCGCGACCACATGATGAACGTCGCGCAGATACCGGCGCGGCATCGCGGCAAGTCCCTTTGCCCAACCCGCGCCACCCGGTCGCCCCACCCGCCAGCGCGCGATCAACTGCACCGTCCGCAGCGCGATCATCAGGATGGCGGTGCAAAGGACGATCAGGCTGGCAAGAGCGGTGGCGGTCATCCGGCAATCCGTGCGGGAGGATGCATTCGAAAACCCCCGCCATCGGGCGGAGACAGGAGCGGTGTCATATGGCCAATCGACGGTCCATAGGGTCCACGGGCCGGGCCGCCCGGCAGGAAGCTTTCACCCGGCGACCCGGCGATCAAAGGCTCCTTCGCCAAATCATAACCGGCGGGGGGCGAAGCCTGCCCGACGCTATGGTCCGCCCGTCGGGGCCAGTCGCCCGAGACCGGGCCACGGAACCCGCCTGCACCCATACCGATGCCGCCGAATACCTCCACCTGTGCACAGGTTTTCATGGAAGCTCCCTTTCAGAACAGCACTGCGCGGGCGTCAGGCAGGAGGCAACGTTCCGGCGAAGCCTAGCCCCCGAACTGCATCGTGTGATCTTGCAAAAACTTCCTGTCGTGCATAACCTGAATTCATGCACAAGCTCCGCAGTTACATTCCTTCCGCGAACTACCTGTTCACGTTCGAGGCCGCTGCCCGCCGCCTGTCCTTCACCGAGGCTGCAGAGGAGCTGAACGTCAGCCAACCCGCCGTGTCGAAAACCATCCGCGCCCTGGAGGAGACCTGCGGGATGCAGCTTTTCCGCCGCGAAAAGCCGCGGCTGGTGCTGACACCCCAAGGGGAACGGCTCTTCGCCGAAACACAGGCGGCCTTTGACCGGCTGCATGAAACGGTGACGACGCTTCGCACCGCTACCTCGTCCGATGTGGTGCGGGTGTCGTTCTCGTCGATCTTCGTTGCGCTGTGGCTTTTGCCGCGCCTGGCGAAGTTCAAGGCGCAATGGCCCGATATCCGTCTGCGCATCGCTGAAAGCAGCCAGGATTCCTTTGACCTCGAACGCGAGGACGTCGATATTTCCAGCCGCTTGGGCTATGGCAACTGGCCGGAGCTGCACGCCTGGCCATTCCTTCTGGAGGAAATCCTTCCGGTCTGCTCGCCCGCCTATCTGGCCGCACATGGGCCGGTCACCTCGCCGGCGGAACTTTTGAACCATCCGCTTCTGCATTTCGAAGAGCGCCACCGCCGCCGCATCACCTGGGATGCCTGGATGGCCGCCCATGGTGTGCAGGGCCAGCCCGTGCCGCATGACGTGGTGTTCACCGACTGCCTCGCCTCGACGCAGGCGGCGCTGCTGGATCAGGGGGTGGCTCTGGGCTGGACTCATCTGGTGAACGATCATCTGAAGGCGGGCCGCCTGGTCAATCCGCTGGGCACGGTGCTATACACGGACAAGACGCTGTATCTTGTCGCGCCGAAGGGCCGCCCGGTCGGACCGGGGACCGAAATCTTTCGTGACTGGCTGCTTGAGGAGATGCGCGAACTGCCACATCTCATTCCCTGATAGCGTGAACCGATATTCGGGGTTACCGCCGGGGTGATGAGTATGGAACGCCGTGTATCGCCACTGCCCTAACACCGCATGGACCTCTCCGCCCGCCCGGAACAGGGCGCGAAGCGCCGCCGGGTAGCTCATCAAGCGCAGAGCCCAAAGACACCTGAGCATGTGAATGCCGACCTATCCCGAAGCGTGCGGACCCGCATTGGCTGCGGGCCCGCCCTGCCTCTGCCGGCCGACGGCCAGCGACGCAGACTACTGGATCAGGCGCGGTGCACCGGTTTCGGCAGCCGACGGATCAAGGCCATATGCCTGCAGGATTTCGGCGATCTTGCCGTTATCATGAAGCTCCTGGATCGCCGCATCCATTCCGGCCAGCATCTCGGGGTTCTTCTTGCTCATCGGATAGGTGCCTTGGCCTGCCTCTTTCGACGCACCGATACGGTCATCCGGTTCGATCGTCTTGATCTGGATCCCCTGCAGGCCGCCTTGCGATTGCGCCACGACGCCGATCGACGATCCGTCGATCGCCGCGTCGACACGGCCCGCCATCAGGTCTTGTTGCAGCGCGATGGCATCGGGATAGAGCTTCAGTTGCTCGCCCAGAATGGCGCGCAGGTCGTTGACCCACAGATTGCCCTGAACCGAGCCGACCGTGCCGCCCTCGATATCGGTAAACTTGCTGTAGCCGTCCCTGGAGTAAATGCCCATCTGGTCAAGATAGAGCGGCGCCGACAGGTTCACTACGCGATCGCGTTCGGCAGTGCGATACCAGGCCCCGGTGGTCACGTCCGCCTTGCCCGCAATCACCGACTGGATGCCCGAACCGGCATCCGACGCCACGGGTTTCAGCTCCTTGCAGGACAGTTTCGCGATTTCGGCCAGAATGGCATTGTCGACGCCCTTTGCCGATCCGTCGGTGTCGATATAGGAATAGGGCGCATAGCTGGTGACGGCGATGGTGATGAATCCGTCCTCGACCGTCGGGAACGAATATTTCGGGGTGCAATCCTGGGCAAGGGCCGCGCCTGCCGCAAGAACGGTTGTGGCGGCGATGATGGCAGTCAGCTTCATCCTGGTAGTCCTTCCTGTTGGTATCGTTGATCTATCTGCGGGAATAGGCGCCGGCCCGATGTTCGAACCATTCCACAAGGAACGAGGCCGGAATACAGACCGCCGCGAAGAACAGACCCGCGACGGCAAGGGCCGGAAAATAGAAGAAATACATCGACCCGATGTCATAGGCCCGGCTGATGATCTCGGGCAGGGCGATTGCAAAGCAGAGCGAGGTTCCCTGAAACACCAGGATCGAAAAGCCCATCAGCGCGGGCACCGCGATACGCAGCCCCTGTGGCAGCAGGACAAAGCGCAGCTCATCCACCCGCGAGAGGTTCAGCGCCTCGGCCGCCTCTTTCTGGCCCGCCGGAATGGCGTCCAGCCCGGCACGGATGATCTCGGAGGTATAGGCCCCGGTATTCCAGCACAGCGCGACCGCCGCCGCGGTGAAGGCGGGCAGCGAGATACCCGCACTCGGCAATCCGTAATAGACGAATTGCAGCATCACCAGCGCCGGCGCTCCGCGCCCGATTTCCACCAGCGCAAGGCAGGTGAGCCGCGAGGCCCGGGTCTTCGCCTGTACGCCCAGGGCCAGCAGGAGCCCCATCGGCACCCCCAGAACCAGCGAAACGAAGGTCAGCTTCAGCGAGATCAGAAAGCCGTTCCAGAAGCCCGGCAACCAGGTTTTCACATCAGCCCAGGTAACGCCCATCAGCAGCGTTTCGATCATCGCGCCACCTTTGCCCGCAGCTTCTTTTCCGCAGTCCGCGCGATCCAGGCGACCGGAAGCGACAGCGCGATGTAACAGACCCCCACCACCGCGAAGGCCGACAGCCCTTCGAAGGTGATCTGCGACATCTGCTTGCCGCGATAGGCCAGCTCCGTTACCCCGATGGTCGAGGCGATGGCCGAATCCTTCATCAGCCCGATAACGTAGGTGGCCGAAGGCGGCAGCGCCACGCGGGTCATCTGCGGGATCATGATATCGGTCCAGGTGCTGACCCGCGACAGGTTCAGGGCCCGCGCGGCCTCCCACTGGCCAGAACTGATCGACAACATCCCGCCGCGATAGATTTCCGCCATGTTGACCGCCGCGATCAGCCCGAAGGCAGACAGCGCCGCAACGAAGGGCGACAGGTTCAGAAGACCGCTGCCCAGTCCGAAATAGATCAGGAACACCCACAGGATGGGCGGCAGTGCCCGCACGAAGGCGATGACTGCGATGACGGCCACCCTGAGCGGCAGGAATCCGGTGCTGCGCGCCAGCATGACCGGAAAGCCCAGAACAGAACCGATGGCGAAGGCCCCCGCCGTCAGGCCCAGCGTCATCGGGATGCCCATGGCGATATGGGCGGCATCCGCCCCGGTCATCGGTCGTTCACCGCACGCAGGAAACGGCGCGCCCTCTCGGTCTTGGGATTGCGGATGACCTCACGGCTGGGGCCATATTCGAGGATCTCGCCCTCGGCCATGATCATCGTATGTTCCGACACGTTTTCGGCAAAGCCCATCTCGTGCGTGACTACGATCATCGTCATGCCGCTTCCCGCCAGTTCGCGCATCACCGCCAGCACCTCGAGCCCCAGTTCGGGATCGAGCGCGCTGGTCGGTTCGTCGAACAGCATCACCTTGGGATCCAGCGCCAGCGCACGGGCAATGGCGATGCGCTGCTGCTGGCCACCCGAGCAGCGCACCGGATATTGATACGCCTTGTCGGCGAGGCCCACCCGGTCCAGCAGGTTCAGAGAAATGGCATCGGCCTCTTTGCGGCTGCGGCCAAGGGTGCGTTCCTGCGCAAGGCTGATATTGCGCAGAACTGTCATGTGCGGAAACAGATTGAAGGACTGAAACACCATCCCCAACTGGCGGCGCAGTGCGGTCAGCCGGGATTTTTCGGGCACCTCCTCGCAGCGGATGGTGACATCACCGACCGAGATGATCCCGCTATTTGCCGGTTCCAGCCAGTTGATGCAGCGCAACAGGGTGGATTTCCCCGATCCCGAGGGTCCGATGATGGCAAGAACATCGCCCGGAAGGACGGAAAGGTTTATGTCTTTGAGAACGTCGAACGCGCCATAACGCTTGGAAACATGTTCCAGCTTTACGACAGGTCGGGGGCTGTCGATCACAGAGAGATTCCACTGTCGGTGCATATATGAAGGCGGCGTCTTTGCGCCTTGCCCTCATGATGGGCACGAATCGTTGCCGGTGTTGACGCCGGAAAAATTCCTGCACTTCATAACATGAGGTTATAATAGCGGCACTGGCGAGTTTACGACCTTCCGCTAGGGCAGGTTGGCACCCGTGCGATCGAAGATTGCCCGGGTCCGACTGAATTGGCGCCACATCGCGCAAGCTCAGCGCCATGCCTGGAACAACGAGTGGTGCCGCCGGGCAGCGCCGCACACCCACGGGGCAGCCCTCCGCTGCGTGAGGTGACGAAGGGAGGGACGGTTTCGTTGAGCGGTTCGATGAATCGTATATGAGCACCCCCTCTACCGAAGCGCCATATGAGCTGCCCGTCCCGATCCTCGACACAGACCGAGGGCGGTGACGATTTCCCCAAACCTCCGCGGAGATCTACCTGCAAACCAGGTCCCCCGCAGATCCCGGGTTGCGACAACGGCCGATCCGACCTAGCAAGACACATGGACCAGTTGCCCAGCAAAGCGCAGATCCTTCAGTGGATCGCCGACAACCCGACGCATTCCTCGAAGCGCGACATCACCCAGGCCTTCGGCATCAAGGGCGGCGCCGCGCGGATCGAGTTGAAGCGGCTGCTCCGGGAGATGGAGCAGGAGGGCGGCGTGCAAAAGCGCCGCCGCCACTTTGCCGAGGCAGGAAGCCTGCCGCCGGTCTCGATCCTGCGCCTGCTCGCCCCCGATGCGGCAGGCGACCTCTGGGCTGTGCCGAACGAATGGGAGGGCGAGGATGCGCCGCGCATCCATGTGCTGGCCCGCACAGGCGACCCGGCGTTAGGGCAGGGTGACCGCATCCTGGCCCGGCTGGACAAGACCGAAGAGGCCCATACGGCGCGGCTGATCCGCAAGCTGGGCACCTCGGCTATCCATGTGCTCGGCATCTTCCGCCGCAGCCATGAGGGCGGACGCATCCTGCCGGTCGACAAGGGCGCCGATAAGGAGTGGCGGGTGCCGTCCGGCTTGACCATGGAGGCCGAGGACGGCGAACTGGTCGAGGCCGAGCAGACCGGGCCGAAGCGCCTGGGGCTGCCCAGCGCCCGCATCGTGGCGCGGCTGGGCGATCCGTCGGGCCCAAAGGCGGTCAGCCTGATCGCCATTCATCAGCACGGCATCCCCGACCAGTTCCCCGAAGCCGCGCTGGCCGAGGCCGACCGCGCCGAACCGGTCCCCCAGGGCGCGCGCGAGGATCTGCGCGCCCTCCCCCTGGTCACCATCGACCCGGCGGATGCACGCGACCGCGACGACGCCGTGCTCGCGATCCCCGATGACGCGCCGGACAATCCGGGCGGCTTCACCCTCTGGGTCGCCATCGCGGATGTGGCGCATTACGTCACTCCCGGCTCGGCGCTCGACCGCGAGGCGCGTCGGCGCGGCAATTCCACCTATTTCCCCGATCGGGTGGTGCCGATGCTGCCCGATGTGCTCTCGGGTGATCTCTGCTCGCTGCATGAGGGGGTGGACAGGCCCTGCATCGCGGTGTCCATCCGCATCGACGCACAGGGCAACAAGCTTTCTCACCGCTTTACCCGGGGCCTGATGCGCTCGCGCGGTTCGCTGCATTACGGTCAGGTGCAGGCCGCCATCGACGGCGCGGTGGAGCCGAAGCTCGCGCCGCTGATGGAGCCGGTGATCCGCCCGCTCTACGCCTGCTATACCGCCCTGACCCGCGCCCGCGCGGTGCGCCAACCGCTCGACCTCGATCTGCCGGAACGCCGGATTGAGATCAGCGACGACGGCAAGGTGCTGTCGGTTGCCTTCCGCGAGCGCTTCGACGCACACCGATTGATCGAGGAGGCGATGGTGCTGGCCAATGTCTGCGCCGCCGAGGAATTGATCCGGCTGAAACAGCCGCTCCTCTTCCGCGTCCATGAGGAGCCCAGCCCCGAGAGGCTCGACGCCCTGCGCGAGGTGGCCGAGGCGTCAGGCTTCACCCTGGCCAAGGGACAGGTGCTGAAGACCGCCCACCTGAACCGCCTGCTCGCGCAGGCCGAGGGCACCGATCAGGACGAACTCATCAACCTTACCACATTGCGCGCCATGACGCAGGCCTATTACAATCCGCAGAATTTCGGCCATTTCGGGCTCGCCTTGCGCAATTATGCGCATTTCACCTCGCCGATCCGTCGCTACAGCGATCTGATCGTGCATCGCGCGCTGATCCGCGGCCATCACTGGGGCAGCGACGGGCTGAGTGTGGCGGATATCGAGATGCTTGACGAAACCGCCAAACTGATCTCCGAAACCGAGCGGCGCTCCATGGCAGCCGAACGCGAAACGGTGGATCGCTACCTCGCCTCCTATCTGGCGGACCGCGTGGGCCAGACCTTCACCGGCCGCGTCTCCGGCGTGCAGAAATTCGGGCTTTTCGTGAAGCTCGACGAGACCGGTGCCGACGGCCTCGTGCCGATCCGTGAAGTGGGACGTGAGTTCTTCTACTTTGACGCCGATCACC
>JAIRJX010000038.1 GCA_031260425.1 Gemmobacter sp.
CCAGAAGTGGCAGCCAGAAGTGGCAGCCAGAAGTGGCAGCCAGAAGTGGCAGCCAGAAGTGGCAGCCAGAAGTGGCAGCGTGTCAGGAACCCGGGTGCCTGTCAAGGCAGGAATCAGCCCGAATCCCTGCCCATTCCGCGACCGCCCGACCGAACGCCTCGAACAAGGGGCGCGAGACCGGATCGGCCGCCGCATTCCATTCCGGATGCCACTGCACCGACAGTGTGAAGCCCGGCGCGCCCTCGACGAAGATCGCCTCGGGCGTGCCGTCCGGCGCCCTTCCCTCGATCACGATGCGGGGACCGGGGCGGGCGATACCCTGGCCGTGAAGTGTGTTGGTCATCACTTCCTCGGCCCCCATCAGCCGGGCGAAGACGCCGCCCGGAGTGAAGCGCACCGGATGGCGCAATGCAAAAACCTCCTCCAGCGCGCCGTTCGGCGGCATCCGGTGGTTCATCCGCCCCGGCAGATCGCGAATCTCGGGATGAAGCGTGCCGCCCATCGCCACGTTCACCTCCTGAAAACCGCGACAGATGCCAAGGAAGGGCTGGCCACGTTCCACACAGGCGCGGATCAGCGGCAGGGTGATCGCGTCGCGCCCGCGCTCGAACATGCCATGGGCGGGGGTCTCCTCCTCGCCATATTCCGAAGGGTGAACATTGGGCCGCCCGCCGGTCAGCAGGAACCCGTCGCAGAGCGACATGAGCTCGTTCACGCAGACATAGCGCGGATCCGCCGGAATGATGAGCGGCAGACAGCCCGCGACCTCTGCCACCGCCTCAGTGTTCATCGTGCCCCCGGCATGAACCGGGTAGCTTTCGTTCAGCAGGGTCATGTTGCCGATGATGCCCACCACCGGGCGCCGGGTCTGTTTCGTCATGCGCGTCATCCGTCCGTTGCAGCGAACTTACGCCCGCGTCGCGCCGCTTTGAAGGGGGAAATGCCTGGCGGACCGGTGCAGCTACTCTCAAATCGCCGGCAAATCAGGCAGGGCGCCGTGTTGACTTGTCCTGCTCCCTGCTGGAAACCTGCACCCAGCGCAAGAAACCGAAGGAGAAGACCATGAAACTCATCCTCGCTGCCATGCTGGCCTGCCTGCCGCTGACCCTCGCCGCACAGGAAAACGGCCATGCCGCCCATGGTGCGCCTGCGGATGGCTCGCCTTCGACCGCCGCCTATATCGCGGCCGGCACCGCCATGCATGAGGGCATGGCCGCGGCCGGCCTTACCGGCGACGCCGATGTCGATTTCATCGCCGGGATGATCCCGCATCACGAAGGCGCGGTGGCGATGGCGAAAGTGGTGCTGCAATACGGCACCGATCCCGAGGTGAAGGCGCTGGCCGAACAGGTCGTCGCCGCGCAGGAGGCCGAGATTGCCTGGATGCGCGATTGGCTGGCACAGCACCGGAAGTAGCGCGGGGCACTCACCTGTTTCGCAACCTCCCCCTGCCCGGTCTTGGTGGCCCAGGTCTTGGTGGCCCAGGTCTTGGTGGCATTGGCACTGATCGCGCGCGGATAGGGACGCCTGCCCCGCATGGCCTTGATGCGCTGCGGACGGGTAGGTTTGTTGCTTTTCGGCAGGCTCAAAGCGTCTTGCGGTAGAAGACCCGCTGAAACCCCTCATGCGGGCCGCGTCCGGTCTCGGAATAGCCGAGCCGGACGTAAAGTTGTTGCGCGCGCGCCATTGCGGCGTTGGTGTAAAGCTCGACCGCCGCAAGGCCCTGCCTGCGCGCCTGCGCCTCGCATTCCGCCACAAGGCGCGCGCCGAGGCCGCGCCCCTGTGCCTCGGGCCGCACCGCGAGGATGTCGAGGATCATCACCTCTCCCTCGGGCCAGCAGACCAGGACGCCGGCCCCCTCGTCCTCCAGCCAGACCCGGCCCGCCGCGATCAGCGCGGGAATATCGGCCTCCATCGGTGCCGGAGGGCGGCCGATCACGGCAGCGAAAGGCGCGAAGGCCGCCACGATCACGGCCCGCACCACCGCCGCATCCACCGGCTCCGCCCGCCTCAAGCCGTCCGCGCCACGGCTCGCGCCGCCGCCTCCAGCCCGCCCGGCCCGTGCGGGATGCCCAGTGCCTCCATCCCTGCCTGCATCGCTGCCAGCACCCCCAGCACCATATGTGCGTTGACATGGCCCATATGCGCCACCCGCAGGAAGCCGTGCCAAGCGGGTTCCGACGGGGCAGCCATGCCGAGCCCGATGCCGAGCGTCACCCCCGCCTCGCGCTCCAGCCATTCTCGCAGCCGGCTGGCATGGGGCGCGCCCAGCCGCGCCGCCGTCACCGCATGGGCGCGTCGCGCCGTGTCTTCGATATTCAGCGCGATGTCCGGATTGCCCTCGCCCCAAGCCGCAAAAGCCGCCCAGACCGTGCGCGCAAGTGCGGCGTGACGCGCCCAGACCATCACCAGCCCCTCCTCGAAGATCATATCGAGGCTTTCACGCAGGCCGAACAGGTGATGCGTCGGCGCAGTGCCATTCCAGTGCATCCAGAACTCATGCGCCGCGATCCGCGGCCGCCAGTCCCAATAGGGTGTGCGCAGATCGGATTCGGCGCAACGCGCCACCGCCCGGTCCGAAATCCACAGCAGCCCCAGGCCCGGCGGCACCATCAGCCCCTTCTGGCTTGCCCCCACCAGCAGGTCGACCCCCCATTCGTCCATCCGCATCTCGTCACAGCCCAGCGAGGCGATGGCATCGACCGCCAGCAATGCCGGATGCCCCGCCGCGTCGAGTGCCGCCCGCATGGCGGCGATGTCGTTGCGCACCGACGAGGCGGTATCGACATGGCTCAGCAACACCGCCCGGATCCGATGCATGTGGTCGGCGCGCAGCGCTTCCTCCAGCCGCCCCGGATCGGCGGCGGTGGACCGCCCGAAATCCAGCAGATCCACCGCGACCCCGCGCGACGCAAGGCTCTCCGCCCAGCCATGCCCGAACCGCCCCGTCGCCAGCACCAGCGCCCGGTCGCCGCGCGAGAACAGGTTGCTGTTGGCAGCTTCCCAGGCGCCATGCCCGTTGGCGATATAAATCGCCACATGCCCTTGCGTCCCCGCCAGCCGCCGCAGATCCGGCCAGAGCGTCGCCACCGTCTCCGGCAGCGCCCCGCCATAGATATCCGGCGCCGACCGGTGCATCGCCGCCAGCACCCGGTCGGGTATGACGGCAGGGCCGGGAATGGCAAGATAGCGACGTCCATTGGCAAGGCTCATGCCTTCTCCCCCCCCCCGATCTCACCTCATATGGCTACGCCGCCTCACACCACCGGTCAATCGAGCGGCAGCGGTGCGGGCGGCTATCTGCCCCCCGATTCTTCCCTTCGGGACGCTCCCCCGGAGGATATTTTCAGACAGAAAATCAGGACGGACAGTCGCATGGTAGCCGATTCTTAACCGAAAATGGCCAAGCTGGAGGCGCGGTGAAAGCGGGGACGCCGATGACCACCGGAGAAAAGGGCACTCCGTTCGTCCCGCGCGGGCGGATCACTTGGTGCCGGGCGGACCGCACGGGCGGGTCACTTTCATCGTCTGTTCAAAAATATCCTCACGAGGTGAATTGCCGCAGGCAAGAGGGCGCGCGAGCGCCCCTCCCGACGCGGCAACGGCGCTGCGCTTGCTCAAGCGCCAGCGGCGGGCTATCTCGGGCGCGCGACCCAACCGGAGATCCGCCGTGCCCCATCCGCCTGCCGATCCGCGTTATGCCGCGCATCGCCTTTTCGGCCGGCTCTGGCGCGGCTATCTGAGCGGCCATCTGGTCGCGATGGCGCTGGCCTTCCTGCTGATGGTGGTGGAGGGCTCCACCCTCGGCGCGTTGTCCTGGCTTCTGGAGCCGCTTTTCGATCAGGTTTTCGCCCCCGGCGGGTCCGGCCGGTTGCCGCTGGTCGGCGCCGCGATCCTCGGGCTCTTCGTGATCCGCGCCGTCACTTCGGTCAGTTCCAGGACCCTGCTTACCGCTGTGGCACAGAAAAGTTCCACCGCGATGCAGGTTGATCTGCTGGCGCATGTGCTGACGCTCGAGAGCCGCTTCTTCCAGGAGAATCCGCCCGGCGCGCTGATGGAGCGGGTGGTGGGCGATACTGCTGCGGTGCAGGGGGTGTGGTCCTCGGTCATCACCGGGGTCGGGCGCGACCTGATCGCCCTGATCTCGCTCTTCGCGGTGGCGCTGTCGATCGACCTGCACTGGACCCTCGCCGCGCTGATAGGGGCACCGCTGCTCATCGCCCCCGCCGCGCTGCTGCAACGCTATATCAGGCGCAAGACCATGCAAATGCGCCACCAGGCGGGCTTGCGCTCCACCCGTCTCGACGAAATCTTCCATGGCATCCAGGCGATCAAGCTGAACCGGATGGAAAACTACCAGACCGACCGCTTCCGCCGCATCGTGGGCCAGATCGTGCGGGCCGAGGTGCGCAGCGTGGCGGGCCGCGCCACCATCCCGGCGCTGATCGACGTGATCACCGGCATCGGCTTTTTTACCGTGCTGATGCTGGCGGGGGGCGAGATCGCATCGGGCACGCGCTCGACCGGAGAGTTCATGGCCTTCTTTACCGCCATGGCGCTGACCTTCCAGCCGATCAGGCGGTTGGGCGACCAGGCGGGGATCTGGCAGGTGGCCTCGGCCTCTCTCGAGCGGATCTTCCGGCTGTTCGACACTGCCCCTCCGGCCCGGCCACGCGCCGGCACCGCTCGGCCCGCGCCGGGTGTGCCGGAAATCCGCCTGGAGGAGGTGCAGTTCGCCTATGGCGAGAGGCCCGCGCTCGACGGGCTTAGCTTCACCGCTGCGGCAGGCAAGATGACCGCGCTTGTCGGCGCCTCGGGGGCCGGGAAGTCCACCGTCTTCCACCTGCTTACCGGCATGGCCGAGGCGCAGGCGGGGCGCATCACGCTGGGGGGCGTGGATATCGCCGCACTGTCGCTTGCCGATCTGCGGGGGCAATTCGCCGTGGTGGCGCAGGACGCCATGCTGTTCGACGAAACCATCCGCGAGAATGTGACACTGGGACGCGACCTGCCGGAAAGCCGGCTGAAAGCGGCACTCGACGACGCCCATGTCGCGGATTTCCTCAGGGCGCTGCCGCAGGGGGTGGACACCGAGGCCGGGCCGCGCGGCTCGGCGCTGTCGGGCGGGCAGCGGCAGAGGGTCGCCATCGCGCGGGCACTGGTGGCGGGAGCGCCGGTGCTCTTGCTGGACGAGGCGACCTCAGCGCTCGACGCCGCGTCGGAACAGGTGGTGTCGGGTGCGCTGACCCGGCTTGGTGCGGGGCGCACCACGCTGGTCATCGCCCACCGCCTTGCCACCGTACGCAGTGCCGACCTGATCGTAGTGATGGATCGCGGCCGGGCGGTAGAACAGGGCACACACGAGACGCTGCTTGCAAAAGGCGGCCTTTATGCCGATCTCTACCGCCTGCAATTCAAGGAATGAGCGATGCGCCGTCTCGTAACGCTGACCGGAGCCGACCGGCTGGACTTCCTGCAGGGATTGGTGACGAACGATGTGCTGCGGCTGACCGCGCGTGGCATCGTCTATGCGGCACTGCTGACGCCGCAGGGCAAGTATCTGGCGGATTTCTTCGTGGTCAATACCGGGGCGGAACTGCTGCTCGACCTGCCGGAAAGCCTGGCCGACGCGACGTTGCGGCGGCTTGCGATGTATCGGCTGCGGGCGGATGTGCAACTCACCCCTTCCGCGCTGATGGTCAGCCTGGGCCTGGGCGCGGCGCCGGAAGGCGCCCTGCCGGATCCGCGCCACCTGGCGCTTGGCTGGCGGCGCTATGGCCCGGTATGCGAAACGGATCCGGGGGACCGGGACGCACTGCGCGTCGAATACCTGATCCCGGAAACTCTGATCGAGCTTCTACCCGATGAGACCTTCATCCTTGAAGCCGGATTCGAGCGGCTGAACGGCGTCGATTTCGGCAAGGGCTGCTATGTCGGGCAGGAGGTCACCGCGCGGATGAAGCACAAGACGGAATTGCGCAAGGGTCTGGTGCGGCTCCGGATTTCAGGCGAGGCACCGGTCGGGACAGCGATCCTGACCGCTGACGGGCGCGAGGCCGGGACGCTTTATACCCGCTCCGGCGACCGGGCGCTGGCACAGATGCGGTTCGAGCGGATGCGGGGCGCACTCAGCGCCGGATCTGCACAACTGGAAGCAGAATGACCTCGCGCCACGCCATACCGCAAGAATATTGACAAAACACTGATCAAATCTTGATCCGTTTTGAAATAGCTCTATATATTGGCGTGGTTCTACCAGATCCCTCACTAAATTTGGTAGGATTGCGGCTGAGCCATGCAGATATTGCATGGCAGTCATACCAAAGCCGGAATACCGAATCGCGCCAAAAGGTCATATGCCGCAGGGCACCGTAACAGGCAAGAGCAAGAACAGGGATACGGAGATGGCTGATTTCATCGACAGCACAGCGTTCAACTACGAACAAGGGCAGCGCGCCCGCAAGCTGTTTGCCGCCGTGGTCCTTGCCGCGCTGGACGACGCGATTGCCGATGACAAGAAATATGGCAATGGACCGGAACAGATCGCCCGCTGGGCGCGTTCGCGTGACGGGCGTGAAGTGCTGTCCTGCGCCGGGATCGATCCGAACGAGCGGGTGGTGAAGGGCCTGATGGAATTCGTGGCGAAAGGCGTGCGCACCTCGGTTGCGCTGTCGCGCGAGGAAAGCGAGCGCCGCCATGCCGCCGAGATGGAGCAGGCCGAAGCCGCCTGAGGCGTGGTCCACCCAAGAGGTTCGGGCCGCTTTATCCGAAACAGACACTAACTCGACATAGCGCGCCCCTCAGGGCGCGTTTTACTTTCTGTAGGAAAGGGGTGGAACACCGCAGCATGGCATGGATGCAGACCAAAGCCGGGCCATCCCAGCTCCATCCATCACGGTCAGTCCCGGCCCTGCCCTCAGGACAACTGCTGTATACCGAACGCCCGTGCAATCTCGGCCCGGACTTGCTTGCGGACATTGCGGGTCATGCGCGCACCAAGCTCGCCCTGCAATTCCTCACGGATCAGCGCGCGCACCAGATCTCGCAGTGCCTCCTCGTTGAATTCGTCGGTATCGGCGGGGGAGAAGAGGTCCTGCGGCGCTTCCTGCGTGTCGGTATCGACCCTGGCGGCAAGCGCCTCTTCCTCGCGCAGAATTTCTGCTACCGCCTCAGCTTCGGCCTGGTCGGCGGACCCCATATCGGGATCGGCAAGGTCTTGCGGCTCCACTTTCGGAGCAGCGGCGGGTTCTTCCTCCCAGTCCTGCCCCGTCGCTGCGGGCACCACCACCTCGGCCTCATCCACCCCATCAAGATCGACCGAGACCACCTCGGCCCCCGGCCAAGCGCCTTCCGCCGGATCGGTCTCCCACCCGGCGTCGGCCGGCACTCCGGCCCCGATCCTCGATACCACGTCTTCCAGAAGCGCATCTTCGGCAGCGGGCTCGCCGGGCTCCACCACCCGCAAGGACGGGGTCAGCAGCAGCTTGCCCTCTGCCGCAGGTGGGCGCGGGACGGAGCGCATATCCTCGGATACCAGCCGCCGGATGGAGGACAATACGTCTTCGATCTCTCTGGAACTCATCGGCTCGGTCATGCCTGCACCACTTCAGCTTGTATGGAAACAATAGACACAGAACTGCCACGTTACAAGCGGTTGCCGGAACGACAGTTAACAAGCTACCGGGGAAGAAACGCGCACACCGCCCCGGGGCCGTGTGAGCCGCCTATTTCCTGCCGATGGATTGCAGCACGCGGTCCAACGCCTTGCCCTGGAACGAGGTCGCCGGAGCATCCTTCACCGCATTGTAATAGCCGGTCACATCATAGGTCGGAATGCCGAGATTGAGGCTTTGCGCCGTCAACTGCCCCATCGCTGCCAGCACGTTGTAGACCGCGAATTGCCGCTCGGCCTCCGATTGCACGCGGGCGGCGCGGGCATCGAGCAGTTCCTGTTCGGCGTCCAGCACCTCCAGCGTGGTGCGCGCGCCAAGCTTCGCCTCCTCGCGCAGCCCGTCGAAAGCGATCTGCGCCGCCTCGATCTGGCGGATATTCGCGGCGATCTGCGCCGCCGAAACATCGAGCCGTGCCCAGGCATTGCCGATATTCTGGTCAATCACGACCCGGGTCTGGTGCAGCGCGGCACGCTGCGCCTCGACCTGCGCCAGCGCCTTGCGGTAAAGTGCCGAAAGCCGCCCGCCGGCATAGAGCGTCTGACGCGCCGTCACCCCGACACTCGCCGCGTTATAGTCGGAAGTGATCGAGGAGGTACCCTCATACATCCCCGCGGTAGCACCAAGCGAGATGGTGGGCTTCATATTGGCCTTGGCAAGTTCGAGGTTCAGATCGGAGGTCTTCACCAGATGCTGCGCACGGATCATGTCGGGATGGCTGCGGCGGGCAATCGCCATCGCGGCGTCAAGGCTCGCCGGCAGCCGAGGCGCCCCGGGCAGGGCGGAAAGCTGCCCCGGATAAGCGCCGGTCGCCGCCTTGTAGGCCTCACGCGCGACCAGTTGGTCCCCCTCGGCCGCAGCCAGTTGCGCACGCGCCGCTGCCAGACGGGATTCCGCCAGCGCAACATCGGTGCGCGTCACCTCGCCCACGTCGAACCGATCCTGCGAGGCGCGCAATTCCTGCGTGATGACGCGGGTATTGTTCTGCCGCAGGTCCACGATCTCCCGCGCGAGCTTCACGTTGACATAGGCGCTGACGGTGCCCAGCAGCACCTGCTGCTCCACCCCCACCAGCCCGGCCCGCGTCGCCAGCACCGCCTCCTTCGCGGCGGCGATACCGGCCTTGCTGCGGCCGAAATCGTAAAGCATCAACTGGAACGACAATTCCAGCGCGGCGGAGGTGGAAGTCGCATCCTCCGGCACCACGCTGAGCAGCCCGCTCCGGGCACCCGCATTCTCGAAATACTGGTGGCTGCGTTGCGCGCTGGCGGTGAACTCCACCACCGGGCGCAGGGCCGAGATCGCCGTCGCCACGTCTTCATCCGCCGCGCGAAGCAGCGCCCGGTTCTGGTCAAGCAGATGCGAGTTGCGATAGGCCGCAATCATCGCGTCACCCAAGGTCTCGGCCTGCGCGGCGGGGGCTGTCAGCACCACCGTCACCGCCGTTGCCGTGAGGAACTGCCTCAATCCGAACATCGCCTGCTCCTGCTTCTTGTTCCCACCCGCAAGCCGGGTCAGAGGGTGAATGCCTTCCGCGCGGCAAAGCCCGGCAATACCGGGGCCGTGGCGTTGAAGATCTGTCGCCAGGTGATCCGCTTGCCGCTCCGATAGCCCACGCGCGCCACGCCGAGCGCGCCTTCCATGAAGATGCAGCCGATCCGGCCGCCATCCTTCAGTTGCGCCTCGATCGCCTCGGGCAGGGTCTCCACCCCGCCTTGCAGCACGATCACGTCATAGGGGCCGGCCTTGGGCGCACCTGCCGCCAGAGGGCCAGCCATCACCGCCGCATTGTCCACGCTTTGCGACGAAAGCGTGCGCTGCGCCTCGGCCACCCGCGCCACGTCCTCCTCGACCGCGACCACCGCTTCGGCCATACGGGCGATAACGGCCGTCGAATAGCCCAGCCCGCAGCCGATATCGAGCACGGTCTCGTCGGGCTGGATATCCAGCGCGTCCAGCATCTTGGCCAGCGTGCGCGGCTCCAGCACCACCCGACCACCACCCAGCGTTACATGCTCGCCCATATAGGCCGCCTCGCGCCACTCCGTCGGAACATAGGCTTCGCGTGGAACGGCGAGCATGGCGGCGATGATCGGGAATTTGGTAACGTCCGAGGGGCGGATCTGGGTATCGACCATCGTGGTGCGGCGGGCAGCGTAGTCGGTCATGCTAAACTCGTCAGTCCGGTTTGGGTCGGCCTCCTGATGCCACAGAATGCAGGGAACGGCAACACGCCTTCGCGTAACGGCATCAATCATATTCAATAAATTGAATACATATTCGTCCAGAGAGGCCGGCCCGAGACGCACCCCTACCCAACAGTTGCAACAGAGGGCAGCGGCCGACCGCGAGGGAGCGCTCCTGCGGTTGTGGTCGCCGCTTTATGGCGTAATCCCGCTACGCGCAGGTGTCACCAGAGCGCCCATCCAAGGGACAGTCGGGCGCTGCCCGGCGGCGCTTCGCGCCTTGTTCCGGGCGGGGGAAGAGCTCACACGGGGTTTGGGCGTTGGAGAAACTCCGCTTCCTCAGTCGACACCCCGCACCACGGAGGGCAGAACCCAACTGCGGGTGGGCGCCCTGAGAGGATTGCGGTCGTCACTTTATGGCTCAACCACACCTATGATCGATCCCCATACCAACGTCACCCAAGCGCCCATCCAAGGGGTGGGCGGGCACTGCTCGGCGGCGCTTCGCGCCTTGTTTCAGGGGGCAAAGCTCACATTGGATCCGGATCGGACAAGTTTCCATCCGGCCTGGTTGCAAATGTCCTC
>JAIRJX010000047.1 GCA_031260425.1 Gemmobacter sp.
TACCGATCTGCGGCGGCTTGGCCGCAAGCACGATCTGGCAGAGGCGCGCCGCGCGATCGACATAGCCCAGGCAACCTTCGATCGCGTTTCCTTCGATCTGATCTATGCGCGGCAATATCAGAGCCTGTCCGACTGGGAGAGAGAACTGGCGGAGGCATTGCGGATCACGACGGGTCATCTGTCGCTCTATCAGTTGACCGTCGAGGACGGCACAGTCTTTGGCGAACGCTTTGCACGGGGCCAGTTGAGGGGGTTGCCATCCGAAGACCTGGCGGCAGATTTCTTCGATCTCACGCAAACCATGTGCACCGATGCCGGACTACCGGCCTATGAAATCTCCAACCACGCGCGACCGGGTCAGGAATCGCGGCATAACCGCATCTACTGGACGGGCGGCGACTATGCCGGGATCGGGCCCGGAGCCCATGGCCGGCTGACCTACGGCCGACAGCGCCACGCAACGGCAGCTATCGCGCAACCAGCAGATTGGCTTGCCGAAGCGGCATCGACCGAGGGCGTTCAGGACAGTCCGGCCGCCCTTTCATCGCAAGAGCAGGCCATAGAATACCTTCTGATGGGCCTGCGGCTGCGCGACGGTATACGGCTTTCCAGACTGGCCGGTTTTACCGGCCGTGACCTGGCAGGCTCACGGCTGGCAGGCCTGCGCGATCTGGGCATGGTGCAACAATCCGACGACAGGCTGAGCGTCACCGATAGGGGGCGCCCATTGCTCAACGCGATTCTGGCCGAACTGACGGCAGATATCTGAGGCGAAGCTTAAAACTCCGTGTCCCGGGGAATCTGCGAAAGGACGCGACAGAGCAGATCGAGGTCATCGAGCGAATTGTAACGCACGGAAATGACCCCCTTGCCGGTATTCCCCTCGTGCTTGATCGTCACCAGCATCCTCAGATTGGCCGACAGATCGGATTCCAGCGCGCGGGTATCCGCGTCCTTATCCCTGTCGCCTCCCCTGCCTCCACCGGCCCGCCTGTCCCTTTCCGGCGTCGGCTTGCGCACCAGATCCTCGGTTTCGCGAACCGACAGGCCACGATCAACGATGGTTTTCGCCAATGTCGAAGCTCTCGGCGAGGTGACGAGGGCGCGGGCGTGGCCCGCCGACAGGGCGCCGTTCTTCACAAGCCCCTTCACATCCTCGGGAAGGCTGAGAAGCCGCAACAGATTGGCGATATGACTACGGCTTTTCGAGAGGGCAACGGCCAACTGCTCCTGCGTATGGTTGAACCTGTCCATCAACTGACGATAGGCCGTCGCCTCTTCTATGGCATTGAGGTCCGCGCGCTGGATATTCTCGATAAGGGCAATTTCGAGGACTTCCTGATCATTGAAATCCCGGATGATAACCGGAACCTCGTGCAGCTGCGCAATCTGCGCGGCCCGCCATCGACGCTCACCCGCCACGATCTCATAACTGTCGGTATCGGGGATCGACCGGACAATGATCGGCTGCAAGATGCCCTTCCGGCGGATCGAAGCAGCCAGATCTTCCAGATTTTCCTGCGAAAATGCCTGGCGGGGTTGATCCGCGTTAGGGCGCAGCCGCTCAATCGCCAGCAAATCCGTGCGGCGCCCGACTACGGCAGGGCCAAGCGCAATATCACCACCCGGCGAGATATCGGCCATCAGCGCCGAAAGGCCCCGCCCCAGGCCCCGGCGCTCCATCTTCTTTTCCATGCTCATGCCTTTCCCGCTGCCGGACGCATAATGCCATGCCGGGCAGCGATTTCCAGCGCCAACGCCCGATAGGCCTTCGCCCCCTTCGAGCTTCCGTCATAGGTCAAGATCGGCATGGCGTAGGAGGGCGCTTCGCTGACGCGCACATTGCGCGGCACGATCGTCCGGAAAACCAGATCGCCCAACATCTTGCGCACATCCTCTTCCACCTGCTGCGACAGCTTGTTCCGGTCATACATGGTCAGCAATATGCCCTCGATCCTCAGTGTCGGGTTTGCCGTCTCACGCACCTTGCGGATCGTCATCATCAGATGTGAAAGACCCTCCAGCGCGAAGAACTCGCTCTGGAGCGGCACCAGAACCGAATGGGCGGCACACAACGCGTTCACCGTTAAAAGGTTAAGCGACGGCGGACAGTCCAGCAGGATATAGTCAAGGCCAAGCGCATCTATGTCGCGCTGCCGCAATGCATCATGCAGCAGGAAGCTCCGCCGCTCATTGGCAACAAGCTCTATATCGGCAGAGGCAAGGTCGGAATTCGCAGGACAGATCAACAGGTTAGGTGTCAGCGTTTTCCGAACCGCCTGTGTGATCGACACATCTTCAAGCAGCACATCATAGGTGGTAACCCTGCGATCCGCTGCGTCCACCCCCAACCCGGTGGAAGAATTTCCCTGCGGATCAAGGTCGACCAGAAGCACCCCGGCGCCAAGCTCTGCCAGTCCGGCCGCCAGATTGATAGCAGTCGTCGTCTTTCCCACGCCCCCCTTCTGATTGGCGATAGCGATGATCTTTGGCTGCCGGGGGCGAGAGGGATCAGACATGATGGATATGCTGCAACTTGAGGATACCGGCTTGTGAATTGGTAACGCTGGGGATGACCTCAAGCGCAAAACGCCAGTTGCGCCCGGCCTCGGTAATCTCGTCGGAAGCGCGTTCTCCCTTTGGAAAGATCGCCACGCCCCCCTCGGCAAGATGGCGTGAGGCATAACCGCACAGAATATCCAGCGATGCAAGCGCTCGGGCAGACAATATATCCGCCTGCAAGGGCTCGATCTCTTCGATTCTCTCCGAACGAACCAGGGCCGGCAGCTTCAGCTCGTGGATCACGTTCAGCAGAAAGGCACATTTGCGATGATCAGCCTCGACCAGCGTGAATCGTGATCCCCGATCCCGCTCCACCGCTACAATCGCCACGATCAACCCCGGCAGACCGCCCCCGCTCCCGAGATCGACCCAATGCACGGGCCGCTCTGGCAGGTGGCGGGCTATCTGAAGCGAATCGAGAATGTGCCTTTCCCAAAGCGACGGCAACGCGGCTTTTGCCACCAGATTGATCGTGGCATTCCACTTGGTCAGGAGCGCGCAATACCGCTCGAGCCGAGCAATTGTTTCACGTGAAACACTCACACCGGCAAGTTCCGTCATATCGTCCGTCATGCGGAAACCAAGCGATTGCCGCCCTTGCGAAGATGCGCAAGAATGAGAATCAGCGCAGCGGGTGTCATCCCCTCTATTCTCGAAGCCTGGCCGATATTCCGCGGGCGCAGCCGATCCAGTTTCTGCCTCAACTCCCCAGAGAGGCCGGAAAGGCCGGCATAGTCAAAGCTATCCGGTATTTCCGCCGCCTCATCCCGCCGGATCGTTTCTGCATCAGCCAACTGACGTGCCGCGAATTTCTGATAGAGCCCGTCGATCTTGATCTGACCTTGGATATCCAGCGGCAAGCAGGCAAACTCCGGGGCGACTGAAGCTATCGCGGAAGGCTCGACCTCCGGAAAAGTCAGCAGTTCCAGCGCAGTGCGCCGCCCGCCATCCTCTCTTACGGCAATCCCCAACACGTGAGCGTCACGCGGCGTAAGGGAAACCTGTGCAAGCGCCTCGCGCCCCCGCGCCAGCAGATCACGTTTCGCCGAAAAGAGCCGACCGCGCTCCTCCGAGACGCAGCCAAGCTCTCTCGCCGGCGGCGTCAAACGCTGATCCGCATTGTCTGCTCGCAGATGAAGCCGGAACTCCGCCCGCGAGGTGAACATGCGATAGGGCTCGGACACACCAAACACCAGAAGATCGTCGATCAGGACGCCTATATAGCTGCTGGTCCGCGAAAACAGGGCGGCGGGGCGCTTCTGGCAATACAGAGCCGCATTCAAGCCCGCCACGAGCCCCTGCGCCGCCGCCTCCTCATATCCGGTCGTGCCGTTGATCTGCCCCGCAAAGTATAGTCCCCTCAGCGCCCTGCTTTCCAGTGTGGGCATCAATCCGCGCGGATCGAAATAGTCATACTCGATGGCATAAGCCGGTTGCAGGATGATCGCCCGCTCCAACCCCTTGATCGAGCGGACATAAGCTTCCTGAACTTCGATCGGCAGCGAACTGGAAATGCCGTTCGGATAGACCGTATGATCGTTCAGCCCCTCGGGCTCCAGAAACACCTGATGACTGTCCTTGTCGGCAAACCGGACAACCTTATCCTCGATCGACGGGCAATAGCGCGGCCCAACCCCCTCGATATGACCGCCATACATCGCGGAGCGCGAGAGGTTATTCCGGATGATCTCATGCGTCCTTGAGTTGGTATGGGTGATGCCGCAGGCGATCTGGCGAGCAACCGGCTTACGGTTCAGGAAGGACAGCATCACCGGATCGTCATCACCATCCTGCCGGTCCAGACCATCCCAGTCTATGCTGCGTCCATCCAGGCGCGGTGGCGTTCCCGTTTTCAAGCGCCCTCGCGGCAGGCCCAGGGAGGACAGCCGCCCCGCAAGCGCGAGCGACGGCCTGTCGCCCATACGCCCCGCGCTACGCCGCTCATCGCCGATATGGATCATACCGTTCAGGAACGTGCCGGAGGTCAGGATAGTGGCCTCAGACCGGATTTCCGATCCATCCGACAAACAGACGCCAGCCACCCGGCCACTTTCGATGATCAGATCGGCAACCTCGCCCTCCACCACCGACAGGTTCTGCCAGGTCGATAGCACCGCCTGCATCGCGGCACGGTAAAGCGCCCGATCCGCCTGCACCCGCGGGCCCTGAACCGCTGGGCCCTTTCGACGGTTCAACAACCGAAATTGGATACCGGCCCGGTCGGCGACCCGGCTCATGACCCCGTCCATCGCGTCAATTTCACGAACAAGATGCCCCTTGCCCAATCCCCCAATCGCCGGATTGCAGGACATCGTGCCGATATCGGCCTTCTTCATGGTGATCAATGCAACGGAAACACCCACTCGCGCTGCCGCTGCCGCTGCCTCGCACCCCGCATGGCCAGCCCCGATCACGACGACATCGAAATGTTTCACGTGAAACATCATCATTTCCCGATACAGAAGCTGGAGAATATTTCCCCCAGCACATCTTCAACCCCGATCCGGCCAATCAACTGATCGAGCGCCCGCATCCCATACCGCACCGATTCCGCCGCGAGCTCGATTTGATCACCCATCGCATCCAGCCGGAACAGCGCCTCTTCCAAAGCCCTAACTGCACCAGAGATGGCGATCCGATGACGCTCACGAATCAACAGCGAAGACCCGGCCGTCCGGGCCGCCAATGCCGCTCCAATGTCATCGATCAACCGATCGATTCCAAGCCCCGTCTTGCCTGAAATCCGCCGCCCGTCGAACAGCGGCCATAAATCGCCCTTCCCCAGGACAACAATATCTCCCGGCCGGACCTCCAGAATCGGCCGATCCTGCGGGGTTTCCAACAGGAAAATCCGCAAATCCGCTGCTTCAGCACGGGTCCGGGCGCGATCAACCCCGATCTGCTCCACCGGATCAGCGGTTTCCCGGAGGCCCGCCGTATCAAGCAGCACTACGGGAAGTCCCCGCATATCCATGCGGACCTCGATAATATCCCGCGTCGTTCCCGCCACGTCCGAGGTGATCGCAGCATCGCGCCCCGCCAACTCATTGAGAAGCGTTGATTTTCCTGCATTCGGCACACCTACGATGGCAACCTCGAACCCATCCCGGACTCGTTCGGCTACGGCGGCACCCGCAAGCTCCGCCCGCATTTCGTCAAGCAGCCGGTATGCCAGGTTCCGCACCTCGGGCAACACGTCAACCGGCACATCCTCTTCCACAAAGTCGATGGTGGCTTCCATCAATGCCGCGATCCGCAACAGTATCCGCCGCCAATCCTCGACCTTGCGACCGACATGTCCAGCGAACACCCGGAACGCCTGTCTACGTTGCGCTTCCGTCTCGGCGTCGATCAAATCCGCCAAGCCCTCGACCTGCGCAAGATCAAGCCGCCCGTTTTCCAGCGCCCGCCGCGTGAATTCCCCCGGCTCCGCCAGGCGCACACCGCTGAACTCCCCCAGTATGCGCAGCACCGATCCAACGATGGCGAGTGAACCGTGCAGATGCAGTTCCGCCACCGGTTCACCGGTAAAACTCCGCCCCGCCCCGAAGATCATCACCAGGGCATCATCAAGCAGATCATCCCGCCAGACGATCCGCCGCAGCGCAGCGACCCGCTCCGCCGGCAACGGCAGCCCGGTCAATGTCTCAATCACCTGATGCGCCAAGGGACCGGACAGCCGGATGACCGCGACACCCGCCCGGCCCCGCGCGGTGGCGAGGGCATAGATCGTGTCCATCAGCACCTCCCGCCGAAGGTCAGGTATTCATGGAATCGAAGAACTCGGCGTTGCTCTTGGTCTGCTTCAGCTTCGAAATCAGGAATTCGATGGCATCCGTCGTGCCCATCGGGTTCAGGATGCGGCGCAACACATAGGTCTTCTGCAAGTCGGTCTTCTCGATCAGCAGATCCTCCTTGCGGGTGCCCGATTTCAGGATGTCCATTGCCGGGAACACCCGCTTGTCGGCCACCTTGCGGTCAAGCACGATCTCACTGTTGCCGGTGCCCTTGAACTCCTCGAAGATCACCTCGTCCATCCGCGAGCCTGTATCGATCAGCGCTGTCGCAATGATGGTGAGCGAACCGCCCTCCTCGATGTTCCGTGCCGCGCCGAAGAAACGCTTCGGCCGTTGCAGCGCGTTGGCATCCACACCACCGGTCAGCACCTTGCCACTCGACGGGACGACAGTGTTGAACGCCCGCCCAAGGCGCGTGATCGAATCGAGCAGGATCACCACATCCCGCTTATGCTCGACCAGCCGCTTGGCCTTCTCGATCACCATTTCCGCCACCGCGACATGTCGTGTCGCCGGCTCGTCGAAGGTCGAGGAAACCACCTCGCCCTTCACGCTGCGCTGCATGTCGGTCACTTCTTCCGGCCGTTCGTCGATCAGCAGCACGATAAGATAGCATTCCGGGTGATTGACCGCGATGGAATGCGCGATATTCTGCAACAGTACGGTCTTGCCGGTGCGTGGCGGCGCCACGATCAACGCCCGTTGTCCCTTGCCGATCGGCGCCACCAGGTCGATGATTCGGGCCGAACGGTCCTTGATCGTCGGATTGTCGATTTCCATCTTCAGCCGCTCATTCGGATAAAGCGGTGTGAGGTTGTCGAAATGCACCTTGTGTCGGGCTTTCTCGGGATCGTCGAAATTGATCCGCTCGGCCTTCACCAGGCTGAAATAGCGCTCATTGTCACGTGGCGCCTGGATGACGCCCTCGATCGTATCTCCGGTCCTGAGCGAGAAAATCCGGATCATCTCCGGGCTGACATAGATGTCGTCCGGGCCGGGCAGATAATTCGCCTCCGGGCTGCGCAGGAAGCCGAAACCGTCCTGCAGCACCTCCAGCACGCCGTCGCCGCCGATCTCCAGCCCTTCCTCGGCATGTTCCTTCAGGATCGAGAACATCATCTCGCCCTTCCGCATGGAGGGCGCATTCTCGATCTCCCACTCCTCGGCCATCGCCAGCAGCGCCGCCGGTGTCTTGGCCTTGAGGTCGGAAAGGTTGAGGCGTTCAATCGTCATGGCAATTACCCGCAAGGCGCCGCAACAGCGGAACCGGATCACTTTATCGAAGGGAAATGCATCAGGCCGGATGGCCCTGCTTGCGCTCAGATAAGCCCGAACACGTGTCGAGTCAACAAATCAGAATCTGACGATCACCGAAGCGACAATCACGATCATCAGCGCCGTCGGCACTTCGTTCATCATCCGGTATCGCCGCCCGCTCAACTGGTTCTGCCCGGCCGCAAAGTCCTTCCGTCTCGCTGCCAGCCAAAAATGGAACCAGGTCATCGCCAGAACCGCGAGCGCCTTGCTCCAAGGCCAGACCTCGCTCCAGGTCACGACGCCAGGGGTTACCACCAGCATCAGCCCGAAGATCCAGCTTCCTATCATCGCCGGGGTCATGATGGTCTGCAGCAACCGCCGCTCCATGGTCTGGAACAGCGTATCCGTCGGATTGCCGGACCCTGCCTGCTCTGCATGATAGACGAAAAGCCGCGGCAGATAGAACAGCCCCGCCATCCAGGAGATGACCGAGATCACATGCAGGACTTTCACCCAAGGGTAACCCATCGTCAGAAAATCACTCATCGCGGACCTCGTTGCTCTTCCTTCTTCTCTCTTTAATAAGAGAGAAAGAAAAGAAAATGATGCTGTAGATGCCGTGGATAACAGGATTGGCCAACCGATCCCCAATTTTCCCCACAAACCCGGCTAGGTGGATAAGCTGGGGACAGTTTCACTTCTTATGGTGTCTGCCCGGCAGAATTCGCCGGATTCCCTGCTTGGATGGAAGGTGTAATCCTCCACAGTCGGTTATGCTGCGGATGTGGGTGGAAGAATGCTCCCCGCCGCGCCGCTGTCTTTGCCCACAGGTGGACAAATCTTGCCGCGGGCTTGACAACCTGCCCGCGGCAGCCCCACCACTTGATCCGGCCGGTTTCCTCACCCGCCCGACCCGAGGAACAAACCACGTTTTTCCACAAGATCACCCCTGCCCGGATCATCCTCGTCATGTCGCGTCCGATCCTCCTTGCTTCCGCTTCCGAGACCCGGCTTGCCCTTTTGCGCAATGCGGGGATCCAGGTTACGGCACATCCCGCCCATATTGACGAGGAAACCATCCGCCACAGTCTGGAGGCTGAGGATGCCCATCCGCAGGACATCGCCGATACCTTGGCCGAGATGAAGGCGCGCAAGATTGCTGAAAAACATCCTGAGGCGCTGGTTCTCGGCTGCGATCAGGTGCTGGAATTCCGCCATCGCGTCTGGGGCAAGCCGAAAACCCCGGCTGAAGCCCATGAACAGCTTGCCGCCCTGCGCGGCCAGAGCCATCGCCTGCTTTCCGCCCTCGTCGTCTATGACAGGGGCGTGCCGGTCTGGCGGCATGTCGGCCGGGCTGAGCTCACCATGCGCAATTTCTCCGTTGCCTGGCTCGCCGGCTATATCTCGCGCAATTGGGACAGCATCCGCCATTCCGCCGGAGCTTACCGGCTGGAAGAAGAGGGTGTGCGGCTTTTCTCTTCGGTTGAAGGTGATTACTTTACCATTCTGGGCCTGCCTTTGCTGCCGCTTCTGGCCCGGCTCGAACTCGGGGGGATTGTCGAGGCATGACGGATCATCCGCGCATTCCGCTGGCGGGCGTGATCGGCTCGCCTGTGGCGCACAGCCGCTCGCCAATACTGCATGGCTACTGGCTGAAGCGCCATGGCATCAAGGGTCACTACATCCCGATGGACATCGCCCAGGCCGATCTGGCCGAGGCGCTGCGAATCCTGCCAAAGCTTGGATTCGTCGGCTTGAACGTCACTATTCCGCACAAGGAAGCCATTCTTGGCCTCGCTGATATCGTGACCGATAGCGCTGCACAGATCGGCGCCGCGAATACGCTGGTCTTCCATCAGGATGGCAGGATCCATGCCGACAATACCGATGGCACTGGCTTCATCGCCAATCTGAGACAGAATGTGCCGGATTGGCGGCCCTCCGCCGGCCCGGCGGCGATTTTCGGCGCCGGCGGTGCTGCCCGTGCCGTAGTGGCGGCGCTGATCGAGGCCGGGGTGCCGGAGATCCGCATTGCCAATCGCACCCGATCTCGTGCCGAGGCGTTCCGTTCCGATTTCGGCACCAGGCTGGTAGTGCAGGACTGGGTCCGTGCCGGCGACATGCTGGAGGGCGTCACGACCGTGGTAAACACCACCGCGCTCGGCATGGTCGGCAAGCCGGATTTCCGTATCCCACTCGACAAGCTGGAGCCCGGAACCCTCGCCACCGACCTGGTCTATACCCCGCTCCGGACGCAATTTCTCGTCGAGGCGGAACAGGCCGGGGCCACCATTGTTGACGGTCTTGGCATGTTGCTGCACCAGGCTGCACCGGGTTTTGAGCGATGGTTCGGCCAGCGCCCCGAAGTGGACGAGGCCACCCGCGAGGCGGTGCTTGCGGCATGAGTGTCTTCCGCCTCGGGCTTACCGGTTCCATCGGCATGGGCAAATCCACTACAGCGAACTTCTTTCGCGCCGCCGGTATCCCGGTCTGGGATGCCGACGCAGCGGTGCATCGGCTCTATGGTCCGGGTGGCAGTGCCATCGAGCCGATGCGCCATCTGGTCCCCGACGCTGTGGCGGAGGGGATCGTCTCCCGCGATATCCTCCGTCAGGCCATTGCCGCCAGCCCAGGTCTGTTGAAGCAGATCGAAGCCGTCGTTCATCCGCTCGTCGCCCTGGATCGCGCCCGGTTTCTGGCTGAAACAGTCTCTGACATCGCCGTTTTCGACATTCCGCTTCTATTCGAAAAGGGCTCAGAGGCCGAGATGGACGCGACACTTTTGGTGACCGCACCGCCCGATCTCCAGTATCGCCGTGTCCTTGCCCGTCCCGGCATGACCGACAAGCAGTTCACCCTCATCCTGTCGCGCCAGATGCCCGACCGCGAGAAGCGCGCCCGTGCCACCCATATCATTGAGACGCTGAGCCTCGCTTCGGTAGAGGCTGCCGTCGTCGCCCTGATCCTTTATATCCGCGAGTCCCGCCATGCGTGAGATCGTCCTTGATACCGAGACCACCGGCTTCGAGCCTTCGGAAGGCCATCGCATCGTCGAGATCGGCGGGGTGGAGCTGTTCAACCACCTGCCCACCAAAAATACCTTTCACGTCTACCTGAACCCCGAACGCCCGATGCCCAAAGAGGCATTCGAGGTTCACGGTCTCGGCGATGATTTCCTGCGCGACAAGCCGCTGTTCCGGGACGAGGCCCAGAGATTCCTTGATTTCGTCGGTGATGCGAAACTGGTCATCCACAATGCCGGTTTCGACATGAAATTCCTTAACTGGGAGCTTCGTGCAAACGGTTTTCCGCAGATCCCCAATGACCGTGCCATCGATACGCTGATGATTGCGCGGTCGAAGTTTCCGGGATCGCCCGCGTCGCTCGATGCACTCTGCCGCCGCTTCGGCATCGACAATTCGATGCGCGAAAAGCACGGGGCGCTGCTCGACAGCGAGATTCTGGCCGAAGTCTATCTGGAGCTGATCGGCGGCCGGCAACCTGATCTGACTCTTGCCCCTGCACAACCCGCGGCCCGCCCTGGCTTGGTGCAGGCCGATACCGGTTGGCGTCCCCGCCCTCGCCTGTTCCCGCTGCCCCCGCGCCTGACGGATGCGGAAGCCGCCGCCCATGAGGCCTTCGTGGCCAAGCTGGGCGACGGTGCGATCTGGCTCAAGCGTGGCTGATCACTGGATCGGCGGCTGCGCGCTGGCCTGCTGCGCCCTGCGGGCGATCTCCTGCCGATAAAGCGCCAGAAAATCCACATTGTCGATATTGAGCGGTGGGAAGCCGCCGTCGCGGGTGATGTCCGACACGATGCGCCGCACGAACGGAAACAGCAGGCGCGGGCATTCGATCAGCAGGAAGGGATGAAGCTGATCCTCCGGCACGCCTTCGACATGGAAGATACCGCCATAATCCAGCTCCAGCAGGAACAGCGTGTCATCATTCGTCTTGTTCTTCGAGGTCACGCGGAACTTGGTGATCACTTCGAACTGGTGTTCCACCTGCCGCTTGCGGGCATCGAGGCTCACCGCCACCTGGATATCCGGTTGCACTTCGCCGCCATTCGCGCCCTTCTGCGCCACCATGTTCTCGAAGGACATGTCGCGCACGAATTGCGCCAGCACGCTCATCTTGACCTGAGGAGCGGCGGCGGGCGCGGCGTCATTCGTTTCGGTCACTGCAAATCTCCCGTTGATCGGCCATCTTCGGCCGCGTTATGCGCCTTTGATATCAGCAGATCGGGCCTGCCTCAATGCCGCGTCCAGCCGGACGGTCCGCGCGGACCGGGTTTCCCGTCTCCATTCTTTCCTGCGGCGTCAAGGTCGATGAACTCGCCATCAATCACGATGTCAGGCCGATATGCCTGCCTCGCGTCGGGATGCCTCGCGCCGCGGATCGTTGTCCGGCGGGCCATATAAGCGATCAGCGCCGCCTGAACCGGAGGGATCAGCAGCACGAGGCCGACCACATCCCCCATGAAGCCCGGCAGGATCAGCAGCACCGCCGCCAGCATGATCAGCATATGCCGGGCCATCGGCATCGCCGGATCACTCATCCGGGCCGTCATTTGCCGCAGTTCGACTGCTGCCCGCCCGCCCTGCAGCCGCAGGATGCTCAGCCCAAGCATCGCTGTGCCGAGAATGACCGCGAACGAAAGCCAGATCCCCATCCAGCCGCCAAGCGTGATGAAGAGCGCGATCTCGATCAGGATCGCGATGAGAAAAAGGCCGGGCAGCCTCATATTCCGGTCTCTCCCAGACAAGCGAATGCGCGAGGCGGTGGACTTGTCCACAGCCCTCTCCTACATAGGGGCGTAAGGCCCGAGTTACCAACCCCAAAGACTGCTGAGGTCCGATGAACAACGCGCTGATCCAACTTCTGGTCCTGGCCGGGATCGCGGTCTTTCTGATCCTGAAGCTGCGCGGCGTTCTGGGTACGCGCGAAGGCTTTGAAAAGCCGCCGCTGCCCCCGGATGAGGCGCAGCCTGCCCAGGTGCAGAAACGCAGCTTCGAGGTGATCGAGGGCGGACCCGACCGTGACATCATCGACCATGCGCCGGAGGGAAGCGCCGCAGCGCAGGCATTGGCGGCGATGAAGCGGGCCGAGCCGGGCTTCGTGGTCAGCCCCTTCTTGGAAGGCGCGCGCGGCGCCTACGAGATGATCCTGATGGCCTTCGAGCGTGGCGATCTGGCCGCCGTGAAGCCCTATCTCACCCCCGAAGTGTATCAGAGTTTCGCCACCGCCGTTCAGGCCCGCGAGGCGCAGGGCCTGACGGTCGAGGCAAATTTCGTTGGCCTGCGGGAACTCGTGCTGCATGACGCCGAATTCGACCAGGGCACCGGACGTGGCGAGATCACGGTGCGTTTCGTCGGCGAGCTTACGACAGTGGTGCGCAACAAGGCGGGCGCGGTTGTCGAGGGATCGCCCACCGAGGTGAAGCGTCAGCGCG
>JAIRJX010000121.1 GCA_031260425.1 Gemmobacter sp.
CGCGCGACGACCGGCCGGTGCCGCGGGCGCCGTTCATCACCTCATACATGCCACGGCGCACCGCGGTCAGATAGTCCGCCGGAAGGCCGAGCGGCGGCGCCTCGGGCAGCGGCAGCTCCTCGTTGCCGATCGCCCGCACCAGCCGGGGCGACACCACCCGTCCCGAGGCGATGCGCGCGGTCATCACCGCCAGTTGCAGTGGCGAGGCCAGCACGTAGCCCTGGCCGATCGAGGCGTTCACCGTATCGCCCAGTCGACATTCCTGGCCATAGCTTTCCATCTTCCACGCCTTGTCGGGCATCACCCCGGCGGCAATGGCTGACATCGGCAGGTCATGCTTGACGCCGAGGCCGAGCCGGCGCCCCATCTCGGCGATATGGTCGATGCCGACCTTCAGCGAGGTCTCGTAGAAATAGACGTCGCAGCTTCCCGACAGCGCGTCGTTGAGCGACACCGCGCCATGACCGCCGCGCTTCCAGCAGGCGAAGCGGCGCCCACCCAACTCGAAATAGCCGGGACAATGCACGGTGCTGCCCGTGTTGATCACGCCCGCCTCCAGCGCTGCGAGCGCTGTGACCAGCTTGAAGGTCGAGCCCGGCGGATAGACCCCTTGCACCGCCTTGTCGGCCAGCGGGCGGTGGTCGTTCTCCATCAGGGTGGAGTAATCCTTCTGGCTGATGCCGCGCACGAAAAGGTTGGGGTCGAAAGAGGGGGCCGAGGCGACGGCGAGGATGTCGCCCGTCGTCACGTCCATTGCCACCACCGCAGCGCTTTCCTCGCCCAACCGGACCTGTGCAAAGTTCTGTGCCCCGGCGTCGATGGTCAGCCGCAGGTCGTCGCCCGGGTCACCCTCCACCCGGTCGAGCTCGCGCATCACCCGGCCGACCGAGTTCACCTCGATCCGTTTCTGGCCGGCCTTGCCGCGCAGCTTGTCTTCGGTCCAGCGCTCGACACCGATCTTGCCGATCTGGAACTTTGGGATCTGAAGCACCGGATCGGGGCTCTCCAGCCTTGCGAGGTCACCTTCCGAGACCGGGCCGACATAGCCCACCACATGCGCGAAATCGGTATCCAGTGGATAGGTGCGGCTCAGCCCGACTTCGGGGGTCACGCCGGGCAGCGAAGGGGCGTTCAGCGCGATGCGCGAGAACTCTTCCCAGCTCAGCCGGTCGGCCACGGTGATAGGCACGAAGGGGGAGTGGCGCTCGGCATCCTTCAGGATGCGCTCCATCTCGGCGGGAGGCAGCGGCACGATGGTGGAGAGCCGTTTCAACACCATCTCGACGTCACCCGCATCCTCGCGGGTGATGACGACGCGGTAGTTCTGCTCGTTCCCGGCGATCAGTTTGCCGTCGCGGTCGAGGATCAGGCCGCGCGCCGGCGGGATCAGCCGGATGTTGATGCGGTTCTCTTCGGCCAGCAGGCGGAATTCGTCAGCCTGATCGACCTGGAGATAGCGCATCCGCGCGCCCAGCACCGCGACGAAGCCAGCCATGGCGCCGCCCATCAGCAGGGCGCGGCGGCGGATGTGCCTCGTGCTTTCCTCGGTCTCGCGTGCTGTCCGCTTCATAGTCGTCGCCCCATCTCGTCGACCTCACCCATACCAGGCTTGTGAACCCCCAGCGTCACATGCGAGAGCCACACGATGACAGGATAGCACAGGATCGTGGCAACCACCTGCAACATTGCATAGCCAAATCCCGCCTGCGGCAGCAGCGTCAGCGCGAAGGCCAGCCGGTAGCCAAGGAACATTGCCAACATCAGAAGCGCGATGAACAGCCACTCCATCATGAAACTCAGCTCACGGATCAAGGCGATGCGCGAGCGCAGAATCTCGGATCCGACCAGCACTAGCGCCGTCCACAGGCCGGGTGGACGCATCAGCAGCAGATCCTCGAACAGGACCGCCGCGGCGATCAGCGGGACCGGCAGGTAGTCGGGGCGCCGCTGCACCCAGGCGAGGATCACGCAAAGGAGGATGTCGGGGCCGGGTAGGGCACCCGCCGGTGATCCCATTGGCAGCAGGCGCAGAAAGATCAGCCCCAGCACCAGAAGAACGAACAGCCCACGATGGAAAACGATGTCGCGGCGCAGCGGATCAACCATCGCTGTCCCCCTCTGCGGGCAGCGGGCCGATGAGCCCCGGCGAAAGCGGTGGTGCGACCAGCCCGCCCGGATCGGTAAGCGGCTCCAGATCGTGGCTGCGCAGCACGCGCAGGAATTCCAGCCGCTCATAATCCGCGGCAAGCAGGGTGCGCAGCCGCCGGTCGGGTGATTGCGCCACCGCGCCTACCAGCAGCCCGGCCGGGAACACCCCGCCATCGCCCGAAGTCATCACCTGGTCGCCCGGCCGAACCAGATCCGGCTTGTCGAGGAATTCGAGCAGCGGCGCCGGTGTGTTGTCGCCCGAGAGCAACGCCTTCTGCCCCGAGGGCTGCACCACTACCGGCAGGCGCGAATTGCTGTCGGTCAGCAGGATCACCCGGGCGCTGCGCCGCCCCACGCCCGAGATGCGGCCCACGAGGCCGATCCCGTCCATCGCTGCCCAGCCGTCGCGCACCCCGTCGCGCGCACCCACATTGATCAGCACCGATTGCCGGAACGGACTGCCGCTATCGGCCAGAACCACCCCGGTGATATGGGTCAGCTTCGGGTCGAGCCGCACCTGATTGAGGTCAAGTAGCTTGGCATTCTGCTGTTCCAGCCGGAGCGCCGCCTCCTTCCAGACTCGCATCTGCTGCAATTCCTGCCGCAGATCCTGGTTCTGCTCGTAAAGCTTGGTATAGGACTGAAAGTTTTTCGCCATCCCGGCGGCCTTGGTCACCGGCAGCATCACCCAGTCGAAACCGGGCACCACCCGGTCGACCAGCGCAGTGCGGAAGCGCTCGACGCGCGGGCTGTCGATCCGCCAGAGCAGGAACAGCGCCAGCAGCGCCAGCACCAGAAGACCGACCAGGATACGCCTGATCGGGCGGGCAAAATCCTCCGGGTTTGTCCGGTTCCTTGCCACGCGCGGCTCCTGTCAGATGCGCCGCCGCCTCAGCTATCGTAGTCGATGACGTGGCGGAGCTGCTTTTCGTATTCCAGCGCCTTGCCGGTGCCGAGCGCCACGCAGTTCAGGCTCTCATTGGCGACCGAGATGGAAAGGCCGGTTTGTTCGCGCAGCGCAAGATCGAGATCCCCCATGAGGGCGCCGCCGCCGGTAAGCATCACGCCGCGATCCACGATATCGGCGGCAAGATCGGGCGGGGTGGTCTCCAGCGCCTGCATCACCGCGTCGCAGATCTGCTGCACCGGTTCGGCCAGGGCTTCGGCCACCTGTGCCTGGTTGATCTCGGTTTCCTTCGGTATGCCGTTCAGCAGGTCGCGGCCCCGGATCTGCATGGAGGCGCCGCGTCCGTCATCGGGCATCCGTGCGGTGCCGATCGAGGTTTTGATACGCTCGGCGGTGCTTTCGCCGATCAGCAGGTTCTGGTGGCGCCGCAGGTAGGAGATGATCGCCTCGTCCATCCGGTCGCCGCCCACCCGCACCGAACGGGCATAGACGATGTCGCCCAGCGAAAGCACCGCCACCTCGGTCGTGCCGCCGCCGATGTCGACGACCATGGAGCCGGTCGGTTCGGTGATCGGCATTCCGGCGCCGATGGCCGCAGCGATCGGCTCGGCGATCAATCCCGCACGCCGGGCGCCGGCCTGCAGCACCGAATTACGGATCGCCCGCTTCTCTACCGGCGTGGCGCCATGCGGCACACAGACGATGATCTTCGGCTTGGTAAAGGTGGTGCGCTTGTGGACCTTGCGGATGAAATGCTTGATCATCTCTTCCGCGCTGTCGAAATCGGCGATGACGCCATCGCGCATCGGCCGGATCGCCTCGATGGAGCCCGGGGTGCGGCCGAGCATGAGCTTGGCGTCCTCGCCCACAGCCAGAACCTGCTTCTTGCCGTCCCTGACGTGATAGGCCACCACCGAGGGCTCGTTCAGCACGATGCCCTTGCCGCGGATATAGACCAGCGTGTTCGCGGTGCCGAGGTCGATTGCCATGTCCGATGAAAAGAGACTGGAAAGAGACATGCTGGCTGGTCCTTGGATGTGCGAAAGCTGAGATGGGCAAGGGCGGTCGGCCCCGGCGACTCACGGTTGGCGAAGGCACTTTCATATAATGATAGTGCCGGGCCGGAGGAAGCCCACTTCCCAGGCAGCGGCACAATTCCGCGTGTCAAAAGCAGTTTTGATCTATTGCGATCTTTTGGTGAGGATTTTTTCAAAATTGTCAGGAATACTTTTCATTTTCGAACATGCGAGCCATTGCTTCTTATACTCATGACGAGAAACGAGGTCGGATCATCCGATTCGTCCCGGGGCCGTCACTGCACCTTCCGCAATCTTCCACCGGTTCCCCCGTGCTGCCTGCCCTGAACATCGCTCGCGCCCAACGGGCCTGTGTGAGCCCTTCCCAGCCCGGAACACGGGGATCAGCACCGCCGAGCAGTGCCCGACTGCCCCCGGGGCGGGTGCTTGGGTGACACCCGCGCGGGGATATAGGCTAGGTGTGATGGAGCCATAAAGTGCAGACCACAGTCGTCGGCGTGCCCACCCGCGGTCGGGCGCCGCCATCGGTAGCGTGAGACGGTGGACTGTCGGTCTGGCTCCCGGCTCGGACGGGGTATGGCGCCCATGCTCCGGGCAGGCTCCCGGTATCTGTCATCCTGGCGGGCCGGGCGCCGCGCCGCCGCCCTCTTCTTCAGGCGTCGGAATACCGCACCGATTTCACATCATCGCCCGGCGCCGATTTCTTGCGCCGCTCGATCAGCCGGTTCAGCGCGTTGACATAGGCCTTCACGCTCGCCACCACCGTATCGGTATCGGCAGAGCTGCCGGTGGCGATCCGTCCGTCCTCCGCGATGCGCACGCTGACCGTGGCCTGTGCGTCGGTACCCTCGGTCACGGCGTGCACCTGATAGAGTTGCAGCTCCGCCCGGTGCGGCCAGAGCATGTCCACCGCGTTGAAGGCCGCATCCACCGGGCCGTCGCCGGTCGCGTCGGTGGTATGATCCACCCCGTCGATGCTGAGTGTCAGTTCCGCCTCGCGCGGGCCCTCGGTGCCGCAGACCACACGCAGCCGCTTCACCTGAAGGGTGTCATGCGTCGCGCTGGTTTCCTGATCCTTCATCAGCGCGACGAGATCATCGTCATAGACCTCCTTCTTGCGATCGGCCAGCGCCTTGAAGCGCACGAAGGCGTCGTTCAACTGGTTCTCTGCCAGATCGTAGCCCATTTCCTTCATCTTGGCGCGCAGGGCGGCGCGGCCGGAATGCTTGCCCATGGCGATGTTCTTGACCGTCAGCCCGATATGCTCGGGTTTCATGATCTCGAAGGTCTCAGCATTCTTCAGCACGCCATCCTGATGGATGCCGCTTTCATGGACGAAGGCGTTCTTGCCGACGATGGCTTTGTTTGGCTGCACCACGAAGCCGGATACGGTGGAGACCCGGCGCGACAGATGCATGATCCGGGTGGCGTCGATCCCCGTGCGGAAGGGAAGGATGTCGTTGCGCACCCGCAGCGCCATCACCACTTCCTCGAGGGCGGTATTGCCCGCACGCTCGCCCAAGCCGTTGATGGTGCATTCGATCTGCCGCGCGCCGGCCTCCACCGCCGCCAGCGCGTTCGCCGTCGCCATGCCCAGATCGTTGTGGCAATGGGTGGCGAAGACGATGCTGTCGGCGCCCGGCACCCGCTCCAGCAGCATGCGAATGATCTGGGCGCTTTCCATCGGATAGGTATAGCCCACCGTGTCAGGGATGTTGATCGTGGTGGCCCCGGCCTTGATCGCGATCTCCACCACACGGCACAGATAATCCGCCTCGGTCCGTGTGGCGTCCATCGGTGACCATTGCACGTTGTCGCACAGGTTGCGGGCATGGGACACGGTGTCGTGGATCCGCTCGGCCATCTGGTCCATGTCGAGACCTGGGATGGCGCGGTGCAGCGGCGAAGTGCCGATGAAGGTATGGATACGTGGGCTTTTCGCGTGTTTCACCGCCTCCCAGCAGCGGTCGATATCCTTGTAATTCGCCCGCGCCAGCCCGCAGATGGTGGAGTTCCGCGCATTCCGCGCGATCTCCGACACTGCGGCGAAATCGCCCTCCGAGGCGATGGGAAAGCCCGCCTCGATGATATCGACCCCCATCTCGTCGAGAAGCCCCGCGATCTCCAACTTTTCCTCATGGGTCATGGTGGCGCCGGGCGATTGTTCACCGTCGCGCAGGGTGGTGTCGAAAATCAGCACGCGGGGCTGCGAGGAGGTATCGATCATTGAAGTGGTCCTTGGGTGTCTCTGGCTTCGATCCTGGGCGCGCGGATACCTCTGAGCGGTCGCACCCGAAGGCACGCTCAGAGGCAGCTAAGGAGAAGCAGGCCACGGGGGGCCGGGGCAGGAGCAAAGCCACTGCGCGCGCCGAGGGTGATATGAAAACCCGTGCTCATGGCGTCGGACTATAGCGGTGGACACGGGAAAAGAAAGCGCAAAATGCCCGGCATTCAGGCGGCCTCCATTGGCGGTCGGACCCGGCCACCGCAATGTGCCTCGGACGCAGGGGCGCAGCCGGGGTGACCCGGGTCCGCCGGGGCTCTTACGGTCCTGATGGAAAGGG
>JAIRJX010000122.1 GCA_031260425.1 Gemmobacter sp.
TACGCCCTCGGCATGGAGGCTGCCGTTCCGGTAGAGAAAATGATCCATCGTTACCTCCCCGCCGCCTTCTCGCGGGTTCTAGAACGGATCGCCCCGCCCCGCAACCGAGGAGGGGTGTCGGGCAGGCGGGATAGTCGGCCGCATCCATCCGATGGAGAAGCTTGTGGCACCAGTTCTGACACTCCGGGCAACGGAGGGCAGCACCCTGCCACGGGCGTTTGAGCCGGTTGTGGTCTGCACTTTATGGCTCGGCACCGCCTGACGTATTTCTCCTCGCCAACGCCCCTTAAAAGCGCCCCGCCCGAGGGGCGGTGGGGCGGCGCTACCCGGCGGCGCATCGTGCCTTGTTCAGGGCGAGGTGCGCGGGGCTCACACGGGTAGCATGAACCCTGGCGGGGGCGCTGCGATCTGTGGGCCGGGGAGGGTTTTATGCAAGGCATGAGCATTGGGAAAACTACCACTCCCGTATTCGCCATCCCACTTTCTGCCGTGCGGTGGGTTGGGCTATGGTAATGCCCGCGGAGATGGCCATGACCGGGGCGGGATGTCCGCCCTCGTGAGCACGAGCCCTCGCACTCAGACCACTGGCCGCGTCCGCAGAAACAGATAAAGCGGCAGGCCGCAGCCCGGTCCCAGCATCAGCGCGGCGGGGATAGAGATCAGCGCCGTCCAGTTGCGCCGCACCCGGGTTTCGGCCAGCGCCCAGAGGATCAGCGCCAGTGTCACCAGCGCGGCCTGCCCCTCCATCCCGGGGGCGAAGGGGATGGGCAGGGTAAGACGCGCGCCGTGCCACATGGCAAAGAGCGCCTGCCCTGCGCCGGTCAGCGCCAACGCAAGGTAGCCGCCACGCAGGGGCGACATCAGAGCCCGATCCCGATGCCGACGCCGGCGATCTTGGTGCCGAGCCGTGCGCCATGCGGTGTCAGTCCGATCCGCGCTGCTCCGACGTTGGTGGAAACGGAGGGCGTCACCGCCACCCCGCTTGGTCCGGCATGAATATCGACATTCGGCTGCGGCTCGGCACAGGCCGCGAGCGGCAGCAGGATCAGCACAACCCGCCTCACAGCTTGCCTGTCATGCCGACGCGGGCATCGCCCGATAATGTGATGCCGGTCTGCGCCTCGGGCGCGGTGGGGCGGCCATCGGCGCCGCAGGCGGCAAGCAGGGCAAGCAGGAGGAGGGGGACGATACGCATGACTGACTCCGAATATCCGGGCGGGGTGCCCGCGCCCAAGGCTGCCTCAGCCCAGCAGGGCCTTCCAGCGCGCAATCTGGCTTCTGACCTGATCCGGCGAAGTTCCGCCATAGGACTGGCGGGACATCACGGAATTGTCGACACCCAGCACCTGAAACACGCCTTCGTTCATGCTGTTGTGAATGCCCCCGTGAACCGAGCGCATCTCGTCCAGCGTCAGATCCGTCAGGTCGCAGCCCTTGGTCTCGGCCATGGCGACCAGCGTGCCGGTGACATGATGAGCCTCGCGGAAGGGCAGGCCGAGTTCGCGCACCAGCCAGTCGGCCAGATCGGTTGCCGTGGAGAAGCCCGAGGCGGCGGCGGTGCGCAGGTTTTCCACTTGCGCCTTCATGTCCGATACCATTCCGGTCATCGCGGCGAGGCCCAGCATCAAGGTGTCGGCCGCATCGAAGACCTGCTCCTTGTCCTCCTGCATGTCCTTGGAATAGGTGAGCGGCAGCCCCTTCATCACCGTAAACAGCGCCACCGCCGCGCCAAGGATGCGGCCAAGCTTGGCCCGCAGCAGCTCCGCCGCGTCGGGGTTCTTCTTCTGCGGCATGATGGAACTGCCGGTGGTCCATCTGTCCGAAAGCTGGACGAAGCGGAACTGCGCGCTCGACCAGATCACCAGTTCCTCGGCAAAGCGCGACAGGTGCATGGCGCAAATGCCGGCGGCGCTGAGGAATTCCAGTGCGAAATCGCGGTCGGCCACCGAATCAAGGCTGTTGGCGGTCGGCCGGTCGAAGCCAAGCGCCTCGGCCGTCATCTGCCGGTCGATCGGGAACGAGGTGCCGGCCAGCGCAGCCGCCCCGAGCGGGCATTCGTTCATTCGCGCCCGCGCATCAGTGAAGCGGCTCCGGTCGCGGGCCAGCATCTCGACATAGGCCATCATGTGATGTCCCCAGGTCACCGGCTGCGCGGTTTGCAGATGGGTGAAGCCGGGCATCACCCAGTCGGCGCCCGCCTCGGCCTGCGCGAGAAAGGCGCGCATCATGGCGGTGATCCCCTCCACCGCCGCATCGCATTGCTCCCGCACCCAGAGCCGGAAGTCCACTGCCACCTGATCGTTGCGCGACCGCGCCGTGTGTAGCCGCTTGCCCGGCTCGCCCACGATCTCGGTCAGCCGGCTTTCGACGGCCATGTGGATGTCTTCCTGCTCCGCCCGGAAGAGGAAATCTCCCGCCTCGATTTCTGACAATACCGTGAGAAGCCCTTCCCGGATCGCCTCGGCGTCGCTATGGGTCAGGATACCCTGTGCTGCGAGCATCGCGGCATGGGCGCGCGAACCGGCAATGTCTTGCTTGTAGAGCCGCCGGTCGAAGCTGATGGAGGCGTTGATCGCCTGCATGATGGCGTCCGGCCCGCTCTGGAAGCGCCCGCCCCACATGGCGTTGGCTTGGGTCTTGTCGTCTGCGCTCATCGTCTAGCCTGCCTTCATGGAGGGGAACATGCTGTCTGTCCGTGCCGCCGTCCTTTATACGGCCTTGCTTCTTGGTGCAAATCCGGTGGCCGCCGATGTGGCCGCCGCCGATGCGGCGCGGGCGGGCGACATGCGCAAGCTGAATTTTGCCCCCGCCGTGGCGGTGCCGGAGATCGGCCTTATCGGCATGGACGATGCGCCGCGCTCGCTGGCCGAGTTCCGCGGCGAATGGGTGGTGCTGAACTTCTGGGCGACCTGGTGCCCGCCCTGCCGCACGGAAATGCCCTCGCTCGGCGCCTTGCAGAAGGTACTGGGGGCCGATGGTGTCGAGGTGGTCACCGTGGCCACCGGGCGTAACGCCGTGCCCGCGATCACCGAATTCTTCCGGGAGGCTGGCGTGGAACATCTGATCGCGCTGCGCGATCCGAAATCGGCGCTGGCCCACGAGATGGGCATTGCCGGCCTGCCGGTGACGGTGATCCTCAACCCCGATGGGGAAGAGGTGGCGCGGCTGATCGGCGATGCCGACTGGAGCGCGCCGGAGGCGCGGGCGGTATTCGCGGCCTTGATGCGGTAGAGGAGCGGGGCGCCGCGTGATCCGGCGGCGCCGCACCGCGCCCGGCAGACGCCTTCGGCTGTCAGGCTCTGCCCTTGTCCGGTGCCGCTACGCTCAATCACCCCCCAAGGATATTTTCAGACAGAAAATGAACAAGAGGCGCGCGCGCCATTTTGGGTTTGCAACGCTCCGGATCAGCAATCCAGCGCAATCCACTGATTTTATTTGGAAATTTTTCAAAATGCACCGACTTCGGCCGTAAGGAAATCAATGACTTGCCAGTCGGTCGCAAAACGAATGTCGCGTTCTTCCCGTGCCCCGAAACGAAAAGGCGCGCCTCCTCTCGGGGCGCGCTGTGATCGTCTGCCGGGAAGGGTGTG
>JAIRJX010000313.1 GCA_031260425.1 Gemmobacter sp.
CGCCCCGGCTTTGCAGGCCACGAAATTGCCGACCCCGAGGCAGCGGATGATGATCGTCCTCTCGCTGCCTGGCTCGCCGGGGAGACCGGCCTGCCCTATCTCGATGCCTGCATGCGCTACCTGCGGGCGACCGGCTGGCTCGACGCACCCTCCCGCGCCATGGCTGTCGGCTGCGCCACAGCCCTTCTAGGCATTTCACCTCAAGCCGCAGGGCAGGCGCTGGCCCGGCGCTGCACCGATTACGACCCGGCTCTGCACTGGCCGCAGGTCTTGGCTGCCCGGCCCGTCCATCCGCTGCGCCTCGGATTGCGGCTCGACCCCGGAGGCAGCTTCACCCGGCGCTGGCTCCCCGAACTCGCGCCGGTGCCGGAGCCGTTCCTGCACATGCCCTGGCGCTGGGAGGGCGCGCGCCACCTGCTCGGCCGGCGCTACCCGGAACCTCTGGTGGGTCTGCCTCCCACGCTCCGCCAGCGCTCACCCCGCCGGCCACCGTGCCCGGGCTCCGCCCCGCAGCACCAGCTCTGCCTTGATCTCTGACCCCTGGTATTCCGAAGCGGCAAGCCCGCCACCGAGCATATAATAAAGAATTACCATAAAGTGTTTTCCTTATTATCAAGTAAATATACCCACCCCCCGTGTTGCCTATAGGAAACTTTTTCCCCATTCTCCGCCGAAACTGGCATGAAGGAGTCGGGAATGGATGGGCACATCATCGGGCGCATCATGAGGAGCGGGCTCCAGGTCGACGCCCTGCTGGTTGATTTCATCGAAACGCGCGCCCTGCCAGGGACCGGGATCACCGCCAACCGGTTCTGGGCCGGCCTGGCCGGAACCGTCACAGATCTCGGCCCGAAGAACCGGGCGCTGCTCGAGCGGCGCGCCGAGGTGCAGGCCGAACTCGACGCCTGGCACCGGACGCGGCGCGGCACCCCCTTCGATGCCGCCGCCCATGAGGCTTTCCTGCGCGAAATCGGCTACCTGCTGCCGGAGGGCCCGGATTTCCAGATCGACACAAGCGGGGTCGACCCCGAGATTGCCGATATTCCCGGCCCGCAACTGGTGGTTCCGGTAATGAATGCCCGCTATGCGCTCAATGCGGCCAATGCGCGGTGGGGCAGCCTTTATGACGCGCTTTACGGCACCGATGCCTTGGGTAGTCCGCCTTCGGACCCGGATTTCGACCCGGCGCGCGGCCGACAGGTAGTCACTTGGGCACGTGACTTCCTTGATGTGGCGGTGCCGCTCGCCGGGGCCGGTTGGCGCGCGGCGCAAGGCTTTGTGGTAAGCGATGGCACCCTCGGCGTCAGAACCCCGGAGGGTCTCGCGCCCTTGGCCGATCCGGGGCAATTCGCCGGCCATTCCGGCGAGACCGCCGCACCAGACGCCATTCTCCTGCGCAATCACGGCCTTCATATCGTGATCCACATTGATCCCGCAGCAAGGGTCAGTGCCGTGGATCCGGCGCATATCGCTGATATCCGGCTCGAAGCGGCACTCTCGGCGATCATGGATTGCGAAGACAGCGTCGCCGCCGTCGATGCCGCGGACAAGGTGACGGCCTATGGCAACTGGCTCGGCCTGATGAGCGGCGCGCTGACCGAGACGATCCGGAAAGGTGAACAGATCTCCACCCGCCGTCTTGCCGGTGATCTGGCTTTCACCGGCGCCGACGGCACGCCGCTCTCTCTCAAGGGCCGCGCCCTGATGCTGGTGCGTAATGTCGGCCATCTGATGACCACGCCCGCCATTCTCGATACCGAAGGGAACGAGATCGGCGAGGGGATCATGGACGCCTTCGTCACCACGCTTTGCGCACTGCATGACCTGAACAGGACCAATGGCCCGCGCAATTCGGCCACCGGCTCGGTCTATGTGGTGAAGCCCAAGATGCACGGGCCGGAAGAGGTCGCCCTCGCGGTGGAGATCTTCGACCGGGTGGAAGATGTGCTCGGCCTGCCGCGCAACACCGTAAAGCTCGGCATCATGGACGAGGAGCGCCGCACCAGCGCAAACCTCAAGGAATGCATCCGGGCGGCAAGATCGCGGGTGGCCTTCATCAATACCGGTTTTCTCGATCGCACCGGCGACGAGATCCACAGCGCGATGGAAGCCGGGCCAATGCTGCGCAAGGGCGAGATGAAGGATGCGCGCTGGATCCGCGCCTATGAGGACCGCAATGTCGATATCGGTCTGGCCTGCGGACTCGGCGGTCGGGCTCAGATCGGCAAGGGCATGTGGGCGGCGCCCGACCTGATGGCGGCCATGCTGGCGCAGAAGATCGCCCATCCGCAAGCCGGGGCGAATTGCGCCTGGGTGCCCTCGCCCACCGCCGCCACGCTGCATGTCACGCACTACCACCGCGTGGATGTGCGCGCCCGCCAGGCGGAGATCGCCGCCGCCGGCCCGCGCGCCGGTCTGCGCGAACTGCTGACGATCCCGCTGGCGGACGGCGCCCGCTGGTCGCCGGCCGAGATTGCGGCCGAGGTCGAGAACAACGCGCAGGGCATCCTTGGCTATGTGGTGCGTTGGGTCGATCAGGGTATCGGCTGTTCCAAAGTGCCGGATATCCACGATATCGGCCTGATGGAGGACCGCGCCACCTGCCGCATTTCGTCGCAGGCGCTGGCGAACTGGCTGCATCACGGCGTGGTCTCCGAAGCGCAGGTGATGGCGGCGCTGCGGCGGATGGCGGCGGTGGTGGACCACCAGAATGCCGGCGATCCTGCCTATGGCGCCATGGCGCCGGGCTTCGACGGCCTCGCCTTCCGGGCCGCCTGCGACCTGGTGTTCCTGGGCCGGGCGCAGCCCTCGGGCTATACCGAGCCGGTACTGCACCGCGCCCGGCAGCAGGCGAAGACACACTGAACCGCGCTCGGCATGGCCTTCCGAGCGCGCGGTCAGAGTATCCCGAACGGCCGATTGGTCTCGACACCCGGTTCACGAGCCCCTTGGGCGAAACAACCGCCTCCACCCATGTCCCGCTCGCGCGACAGAGGGCAGCGCCCGGCCGCGGGTGGGCGCCGAGACGGTTGAGGTTGTCACTTTATGGTGACACCCCGCCTGGATTGATCCCGCGCTTGCGGTAACAAAGCGCCCGCCCTCGGGGGCGGGCGGGCGCTGCCCGGCGCCACTTTGTGCCTTGCTCCGGGCTTGGGTAGCGAGCTCACGCGGGCCGCAGGGGCCAATTGTCGTTCATGGAATATGCATCGCCCGGCAAATCACGGACGCAGGTCGGCACCGGCGCCCCGGTTGCGGCCCTGTTTGGGAGCACCGCTCCGCCGTCGGCCCGACCCTGCCCTGATCCGTAACAACGATCCTCACAGCCCCATGGCACGGAACACCTTCGGTAGTTCCTCCGCCAGATCCTCGGCGACAAGGCCGGGGCCGAAGGAGCGGGCGCATTCGACATGCAGCCAAGCCCCTGTGCAGGCCGCACTGAAAGCTCCGAAATCCCGCGCCAGCAGCCCCGCGATGAACCCTGCCAGCACATCCCCCGCCCCTGCCGTCGCAAGCCAGGGCGCCTTGCGGTCATAAAGCGCTGCGTTGACGGAGCAGCGTCCGGAAGGATCGGCGATCACCGTATCCGGCCCTTTGTAAAGCACCACGCAGCCCGACCGCGCCGCCGCCTCCCGCGTGGCATCGACCTTGGAAAAGGCCGGGCCGATGGTGGCCGGGGCTGCAAGCCGTGCGGCAATGTCGGGAAAGAGCCGCGCGAACTCGCCGCCATGCGGGGTCAGCACGCAGCCCTCGTGCAACATGGCAAACAGCGCAGGATCGCGCGACATCAACG
>JAIRJX010000010.1 GCA_031260425.1 Gemmobacter sp.
CAAGGAATACAACGTCGCCGGCAGGGAGTTGCGCGTCTCGGTGCTGGAAACCACCGCGCCGGGGGTGCTCCTGGACCGCAAGGACGGCCTGATGGCCGCCATGCCCGAAGTGGCGCGGCAGGACGGCGCCGATCAGGTGCTGCTTTTCATCGTCGACATCCTGAACGAAGAGGCGACACTTCTGGTGCCGAACGATCTGGTGAAACAGATGGCCGAAGCCTCGTTCGGCGTGGCGGTCAGCGGCGACACCGTGCTGCTGCCCGGCATCATGAGCCGCAAGAAGCAGATCATCCCGTCACTGAAGCTCTGAAGCGGCAAGAAAGCGCGGCTCGCGCCTTCCATCTGCCCGGCCGCCATCGGCCCCACACCCGAAAGGCCTGAGCCATGACCCGGATGATCGCCGCATTTTCCGAGATCTCGCAGAGCTACCGTGCGGTGTTCTGCGATCTCTGGGGGTGCCTGCACAATGGCAAGACCGCCTTCCCCGCAGCCGTCGCCGCCCTTCGGAGGTTCCGCGCGGGCGGCGGCACCGTCGTGCTGATGACCAATGCGCCGCGCCCCGCGGGTTCGGTGGTGGCGCAGCTTGACCGGCTGGGTGTGCCGCACGATGGCTACGACCTCGTGGTTTCCGCCGGCGATGCGGCGCAACAGGCCTGGGTCGGCGGTGCGGTGGGGCGGCGGGTGCATTTCATCGGCGCCGAAAAGGACATGCCCTTCTTCACCGACCTTGCCCCCGAACTGGTCGCACTCGACGCGAAGCTGCCGGCCTGCAGCTTCGTCCCGGTCGCCGAGGCCGAAGGTATCGTCTGCACCGGGCTGCACGACGACCTGACCGAAACGCCTGCCGACTACCGCGCCACGCTGCTGCTGGGCAAGACGCGCGGCCTGACCATGCTTTGCACCAACCCCGACATCGTGGTCGATATGGGCGACAAGCGGATATTCTGTGCCGGAGCGCTGGCGCGGGACTATGAAGAGATGGGCGGCGAGGTGCTTTATTTCGGCAAGCCGCACCCCTCCATCTACGACCTCGCCCGCCGCCGTCTGACGGCAACGGTGGGTGACATTCCGAACGAGGACATCCTTTGTATCGGCGACGGCCCCTTCACCGATATCCTGGGCGGCCAGACCGAAGGGATCGACACGCTGTTCATCACCGGCGGCATCGAGGCCCACCGTTTCGGGCCGGAGCCCACCCGCCCCGACAAGGATCTGCTGGAGGCGTGGCTGGCGGAACAGGGTCTCTCGCCCGGCTTCGCCATGTCGCATCTCGCCTGATCGCCTCGCAACATTATTGCAACAACGACGCCATAGGCGCCCGAAAGTTACCAAGCCGATTGCGCTGCGACGCGGCATCTGCCATGTTGCAGCGCAGTAAACGAGGGAATCGGGATGCTCGACACCATGCAGCGCGGCACGATCTTCATCGAAGATATGGAAATCGGCATGTCGCGCCACCTGCGCAAGACCGTGACCGACCGTGATATCGAGCTTTTCGCCGAACTCTCGACCGACAGAAATCCGGTGCATATGGACGACGCCTACGCCCAAAGCACCATCTTTCAGGGCCGCATCGCCCACGGGATGCTGACCGGTGCGTTGATCTCGGCGGTGATCGGCGAGCAACTTCCGGGCCATGGCGCGGTCTATCTCGGCCAGTCGCTGAAATTCATGGCGCCCGTGCGACCCGGCGACGCCGTCCATGCCGAGGTGAAGGTGACCGCGATCGACTATGCCAGACGCCGTGTCACCCTTGAAACCCATTGCGCCGTGGGTAATACCGTTGTCCTGAAAGGCGAGGCGCTGGTTCTGGCGCCAAGCCGCAAGTTCGACTGAGGGCGCGCGCGCCCTCGCCAGCGGGGCCAGCGGGGACGCATGAAGATTATCCGGCACTGGCAGGGGGTCACCCCTGGGGATCGGGGCGCGTCGATCGCCATGGGCAATTTCGACGGCGTGCATCTCGGCCACCGCTCTGTCATCGACACGGCGGCGACGCATGGTCCCCTGGGTGTGTTGACCTTCGAGCCGCATCCGCGCGAATTCTTCGTCCCCGATGCCCCCCCCTTCCGGCTGATGAATGCCGAGGCGCGCGCCAACCGTCTTGCCAAGATCGGGGTGGAGCGGCTTTACGAGCTGCCCTTCGGCGCCGCGATGGCCGGCCTCTCGCCCGAGGATTTCGCCCGCGAGGTGCTGGCCGAGGGCTTGGGCGTCGCCCATGTCACGGTGGGCCGCGATTTCTGCTTCGGCAAGGGCCGCAAGGGCCAGGCCGCGGATCTGGAGCAGTTGGGCCGCGCCCTCGGCTTCGGTGTCACTGTGGCGCCGCTCCTGCGGGCAGGCGGCAAGGAGATCTCGTCCACCGCGATCCGAAACGCACTTTCCGAAGGCCGGCCGCGCGATGCGGCGGCGATGCTGGGCCACCTGCACCGGATCGAAGGCGCGGTGCTGCATGGCGCGAAGCGGGGCCGCGATCTGGGCTTTCCCACCGCCAATATGAGCGTGGCTGGCCTGCACCTGCCGCGCCTCGGAGTCTATGCGGTGAAGGTCGATGTGCTGAGCGGGCCGCAGGCCGGCAGCTATGGCGGGGCGGCGTCGCTGGGGGTGCGGCCAATGTTCGGCGAGAATGCCCCCAATCTCGAAACCTTCCTTTTCGATTTCAGGGGAGATCTCTACGGCCACCACCTGTCGGTCGCGCTGGTCGACTATCTACGCCCCGAGCTGAAATTCGACGGGCTGGAGGCGCTGGTGGCACAGATGAACGCCGATTGCGCCCGGGCGCGGGAGATCCTTGCCGACTGAACACCGGCAGAAAATTCCTTCGCAGAACCCTGCCGCGCATCTTCCCTTTTGGCGCCCCGCAGCGCATCTTCCCGCCCATGTCAAAACTCCGTCCCCGGTTCTGGGAAACCGTCCCCCTGAAACAGATGACCGCCCCCGAATGGGAGGCGCTCTGCGATGGTTGCGGCAGGTGTTGCCTGAACAAGATCGAATACGAGGATACCGGCGAGATCGAGTATACAAGCGTCGCCTGCCGTCTGCTCGATGGCGAGACCTGCCGCTGCACGCAATATCCGATCCGCAAGCAGTTCGTCCCCGATTGCGTGCAGCTCACGCCGAAGGCCCTGCCGCAGATCGCCTACTGGATGCCGCGCAGTTGCGCCTATCGGCTGCTCTACGAGGGCAAGCCGCTGCCGCACTGGCATCCGCTGCTGACCGGCGATCCGGAAACCGTCCACAGGGCGGGGATCTCGATGCGGGGGCGCACGGTGCCGGAATACGAGGTTACCGAGGACGAGTGGGACAACTACATCATCGAAGAGGGCCTCTGATGTTCTTCACCTCCGACAATGCGGCGCCGGTTCCGCGCGAAGTGCTCGCCGCCCTGGCCGAAGCCAATACCGGATATACCCGCGGCTATGGCACCGACGACCTGACGGCGCGCGTGCAGGACCGGCTGCGCGAGATCCTCGCAGCGCCGGAGGCGGTAGTGTATCTGGTCGGCACCGGCACCGCCGCCAACGCGCTGGCACTGGCCGGTTTCTGCCCGCCCTGGGGCGCGGTATTCTGCCATGAGCTTGCGCATATCGCGGTGGACGAATGCGGTGCGCCGGAATTCTTCACCCATGGCGCAAAGCTGGTGGCGCTGCCGGGCGCACATGGGCGGCTGACCCCCGATACGCTGCGCGCGGCCATTTCCTCTACCGGCGGGAATGTCCATAACGTGCAGCGCGGCATGGTCTCACTCACCAATGTGACCGAGGCCGGCACGCTCTACTCGGCGGTCGAGACGGCGGCGCTGGCGGCTGTGGCAAGGGCGGCCGATCTGCCGGTGCATCTTGACGGCGCGCGCTTCGCCAATGCCGCCGCAGCCACCGGGGCGCTGCCTGCCGATCTGACCTGGCGGGCCGGGGTGGATGCGCTTTCCTTCGGCGGCACCAAGAACGGACTGATGGGGGTCGAGGCGGTGGTGTTCTTCGACCCCGCAAAGGCATGGGAGTTCGAGCTGCGGCGCAAGCGCGGCGGACATCTGTTTTCCAAGGGCCGTTACCTGGCTGCCCAAATGCTGGCCATGCTGGAAGGCGGGCGCTGGCTCACCTGGGCCGGCCATGCCAATGCGATGGCGGCGCGGCTGGCCGAGGGGTTGGCCGCGCTCGGTATCGGCTTCCTCCACCCGGTCGAGGCCAATATCCTGTTCCCGCTCTGGGCGCCCGGCACCGCCGCACGGCTACGCGCGGGGGGGGCCGCCTTCTACGACATGCCCGCGCCCCTCGGCCATGAGAGCGCCCGCCTGGTCACGAGCTGGGCCACCTCCGAGGCCGATGTCGACGCCTTCCTCGCGCTGTTCTGAGGCGAAGAGGGCGGCAATGCCGGCGGCCACGATGCCGGGATGGGTGATCGGCACCATATGCCCCGCCCCCGGCACCACCAGCCGCCGGGCGTTCGGCAGCCGCGCGGCCAACACATCATGGATCGCGGCCACCACCGGCGGACTCTGCGCGCCCTCGACCAACAGGACCGGACGGCGCAACCTTTCCAGCCGACCCGGCACAGTCAGGCCCGCCGCATCATGCAAGAGCACATCGTCCTGCGCCCTGACCAGCGGCATCCGCTCGATCATGTAGCGCTGCTGCGACTCGGGCAGCCGGTCGAACGCGCCCACCCCCCATGCGCCATGGAAAGCCGCCGCCGCATCCCGGGGGCCCTCCGCCATCCGCTCCATATCGGCGTAGCCGCCGACGAAAACCTCAAAAGCCGGCGTGCCGCGCGCGATGACGAACAGCACCGGCTCGGCCAGCGTGAGCGTGCGCACCAGATCGGGGCGCTCCAGCGCCAGCCGCAGTGCCACCGTCGCCCCGAAGCTGTGGCCGATCAGATCGAGCGGCGCGCCGATCCGCTCGGTCAGCACCTCCGCGATACGGGTGGCAGTCGCGTGCAGGTCGGTCTCCGGATCCCAATCGGCGCTGCGGCCATGGCCGGGCAGGTCCGGCGCGGTAAGGCAGACCCCCGGTAGCGCCGCCGCCAGCCCTGACCACGCCCCGGCATGAGCCAGCGAGCAATGCAGCGCCAGCGCCTGCCGGGGTCCATGATCCCACTGCCGGAACGCAGTCGGATGGCCGCCGAGAACGGCCTGCATCAGAGCTTGCCCGCCAGATGGAGCGCCAGATCCTCCAGATGATCCTGCCCCCAGAACCGCTCCTCGCCTGCCACATAGAACGGCACGCCGAACACCCCGCGCGATACCGCCTCCTCCAGGTTCACCGCGTAGGTCTCGGCGGCGGAGAGCATACCCCGATCCGCCAGCTTCGGGTCGAATCCGGCCTCTGCCATCACCTCGCCGATCACCGCGTCATCGGCAATGTCACGCTCCTCGGCCCAGCAGGCGCGGGCCAGCCCATGCGCCAGCGCGCCAATATCGCCGCCCCCCGCTGCCTGTGCCGCAATGATCGCATAGGCGGCCGGCGCCGGGTTGACCGGCCAGAAGGCCGGCTGCGGATTGATCGGCAGCCCGTGCTTTCTGCCCTGCCGGCACAGATCCTGCAACCGATAGCTGCGCCGGCTTTCGTGCCGCTCGGGCAGCGGGGTTCCCCCGGTGCGGCGAAAGAGTGCCGACGGATCGACCGGCCTGTAAAGCACCTCCGCCCCATGGCGCGCCGCGATAGCCTCCAGCCGCAAACCCGCCAGATAGCAGAAGGGCGAGACGGGGCTGAAGAAATAATCGATGCGGATCATCCGGCATCCCTCCTCCTCGGTGGTTTGCGCCGACCCTAGCCGGGTGATAAGCCGTGTCAACGCCCCGCGCGCCCGCGCGAATCTCCGGGCCGCCTCCTCTGGCCTCGCTCACAGGATGCCCCGTTCACAGGATGCATGTCTCATGGCCGCCATGACCGAACCGAAGCTGATCTCCGGCAATGCGAACCGGAGCCTCGCCAATGCCATCTCCCGGCGCATGTCGATGCACCGGGGAATGCAGGTCGGGCTGGTGGACGCCCGGGTGGAGCGGTTCAACGATCAGGAGATCTTCGTCGAGGTCTACGAGAATGTCCGCGGCGAGGATATGTATATCATCCAGCCGACATCGAACCCCGCCAATGACAACCTGATGGAACTGTTGATCATCGCCGACGCGCTGCGCCGCTCCTCGGCCAACCGGATCACCGCCGTCATCCCCTATTTCGGCTATGCGAGACAGGACCGCCGCGCCAAGGCCCGCACGCCCATCAGCGCGAAACTGGTAGCCAACCTGCTGACCGAGGCCGGGATCGACCGGATCCTCACGCTCGACCTGCACGCCGCACAGATCCAGGGCTTCTTCGACATTCCGGTCGACAACCTCTATGCCAGCCCGATCTTCAGCCTTGATATCGAGCATCATTTCAGTGGCCAGATGAACGAGCTGATGATCGTCTCGCCCGATGTGGGCGGCGTCGCCCGCGCGCGCGATATCGCCAAGCGCATCAACGCGCCGCTCGCCATTGTCGACAAGCGCCGCGAGAAGGCGGGCGAGATCGCCGGAATGACGGTGATCGGCGACGTGCGGGGGCGCAAATGCATCATCGTCGACGACATCTGCGACACGGCCGGCACGCTCTGCAAGGCGGCGGAGACGCTGGTCGAGGCGGGGGCGATCGAGGTTCACAGCTACATCACCCATGGCGTGCTCTCCGGCCCGGCGGTGGAACGGGTGCAGAACTCGGTGATGAAGTCGCTGGTCATCACCGATTCCATCGAACCGACCGAAGCAGTGAAACGCTGCCCCAATATCCGCATCGTGCCCACCGCGCCGATCTTCGCGCAGGCGATCCTCAACACTTGGCACGGCACCTCGGTCTCCTCGCTGTTCGAAACCGACACGCTGGTGCCGATCTATGAGGGGATCTACCAGCGGAACTGAAGGCGGGTCCATCCGCACACGGCCTGGGGCGGGGCTTCCTGCACGGGAGGTTCCGTAGTCTCCCGGAGCACTGTCTCCCTCCTCACCGGTACAACGGAAAAGCGGCGCCCGACACTCGGGTGCTGAATGCCATTCCGCCCATGTTCGATCATGGCACCTGTGTCACCGAAGCGCCCCGGGGCTGTCTGCCCCCGACGCTTCCCTGCGGGAAGCTTCCCCCGAAGATATTTTCAGAGAGAAAGTGGAGAAAGAACGGGCTCTTGTTTCATTTTCTGTCTGAAAATATCCTCGGCGTCCTCCACCGGGCGCAAGGCAGAAGGAAAGGCCCATGCAACTCTATTGTTTCGGCGAAAGCGGCCATTCATACAAGGTGGCGCTGGCACTCGCCCTGGCCGGGATGGACTGGCAGCCGCGCTTCGTCGATTTCTTCAACGGCGAAGCGCGCGGCGCGCCGTTCCTTGCGATCAATCCGATGGGCGAGGTGCCGGTGCTCGTCGATGGGGCGGAGGTGCTCACCCAGTCCGGGGTGATCCTCGAACATGTCGCTGCGCGCAGCGGCAGGTTCGGTGGCGACACACCGCAGGCGCGGCGAGAGATCCTGCGCTGGCTCTTCTGGGATAATCACAAGCTTTCGGGTCAGGCCGGCCCCTGCCGCTTTCTGATGAACTTCCTGCCGGCCTCGAAGCGCCCGGAGGGGGTCGTCCCCTTCCTGCAGGGCCGTCTACGGGCGGCCTATGCGATGCTCGATCGCCATCTCGCGGGCCGCGACTGGATCGTGGGCGATACCGTGAGCGACGGGCCGACCATCGCCGATCTCTCCTGCTGCGGCTATCTTTACTACCCCGAGCCCTTCGGCTTCGACCGCGCCGACTGGCCGCATATCGACCGCTGGCTTGACCGGATCGCCGCCCTGCCCGGCTGGAGGCATCCCTATGAGTTGATGCCCGGCAACCCGTCCGACCGGGCATGACGCCGCGTGACGGCGCGGGGCGACGTGACGGCATTTACCCATTGGCGACAAGGCGCTGATAGCGTTGTCGCAGACGGATCGGGAGGAGACCATGACCGACGCTTTCATCTATGACGCCATCCGCAGTCCACGCGGCAAGGGCCGCCCGGACGGCGCGCTGCACGAGGTTACCTCGGTCGCGCTCTCGGCGCAGATGCTCAACGCGATCGCGGCGCGCAACGGGCTTGCGGGCCATGCGGTCGAGGATGTGATCTGGGGCAATGTCACCCCGGTCGGCGAACAGGGCGCCTGCCTCGCACGGTCGGCGGTGCTGGCCTCCGGGCTCGACCAGTCGATCCCCGGCCTTGCGATCAACCGCTTCTGTGCCTCCGGAATGGAAGCGGTGAACCTTGCCGCCAATCAGGTGAAGGGCGGTGCGGGCGCCGCCTATATCGCCGGCGGAGTAGAGATGATGGGCCGCGTCGCAATGGGATCGGACGGCGCCGCCATCGCGGTCGACCCGAGCCTTGCGATGAAGACCCATTTCGTGCCGCAAGGCATCAGCGCCGACATCATCGCCACCGAATACGGCTTCACGCGCGCCGAGGCCGACGCGCTGGCGGTGGAAAGCCAGCGCCGCGCCGCCGCCGCCTGGGCCGAGAACCGCTTCGCCCGCTCCATCGTGCCGGTGACGGACCTGAACGGCCTGACCCTGCTCGACCGTGACGAATACATGCGCCCCGGCACCACGGTCGAGGCACTGGGTGCGCTGAAGGCCAGCTTCAAGGACATGGGCGAAACCATGCCCGGCTTCGACAAGATCGCGCTGATGAAATATCCGCATCTGGAACGGATCGAGCATATCCACCATGCCGGCAATTCCTCGGGTATCGTCGACGGCTCCGGCGCCGTGCTGATCGGCAATGCCGATTTCGGCAAGGCCCATGGGCTCAGACCCCGCGCCCGCATCCGCGCCACCGCGAAGATCGGCACCGATCCGACCATCATGCTGACCGGCCCGGTGCCGGTGACCGAGAAGATCCTGCGCGACAGCGGCATGGCGATCTCTGATATCGACCTCTTCGAGGTGAACGAGGCTTTCGCTGCGGTGGTGCTGCGCTTCATGCAGGCCTTCGACGTGGATCCGGCAAAGGTCAACCCCAATGGCGGCGCCATCGCCATGGGTCATCCGCTGGGCGCAACCGGCGCAATCATCATCGGCACGCTGCTCGACGAGTTGGAGCGGACCGGCAAGACCATCGGCCTCGCCACGCTCTGCATCGCTTCCGGCATGGGAGCCGCCACCATCATCGAGAGGGTATGATGCCGAAACTCGACCTCAGTTCGGTGCCGGTGAAGGCCGGCTCGATCTATCCCGAACCCTATGCAGCCATGATGGAGGGCCGCTCGTCGTTGCGGCTCGGGCAGGCGGGCGGGCTGACGCAGTTCGGCGTCAACCTGGTGACGCTGGCCCCCGGCGCGCTGTCAAGCCTGCGGCACTGGCACCTGAACGAAGACGAGTTCGTCATGATCCTGACCGGCGAATGCGCCATGGTCACCGATGCCGGCGAGGAGACCATGAGCCCGGGCGACTGCGCCGCCTTCCCGGCCGGTCTCGCCGACGGCCACCATTTCATCAACCGCAGCGATCGCCCTGCAAGCTTCCTTGTCGTCGGAACCAAGGCCCCGCGTGAGACCGCGCGCTATTCCGATGTGGACATGGTGATCGAGATCGAGAACGGCGCCGCCCGCTTCACCCACCGGGACGGCAGCGACTGGCAGGGACCGCGCTGAGCGGCCTGCTGCTATTGCACCTTGGAAAAATACTCCGCGGGGGTGCGGGGGCGCGAAGCCCCCGTCTCCGCCGCCCGAGAGGAGGAACGAGATGACCGATTTCACCTATGCCGTCGATGCCGACGGCGTCGCCACCATCACCTGGGATGCCGCGGCGAAAAGCATGAACGTCATGTCGCTGGAGGGCTTCGCAGCACTTGACGCCCATATCGGCGCGGCCTTGGCCGACCCCGCCGTGAAGGGCGTCATCATCACCAGTGCGAAGAAAGATTTCGCCGGCGGGATGGACCTCAATGTCATCGCCACGATGCGCGAGGGCGGCGCGCAGGCGATCTTCGACGGCGTGATGCAGATGCATGGCGTGCTGCGCAGGATCGAACGTGCCGGGATGGACCCGAAGACCCTGAAAGGGGCCAAGCCTATCGTGGCGGCACTGCCGGGCACCGCGCTCGGCATCGGCCTTGAACTGCCGCTCGCCTGCCACCGCATCCTCGCGGCCGACAATCCGAAGGCCAAGATCGGCTTGCCGGAGATCATGGTCGGCATCTTTCCCGGTGCGGGCGGCACCACACGGCTGACCCGCAAGCTTGGCGCGATGATGGCGGCGCCTTTCCTGCTGGAAGGCAGGCTGAGCGATCCGAAGGCCGCCAAAGCCGCCGGCCTGATCGACGAGGTGGTGGCGCCTGCGGACCTTCTTGCGCGGGCGAAGGAGTGGGTGCTTTCCGCGAAAGAGACCGATCTGGTAAAGCCCTGGGATGCCAAAGGCTACAAGATGCCCGGCGGCGCACCCTACAGCCCGCAGGGCTTCATGACCTTCGTTGGCGCCTCCGCCATGGTGAACGGCAAGACGCAAGGTGTGTTCCCCGCCGCGAAAGCGCTGCTCTCGGCGGTCTATGAGGGGGCATTGGTGCCCTTCGATACCGCCCTTCGGATCGAGGCACGGCACTTCACCTCCGTGCTGATGAACCCCTCCGCCACCGCGATGATCCGCAGCCTCTTCATCAACAAGGAGGCGCTCGAAAAGGGTGCGAACCGGCCGAAGGTGGCGGATCAGACGGTGCGCAAGCTGGGCGTCATCGGCGCCGGGATGATGGGGGCGGGCATCGCCTATGTCAGCGCCAATGCCGGGATCGAGGTTGTGCTGATCGACTCGACGCCGGAGGCCGCCGACCGCGGCAGGGCCCATTCGGAAAGCCTGCTCGACAAGGGCGTGAAGCGCGGCAAGGTGACGGCAGAGAGGAAGGCCGAGGTGCTGGGCCGCATCACCGCCGCCACCGACTACGCCGCGCTGGCAGGCTGCGACCTGATCGTCGAGGCGGTGTTCGAGGACCCGAAGGTGAAGGCCGAGGTAACCGCGAAGGCCGAAGCGGCGGCGGGGCCGGACTGCATCTTCGCCACCAATACCTCCACCCTTCCGATCACCGCCCTTGCGGCGACCTCGGAGCATCCCGATCAGTTCATCGGCATCCACTTCTTCAGCCCGGTCGACAAGATGAACCTTGTCGAAATCATCCGCGGCAAGGCGACGGGCGAACGCGCGGTGGCCAAGGCGCTCGACTTCGTGCGCCAGATCCGCAAGACCCCGATCGTGGTGAACGACGCCCGCTTCTTCTACGCCAACCGCTGCATCATCCCCTATATCAACGAGGGGATCCGCATGGTGGCCGAAGGGGTGGAGCCGGCGCTGGTGGAAAATGCGGCAAAGCTCGTCGGGATGCCGCTCGGGCCGCTGCAACTGGTGGACGAGACCTCGATCGACCTTGGGGTAAGGATCGCGAAGGCGACCCGGGCCGCGATGGGCAACGCCTATCCGGATGGCGCGGTGGATGCCGTGATCTTCCGCATGGCCGATCTGGGCCGGCTCGGCCGCAAGGTCAATGCGGGCTTTTACGCCTATGATGAGACCGGGAGCCGCCTCGGCCTGTGGGAGGGGCTGGCGCGGGAATGGCCGAAGCGGGGCGCGAGACCCGATCTGGCGCAGGTGCAGAACCGCCTGCTGATGGCGCAGGTGCTGGAGGCGGTGCGGGCGCTCGAGGAAGGCGTATTGACCGACATCCGCGAAGGCGATGTGGGCGCGATCCTCGGCTGGGGCTTCGCGCCGTGGTCGGGGGGCCCCTTCGGCTGGCTCGATATCCTCGGCGCGGCACGGGCAGTGGAGATCTGCGAGGGGTTGGAGGCCGCGTTCGGCCCCCGCTTCGCCGCACCGCGACTCCTGCGCGACATGGCCGCCGATGGCCGCAGCTTCTACGGCCCCGCCACCCGCAGGGCGGCCTGACGGATACGGCACCGCCCACCGGGAAAAATCCCGGAGGACGGTGCCGTATCCCGTTCCGGCGGCAGAGCGGCTCGGCATTCAGGCTCTCCGGGCAGCCACGAATATTCCGCGCGAGGCAAGGGGTGCGCGCGCGCCTTGAGTCTTTGGCCCAATTCACCCCCTTGAGGATATTTTCAGACAGCAAATGAACTGACGGTGCGCGCATCTGTTTTCTGCCAGGCAGAAAATGGCGCAGACCAAACCTGTATCCGCGGCGCTCGGAGATCGTCGACAAGCTGGAATACCGGTTCGGCGAGGTTCTGTGCAGACCCCTCCTCCTGCCCGGAACAAGGCAACCGCCGGGTGTCACAATGCCCGCCCCTGCGGACGGGCACGCCCTTTCGTTGCGCGGGGTGTCAAGGGAAAGGGCCGATCCTGAATGCACGCGCCTGCCATGGACGGGGCGCGCCCAATGCCCTCCCCCCGGAACCTCATCCCCCGGCGGAGTCGGCCTTCTTTGCCCAGCGGCCGCTCTCCTCAGACCAGTATTGCGCCGCGAGCCCTTCGGCGATGCTCGCCTTCCACTGCCCGCGCGCCCGATTCACTGCCGCCTCGTTGCGGCCATCGAACAGCACCCAGATCCGTTCCAGCCCCACCGCTTCGCCCGGCAGCGGCTCGGCCCCGTCGACCAGCATCAGCGCCTGCGCGCCATTGCCGATCGCGCCGGTGCCCAGAAGCACCGGCTGCTCGCCCGCCATCGGCCCGCCCGCCATCCCATGCGG
>JAIRJX010000041.1 GCA_031260425.1 Gemmobacter sp.
GCAGATGGCGCAGGTCTTCGCTCTTTCTGGCCAGACGAACCATGCGCGGCTTGGTGATCTTTCCGGCGTTTCTTGTCGGTCTCGTTGCTGGCGAGGCAATCCCGATTGTCGGATACCTCGTTGCCACGAATTATCCTGGTGTAGGCGACATCGACGGCGGCGGGGCGATGTCGATGATCTTTCTGGCCGGACCACCCGTCGCGCTGCTGGCGGGTATCGTGGCGGCGGTTGTTGCAGCGCTGTGGACACGGAAGCGGGACGGATAGACGTCTGCTGCGGGCGCTATGGTTGCGGCCGGGAGCCCGGCATGTCTGATTGCGGCGCGGCCCCCGGCGCCGGATGCGGTCCACCGCGCCGGAGGGGTGCGCCATGGGCGACCTCTGGCCTGGCACGGTCACGCCTTGCATAGTCTGGCCTTGCGCCGGTCGCGCCGCCAGCGGCGGGTATTCGCCGGGACATGGCCCGAAAAAGGTCGAGTCCGCCCCCTGCGCCGTGGCGCCGCAACCTGCGGTCGGGGCTTGATCTTGCCGTATGACCCGGCTCAGATAGCGCAGACAGAAGGGGGCGGATGTGATGCGTTATTCCGGCTTGAAAGTGGTGACCGAGGGCCTGTTCGGCAATCGCGGCTGGCGACCAGCCTGGCGCGACCCGGCGCCCAAGGCGGAATACGACGCCATCGTGATCGGCGGCGGCGGGCACGGCCTCTCCACCGCCTATTACCTTGCGAAAAATCACGGCCTGACCAATGTCGCGGTGCTGGAGAAGGGCTATCTCGGCGGCGGCAATGTCGGGCGCAATACTACCATCGTGCGTGCCAACTATTTCCTGCCCGGCAACAGCGAGTTCTACAGCCACTCCCTGAAACTGTGGGAGGGGCTGGAGGCGGATCTGAATTACAACGTGATGCACAGCCAGCGCGGCCTCATCAACCTCTTTCATTCCGATGGGCAGCGCGACGCTTTCGCCCGGCGCGGCAATGCGATGATCAACCAGGGCGATGATGCCGAACTCCTCGACCGCGAGGGGGTGCGCCGGCTGCTGCCCTATCTGGATTTCGAACAGACCCGCTTCCCGATCTATGGGGGCCTCTTGCATCCGCGTGGCGGCACGGCGCGCCATGATGCCGTGGCCTGGGGCTATGCCCGCGGCGCCGACCGGCGCGGGGTGGATCTGATCCAGAATTGCGAGGTCACCGGCATCGACATTGTGAATGGCCGCGTCACCGGTGTGCAGACCACGCGCGGTGCGATCCGGGCGAAGAAGGTTGGCATCGTGGTGGCCGGCCGCTCCGGCCAGGTCGCCGCCATGGCCGGGCTGCGCCTGCCGGTCGAAAGCCATATCCTGCAAGCCTTCGTGACCGAAGGGCTGAAGCCGGTGATCGACCATGTGGTCAGCTTCGGCATGGGCCATTTCTACATCTCGCAATCCGACAAGGGTGGCCTCGTCTTCGGCGGCGATCTGGATTTCTACGCCTCCTATGCCGCGCGCGGCAATCTGCCGATGGTCGAGCATGTGATGGAGGCCGGCATGACCCTGATGCCGATGATCGGCAGGGCGAAGCTCCTGCGAAGCTGGGGCGGTATCATGGACATGACGCCCGACGGCTCGCCCGTCATCGACCGCACGCCGGTCGACGGGCTCTATCTCGACTGCGGCTGGAATTATGGCGGCTTCAAGGCGGTGCCGGCCTCCGGCTGGTGCATGGCGCATCTGATGGCGACCGATCAGCCGCATGATGTGGCCCGCCGCTTCCGCCTCGACCGTTTCGCCACCGGTGCCCTCCTCGACGAGGAAGGCACCGGCAGCCAGCACAACCTGCATTGAGGGAAAGACTGATGCGCCCCGTTCGCGCCCCTTTCCCGCCTGCCGCCGTTTCCGCCTCTGGTGGAGGCATCCGAACCGGAATGCCCGCCATATTCATCTGTTCAAAAATATCCTCGGGGGTGAGGCCGCAGGCCGAGGGGGCGGAAAGCCCCCTGTCTCCCTTCTCCCCCTCAGCGAAGGAGGCCGCGCCATGCGCCTGACCTGCCCGCTCTGCGGTCCGCGTGACCGGCGCGAGTTCTATTACTATGGCGCCGATGACTATCTGCACCGGCCCGCACCGGATGCGCCGCCTGCGGCCTGGGACGACTACCTGCACAACCGCGACAATCCGGCGGGGATGTTGCGGGATCTGTGGTATCACGAGGCAGGCTGCGGTCAGTGGCTGGCGGTCAGCCGTAATACGGTCAGCCATGACATCACGGCGGTCGAATGTGTGGCGCCCTTGCGCCCCGCACGGAAGAAGGCGGTGAGAAATGAGGATTGAGGGCAGGGGCCTTGTCGATCGCGGCCAGACGCTGGGCTTTCGTTTCGACGGGCGCGACTATGTGGGCCATCCGGGCGACACGCTGGCCTCGGCGCTTCTCGCCAATGGCGTGCGGCTGATCGGACGCAGCTTCAAGTATCACCGCCCGCGCGGTGTGCTGACCGCCGGTGCGGAGGAGCCGAACGCGCTGGTCGAGATCCTGGAGGAGGGCCAGCATACCCCGAATGTCCGCGCCACGGTGCAGGAGCTTTATCAGGGCCTTGCCGCGCGCAGCCAGAACCGTTTCCCCTCGCTCGGCTTCGATCTGCTGGCGGTGAACGATCTGGCGGCGCCATTCCTCTCGGTCGGGTTCTACTACAAGACCTTCATGTGGCCGCGGCATTTCTGGGAGGGGCTCTACGAGCCCCTGATCCGCCGCGCCGCCGGTCTCGGCACGCTCTCGAAGCGCCATGACGAGGCGGATTACGAGAAGGCCTTCGCCTTCTGCGATCTGCTGGTGATCGGCGCAGGGCCTGCGGGCCTGGCTGCCGCGCTCGAGGCCGGTAGGGCAGGGGCGGATGTCATCCTTTGCGATGAGGATGCGCGGATGGGCGGGCGGCTCCTTTCCGAGACATTGACGCTTGATGACGCTCCGGCGGTGGACTGGGTGATGGCGGCGCTGGCGGAACTCGCGGCGCTGCCGAATGTGCGGCTCATGCCGCGTACCACGGTGACTGGTGCCTATGATCAGGGCACCTTTGGCGCGCTGGAGCGGGTGGGGCTGCACTTGCATCTGCCCGCCCGGCCGCATCTGCCGCGCGAATGCTTCTGGCGCATCGTGGCGAGGCGGGCGATCCTGGCTGCCGGCGCGCTGGAACGCCCCATCGCCTTTCAGAACAACGACCGGCCGGGGATCATGCTGGCCTCTGCGGTTCGAAGCTACCTCAACCGCTATGGGGTGACGCCGGGGCGTCGGGTTACCGTTTTCGCCAATAACGACGAGGCGCGCCGCACCGCGCACGACCTGATGGCTGCCGGGGTGCCGGTGGCAGCCATCATCGATTCCCGCCCGCATTCCAGCGCGGTGGAGGATTGCCCGGTCTATACCGGCGCCGCGGTGATCGACAGCCGGGGGCGCAGGGGGCTGAGCCAGATTACCGTCCGCCACGGCGGCGGCATCTCGATGATCGAGACTGATTGCCTGGCGGTGTCGGGGGGCTGGAACCCGACGCTGCACCTGACCAGCCATATGGGCGGACGGCCCCTGTGGAACGAGGCGCTGGCGGGTTTTGTCCCCGCGCCGAATGCGGTGCCGGGTCTGGCGCCGGCCGGTGCTGCGGCGGGGGTGATGTCCACCGCAGGCTGTCTTGCCTCCGGCCAGCGCGCCGCGCGCGAGGTGCTGGAGGCGCTGGGGCGCAAGGCACCCGGTCTGCCTCTGCCGGCGGCGGAGGATGCGCCCTATGTCATCGAGCCGCTCTGGTCGGTGCCCGGCACCGGCGGACGCTGGGCGCGTGCCTGGCTCGATTTCGCAAATGATGTGACGGTGAAGGACGTGGGGCTCGCCGCGCGGGAGAATTTCGCCTCGGTCGAGCATATGAAGCGTTATACCACGCAAGGCATGGCGCCGGATCAGGGCAAGAATTCCAATGTCGCGGCGTTGGCGGTGCTGGCCGACGCGACGGGGCGCACTATTGCCGAGACCGGCACTACCACCTTCCGCCCGCCCTATACTCCCGTCTCCATCGCCGCGATCGGGGCGGGCGGGCGTGGTGCGGGCTTTGCGCCGCAACGCCTGCTCACCTCGCATCAGGCGAGTGTCGAGCGCGGCGCGCCGATGATCGAGGCCGGGCTCTGGTATCGCCCCTCCTATTTCCCGCGCCCTGGAGAGGCGACCTGGCGCGACGCCTGCGACCGCGAGGTCCGCATGGTGCGTGGGGCGGTGGGGGTCTGCGATGTCTCCACCCTCGGCAAAATCGACATTCAGGGGGCGGATGCCGCTCGTTTCCTTGATCTGGTCTACGCCAATACCTTCTCCACCCTGCCGGTGGGCCGGGTCCGCTATGGCCTCATGCTGCGTGAGGACGGGCATGTGATGGACGACGGCACCACCGCCCGGCTGGGTGAGGCGCATTACCTGACCACCACCACCACCGCCGCCGCCGGCCAGGTGATGCGGCATCTCGATTTCGTGCATCAGGCGTTTTGTGCGGATTGGGACCTGCGCTTCATCTCGGTCACCGAATCCTGGGCGCAGATCGCCGTGGCCGGGCCGAAGGCGCGGGCGCTTCTGGCCTCGGTGCTCGATACCATGCCGGATCTGCCCTTCATGGGCTGTGCCGGTGTAGGGGTGCAGGGGGTAAAGGGGCGGCTTTTCCGTATCTCCTTCTCGGGCGAGCTCGGCTACGAGATCGCGGTGCCCGCGCGCTATGGCGAAGCGCTGTTCCGCGACCTGCTGGCGAGGGCCGAAACCATGGGTGGCGGCGCCTACGGGATGGAGGCGCTGAACGTGCTCCGGATCGAGAAGGGCCTGCTCACCCATGCCGAAATCCATGGCCGGGTCACGGCTTTCGACGTGGGCATGGAGCGGATGCTGGGTGCCAAGGATTGCATCGGCAAGGGGCCGAGCCGCCGCCCCGGCTTGCTGGGCCCGGATCGCGAGCAAATGGTGGGCTTGCGGCCGCTCGACCCCGAACAGGCGCTGTCTTCCGGGGCGCATCTCTTCGTGCCGGGCGAGACGGTGGAGCGAGTGAACGATCAGGGCTATACCACCTCGGCCTGCTGGTCGCCCACGTTGAATTCGTGGCTGGCGCTCGGCTTCCTGAAGGACGGCCGCGCCCGCCATGGCCAGACCTTGCGGTTGGTCGATCATCTGCGCGGGATCGACGTGCTCTGCGAAGTGTGCGATCCGGTATTCCATGACAGGGAAGGGGGGAAGCTGCGTGCCTGAACTCATTGCCAAGACCCCGCTTTCCGGCCTTTGGCCCGTCACCCATGGGGCGCTCTCGCTCTCCGAGGTGGTCTATGACAGCATTCTGTCGCTGGCGCCCTTCGCCGGGCAGGAGAAGGTGCTGACCAAGGCGCTGAAGCCGCTGGGTCTCGCCTTTCCCGCGCCGAACACACTCGCGGTGAGCGGGGTGGCGCGTATCGTCTGGACCGGGCGGGACCAGGCCTTCCTCATCAATGCCCCGCTCGCCACGCCCTCGGCCGCGATCACCGACCAGTCGGATGGCTGGGCCGGGTTGCGGCTGGAAGGCCCGATGGCGGCGGAGGCGCTGATGCGGCTCGTGCCGATCGATCTGCGGTCGTCGGCCTTCCCGCCCGGCAGTGCCGCCCGTGCGCCGCTCAATCACATGAACGCGGTGGTGATGCGGCTGGAGAGCGGTTTCGAGGTCATGGTGTTCCGCTCCATGGCTCGCAGCGCCTGGACCGAGATTGCCGAGACGATGCAGCGCGTCGCGGCGCGGCAGGCGCTGCGCTGAGGAATGCTGACCAATGCCGATATCGCCGAGCTGACCGCGCTGCGGCGTGCGCTTCATGCCGCGCCAGAGCTTTCGGGGCAGGAGGCGGCGACTGCCGCCGCCATGCGGGCGTTTACCGCCGATACGGCGCCCGATCAGGTGCTGACCGGCCTTGGCGGCCATGGCGTGGCGCTGGTCTATCGCGGCGCCGGCTCCGGGCCGCGGGTGATGATCCGCGCCGAGCTTGACGCGCTGCCGATCGAGGAGTTGCCGGGCCGGCCCTGGCGTTCCACCCATCCGGGCAGAGGGCATCTGTGCGGCCATGACGGCCACGCCGTCATCCTTGCCGGCCTCGCTCGGCTGATGGGCCGCGGGCGCCCGGCGCGGGGTGAGGTGGTGCTTCTTTTTCAGCCGGCCGAGGAAGACGGCTCCGGCGCTGCAGCCGTGATCGCCGATCCGTGCTTTGGCGGGATCGCGCCGGATTGGGCGTTTTCTCTGCACAACCTGCCCGGCCTGCCCGAGGGCCGCTTCGTGCTGGAGCCGGGGCCGAACAGTTGTGCCTCGGTGGGCCTGCGCCTGATGTTGACGGGGCGCACCTCGCACGCGGCGGAGCCGCATAAGGGGATCTCGCCCGCCATGGCGCTAGCGCGGCTGATCCCCGGCCTTTCAGCGTTGGGGCGGGGCGGCGATCTTGTCCCGGATTTCCGCCTCGTCACGCTCACCCATATCCGCATGGGCGAGCCGGTCTTCGGCATCACCCCCGGCGAGGCCACGCTTTGCGCCACGCTGCGCACCCTGACCGATGACCGTATGGCGGCGCTGAAAGCCGAGGCGCTTGCCCTTGCCGCTGAGGTGGCCGCCGTCGATGGTCTGAGCCTCGCCCATGACTGGCACGACGATTTCGCGGCTGGCGCCAACGATGCCGAAGCCACACGCCTTTTCCGCGCCGCCATCGCGGCGGAAAACCTGCCGCTCATCCCGGGCGAGCCGTTGCGCGCTTCCGAGGATTTCGGCCGCTTCAAGGCCACTGCGCGCTGCGCCATGGCCTGGGTTGGTGCGGGCGAGGCGAGCCCCGCGCTGCACAACCCGGATTATGATTTCCCCGACGGCCTGATCCCCCTCGGCGTCCGCGCCTTCCACCGAGTGATCCGCGACCTCTGTGGCTGACGGTTTTCCCAAGCGGACATATGCGCCCCTCATGTGGGCCTTGCCCCGCCCGGAACAAGGCGGGGAACGCGCCGCCTCATCAGGTGGGTGCTTGACGACGCTGCCCCGGGATCAATCATGGGCATGGTTGCGCGATAAAATGCGGACTGCGGCTGTCTCGGCGCCCGTCCATGCTTGGGTGCTGCCCTTCCGTCGCGCAGGGGGCGAGGGTCGGCCGGGTGATCTTTTGGCCTGCCCTCGCCGCCGTGCATGTGTCGAAAGTGGTGCGGGCGCCACCGGGCGGAAGCCGAAATGCCGTCCGCCGGCAGCCTTGCCTCAGGTGCCGCAGAAGGTGCGGAAGCCGCGGGCGAAAGCTTCGGGCGCGGGCAGTACATAAGCCTCCAGCCCCGGCCTCTCGGTGAAAGGCACGCCCACCACGGCGAGCAGCCGTTCGAAGCGCGCCATATCGCCCGCCTCGGCATTTGCGAGCGCTTCTTCCACCAGCAGATTGCGCGGGATGTAGACCGGGTTTGCCGCTGCGATCCGCGCCCCGGCATCCGGTGCCAGCCGGGCGCGCCAGCGCAGCAGCCAATGCTCCGGCCCCGCCGGGTCGGCCGGCAGGACGTGCCGCGGGCCTTCCTCCCGCCCCGCCGGTTTAGCCAGCACAGTCCGCAGCGCGCCGTCGTTCCGCACCGCCGGAGCGAGGGCGCGGAAGGCGCGGGTCCAGTCTACCCCGGCGATCAGCACCAGGAAATCCTCGGCCAGTGCTGCATCCGTCGCTGCTTCGCCTTCCAGCCCGAGCTTGCGGCGCATGATCCGCAGCCATTCCGCCTCATAAAGCCCCGCGATCCGGTCGAGCCTTGCATTGGCCAGATCGACCGCCCGCGCCTCGTCGGCGTCGAATAGCGGCAGCAGCGTCTCGGCCAGCCGGGCAAGGTTCCAGCCGAGGACCTGCGGCTGGTTGCCATAGGCATAGCGTCCCTGACGGTCGATCGAGGAAAACACCGTGCCGGGGCTGTAGCCCTCCATGAAGGCGCAGGGGCCGTAGTCGATGGTCTCGCCCGAAATCGTCATATTGTCGGTGTTCATCACGCCATGGATGAAGCCAAGGCCCATCCACTGCGCCACCAGCCGCGCCTGCGCCACAGCCACCGCATCGAACAGCGCGAGATAGCGGTTCTCCGCCTCCGCCGCCTGCGGATGATGGCGGGCGATGGCGTAGTCAGCAAGCCGGCGCACCTGATCATACTGTCCCCGGGCGGCGAAGAACTGGAACGTGCCGACCCGCAGATGGCTTGCCGCAATCCGCGCCAGCACCGCGCCGGGCAGGGCGCGGCCGCGCAGCACCTGCGCCCCGGTCGCCACCGCCGCCAGCGCGCGCGAGGTCGGCACGCCCAAAGCCGCCATGGCCTCCCCCATCAGATATTCGCGCAGGACTGGCCCCACCGCAGCCATCCCGTCGCCATTGCGGGCAAATGGAGTGGGGCCGGAGCCCTTCAGCGCGAGGTCGCGCCGCCGGCCCTGCCGGTCGATCACCTCGCCAAGCAGCACCGCCCTGCCGTCGCCGAGCTGCGGCGAGAAGCCGCCGAACTGATGCCCCGCATAGGCTTGCGCTACCGGCTCGGCCCCGTTGGGCAGCAGGTTGCCGCTGAAGAGATCGACGGCCCGCGCCTCCAGCGCCGGCACGTCGGCGCCCAGTTCCTCTGCCAAGGCTGCGTTGAACTGCAGAAGTGTGGGCGCCGGGGCCTTGTGCGGAGGCTGCGGCAGGAAAGTGCCGGGCAGATCTCGGATGTGGCTGTTGTCGAATCGCAGCCCGAAATTTCCCGTCCCGGCCATGGCCTGCCCCTTCTGTCGCGCCCGTCGGATATGGCTGCCGGGGAGGCGCGGCGCAACCGCTTCGCCGCGCCCGGCTCTCTCCCGGCGCCATTTTCTGCGGAAGCCGTCCGCAGCCCTTTTCTCGACCGTCTCCTGCCGGTATGATGCGCGCACCTCGCAGTCGCTGCGGGCGGAAGAGACGATCAGGGCAGCGCGGCACGCAAGAAGGTCGCAAGACGGGGGCGCGAATGGCAGGGGCAGCGATCAGGCATCTGGTCCGGGGGGCGGTTTTGATCGGCGCGCTGGCGGGTTGTGTCGAAGAGGGTGGTCCCTTCGCGGCGCAACCGAAGGCGGGTGCGGCGGCGCAGCCGGCCAGCAAGCCCGCAACTTCGGTTCGGCTGGTCGACCGCGATGTCGAGGCGCCGGAAGCGTTTCAGACCACCGACACGGCGTTGTGGGACGGCCGTCCCTCGCTCGGTGGCGTCTGGGTGGCCTCTGCCACCGCAAAGGACCCGGAGCGGGTGATCCTGCGCAATCCGGCGAACGGCAAGTTCGTGATTGGCGCGCTGTTCCACCGCGCGCAGGCAAATCCGGGGCCGGCCTTGCAGATTTCGTCGGACGCGGCGGCGGCCCTGGGCTTGCAGGCCGGACAGCCGGGGCGGATCAACGTAACCGCGCTGCGGCGCGAGGATGCGGCCCCACGGGCCGATGCGGCGAGACCGCTGCTGGATGCGTCGGAAACCGTGGTGGGCGAGACCCCGGTCTCCGACGGCAAGCCGGCCCTGGCCACCGGGGCGCAACCCGTTGCCGGCGGGCCGATCGCCGTGGCGCCCCTCGACAAGGCGCCCTCCACTCTTGCCGTCGCGGAGCCGGCCAGCGTGCCGGGTGGCGCGCATGTGGTGCAGATCGGCATCTTCTCGATCGAGGCCAATGCACGGCGCGCCGCCGATGCGCTGGGTAAGGCCGGGGTCGCGGCGAAGATCCGGCCCGGTCAGACCCAGGGCAAGGCGCATTGGTCGGTCACCGCTTCGGGAGGCGACCGGACGGCTCTTCTCGCACAAGTGAAGTCGCTGGGCTTCACCGATGCCTATTTCCTTTCGAAATGACCTCAGGGTGGGACCGGGCGGCCCCGCCTTCCCCAAGACAGGGATCCGAGCCATGATCAAGCGCCTTCGCCTCGTTCTTGCCCTCGTGCTGCTGAGCGCCCCGGCGCAGGCGTTCGAAACCCAGGCCACCGCTGCCTGGGTCTATGACGTGACCACCCGGACCGTGCTGCTCGACAAGAATGCCGATACCTCGATCCCGCCCGCCTCCATGTCGAAGCTGATGACGCTGAACATGCTGTTCGAGGCGTTGCAGGATGGACGCTATGCCAAGGACACCACTTTCCCGGTATCGGAAAAGGCGTGGAAGATGGGCGGCTCCAAGATGTTCGTGAAGCCCGACGACCGCCCTTCGGTGGAAGATCTGATCCATGGCATCATCATCAATTCGGGCAATGACGCCTGCGTGGTGGTGGCCGAGGGGATGGGCGGCAGCGAGGACGCCTTCGCCCGCCGCATGACCGAGCGCGCCCATGAGTTGGGAATGGAGAGCTCGACCTTTACCAATGCCTCGGGCTGGCCCGCGCCGGACCACCGGATGAGCGCGCATGACCTCGGGCTTCTGGCCGTGCGCATGATTACCGAATTCCCCGAATACTATCCGTATTTCGGGCTGACCGAATACAGCTACAAGGGCCGGGTTCCCGCCAACAGCCAGAACCGTAACCCGCTTTTGCGTATCCAGGGCGGCGACTGGAAGGCTGACGGGCTCAAGACCGGCCATACCGAGGAGGCGGGCTACGGCCTTGTCGGTTCGGCGGTGCATGAGGGCGGGCGGCGCATCGTCTTCGTCCTTGCGGGTCTGCCCTCGGAACGTGCACGTGCCGAGGAAAGCGAGCGCATCGCCAACTGGGCCTTTCGCGAATTCGCCATGAAGACCGTGGCCCGCGCCGGCGCCCGCATCGCCGAGGCCGAGGTCTGGGACGGCGAGGTGGATCGGGTCGGGCTGGTGCCGGTCGAGGATGTCTCGCGGCTGATCCCGGCGGGCGCGCATGAGAAGATGACGGCGGAGGTGGTCTATCGCGGCCCGGTCGCGGCGCCGGTGGCCGCAGGCGCGCAAGTGGCGGAACTGGTGGTGCATATCCCCGGCATTCCGGAAGCGCGGGTGCCGCTGGTCGCCGAAACTGCCGTGCCGAAGGCGGGGCTCGCCCGCAAGCTGATCATCGCCGCGCAGGATCTGTTCCACCGCGTGCTCTCGTCCGGGGCAACCGCAAGCTGATGGCGGGGGGCCGTTTCCTCAGCTTCGAGGGCATCGACGGCTCGGGCAAGAGCACGCAGGCGCGCCTTCTGGCCGAGGCGCTGCGGGGCCTCGGACGGCCGGTGACACTGACCCGCGAGCCCGGCGGCAGCCCTGGCGCCGAAGAGATCCGCCGGCTGGTGCTGGAGGGCGATCCCGACCGCTGGTCGGCCGAGACGGAGTTGTTGCTTTTCACCGCCGCCCGTCGTGATCATCTGGAAAGGACCATCCGCCCGGCGCTGGCGCGGGGCGAGGTGGTGATCACCGATCGCTTCGCCGACAGTTCGCGCATGTATCAGGGCATCTCGCGTGGCGATCTGGCCTCTCTGGTGGAGGCGCTGCACGCATTGATGATCGGGGTGGAGCCGGACCTGACGGTGCTGATCGACATCGACCCCGAGGTCGGATTGTCCCGCGCCCTTGCCCGCAAGGGCGCCGAGCAGCGGTTCGAGGATATGGGGCAGGGCTTGCAGCGGCGGATGCGTGACGGCTTTCTGGCGCTTGCAGCCAGTCATCCCGGGCGGTTCCGGGTGATCGACGGCGCCCGCGATCCGCAGGCGGTGGCGGCAGAGGTGCTGGCGACGGTCCGCGCCCATCTCGGGGTCTGACATGCCATCGGTCTTTCTTGGCGATTTTCCCGAACCCGATCGTGTGGAGGGCGCCCCCCATCCGCGCGAGACGGTGCGGCTGGTCGGGCATGAGGCGGCGCAGGAGAGCTTCCTTTCCAGCTTCCGGGCCGGGCGGTTGCATCACGGCTGGCTTATCACCGGACCGCGCGGGGTGGGGAAGGCCACGCTCGCCTGGCGGCTGGCGCGCTTCCTGCTGGCCGTGCCCGAAGATGACGGCGGCATGTTCGCCCCGCCGCCGCCTGAGACGCTGGACATTCCCGATGATCATCCGGTCGCCCGCCGGCTGGTCGCGCTGTCGGAGCCCGGGCTCTATCTGCTCCGGCGTGGGCTGAACCTGACCGAGACCATGCCGGCGCAGGAGATACTCGTCGGCGAGGTGCGCAGGCTGAAGGATTACTTCGCGCTCTCCGCCGCCGATGGCGGGCGGCGGGTGGCGATCATCGACAGTGCCGACGAGATGAACATGCAGGCGGCCAATGCACTGTTGAAGCTGCTGGAAGAGCCGCCCGCAGGGGTGGTGTTCCTCCTGATCTCGCACCAGCCTTCGCGGCTTCTGCCCACCATCCGCTCGCGGTGTCGGGAATTGCGGCTGGTGCCGCTGCCCGCCGAACAAATGGCGCAGGCGCTGGAGCAGGCGGGCACGCCTGCGGAGGATCCGCAGGCCATGGCGGAGCTTGCGGGCGGTTCGGTCGGAGCGGCGATCCGTCTGGCCAATCTCGACGGGATGGCGTTTTACGAAGACCTGCTCGCGGTTCTTTCCGGGCTGCCGCGCATGGATCGGGCGAAGCTGCTGGCGCTGTCGGAAAGCGGCAGCGGCAAGGGCCGCGAGCAGCACTTCGACCTTGCGGTGACGCTGATCGACCTTTTGCTGGCCCGGTTGGCCCGCTCCGGCACCACCGGTGTCCTGCCGCTTGAGGCCGGACGGGGGGAGGCGGCGCTGCTGCAACGCCTCTCGCCCGATCCATGGGCTGCGCGGAGGTGGGCGGAACTGGCCCAGAGCCTGTCGGCGCGGGCGCGGCGCGGCAAGGCGGTCAACCTTGACCCTGCAGCGCTTCTCATGGATATGTTGCTCCAGATCGAACAGACTGCGGCCACGCTCGCCGCCCGGTGATGCATGACCCTGCCTGACATCGTGGACAGCCACTGCCATCTCGACTTTCCGGATTTCGAGGGCGAGATGGCGCGTATCGTCGAAAGTGCCCGTGCCGCCGGGGTGCGCCGGATGGTGACGATCTGCACGAAGCTCGGGAACGAGCCGCGGGTGCGCGCCATTGCAGAAGATTTCGAGGGCGTGTTCTACGCCGCCGGCACCCATCCGATGAGCGCCGCCGAAGAACCGCTCGTCACCGTCGAGCAATTGGTGGCGCTGGCGCGGCATCCGAAATTCGTCGGCATCGGTGAGACGGGGCTTGACTATCACTACACCGCCGACAGCGCCGAGGTGCAGAAAGCCTCGCTGCGGCTTCATATCGAGGCGGCGCAGGAAACCGGGCTGCCGCTGATCATCCATGCCCGCGCGGCGGATGAGGATATGGCGGCGATCCTGACCGAAGGTTATCGCCGCCGGCCCTATTCCTGCGTGATGCACTGTTTCTCGTCAGGCGCGGGCCTCGCGCGGGCGGCGCTGGATCTGGGCTTTTACCTGTCGATGTCCGGGATCGTCACTTTTCCCAAGTCGCAGGAATTGCGCGACATCTTCGCGGCTGCGCCGCTGGAGCGGATCCTTCTGGAAACCGACAGCCCCTATCTCGCCCCCGTCCCTCGGCGCGGCAAGCGAAACGAGCCGGCCTACACCGCCTTCACAGCAGTGACCGGCGCCGCCCTCTTCGGAGTGAGCGTCGAGGAATTCGCCACCGCCACCACCGCCAATTTCGACCGGCTGTTTCACAAGGCCGCAGCGGGTGGGGCGGCCTGATGTATCGCTTCACCATCCTCGGCTGCGGCTCGTCCGGGGGGGTGCCCCGGCTTGGCGGTGACTGGGGCGATTGCGATCCGGCCAACCCGAAGAACCGTCGCCGCCGCTGTTCGTTGCTGGTCGAGCGGATTGGGGAGGGTGGGGTGACGCGGGTGCTGATCGACACCTCGCCCGACATGCGCGAACAACTGCTGGATGCGGGCATCGGCACGCTGGATGCGGTGGCCTATACTCATTCCCATGCCGATCATGTGCATGGCATCGACGATCTGCGCCAGATCGTGTTCAATCTGCGCCGCCGCCTGCCGGTCTGGGCCGACGGGCCGACGCAGGGCGCGCTGATCGACCGGTTCGGCTATGCCTTCGTGCAGCCGGCGGATTCGCCTTATCCGCCGATCCTCGATCTCCACACCATCAACGGCCCCTTCGTGATCGAGGGCGCGGGGGGGGCGGTGACGCTGGCGCCATTCCGCGCCGATCACGGCTCGGTCGATGCGCTGGGGTTTCGCATTGGCGGGCTGGCCTATCTGCCCGATGCGGTGGCGATCCCCGAGGAAAGCTGGCCGCAACTGAGCGGGCTGGATGTCTGGATCGTCGATGCGCTGCGGCGCAAGCCGCATCCGACCCATGCCCATCTGGCGATGTCTCTGGACTGGATCGCGCGGGCGAAGCCGCAGCGTGCGGTGCTGACCAATATGCATCTCGACTTGGATTACGAGACGCTCTGCGTCGAGCTTCCCGCCCGGGTCACACCGGCCCATGACGGGATGCGGATCGAGCTGCCGGTGCGATGAATGCGCTGATCGACGTCATCCTGCCGGTCTTTCTGGTGATCGGCGCTGGCTGGGCAGCGGCGCGGGCCGGGCTTTTCCCGGATGCGGCGGTAGACGGGCTGATGCGTTTTGCCCAGATTTTCGCAGTGCCGGCGCTGCTGTTCCTGTCGATCTCGCGGCTGGATCTGGCGGCGGCCTTCGATACCGGGCTGTTCGCCAGCTTCTATATCGGCGCGTTTTCGAGCTTCGGTCTCGGCATTCTCGGCGCGCGGCTTCTGGGGCGGCCGGGGGCGGATGCGGTGGCGATCGGCTTCGCCTGCCTGTTCTCCAACTCGCTGTTGCTTGGTGTGCCGATCACCGAGCGCGCCTATGGCCCTGACGCGCTGGATGCCAATTACGCCATCATCGCGACCCATTCGCCCCTCCTTTACGCCGCTGGCATCACCCTGATGGAGTTGACGCGCAGCCATGGCCTTGACCTGCCTGCCGGCAAGCTGGCGCGGCAGGTGCTGCGGGCGATCTTCAGCCAGCCGATGGTGCTGGGTATCTGCGCCGGCCTCATGGTGAACCTGAGCGGCCTGCCGGTGCCGGATTTCGCCTCCGGCGCCCTGAAGATGGTGGGGGGCGCCGCGATCCCTACCGCGCTTTTCGGGCTCGGCGGCGTGCTCCGCCGCTACCACCCCGAGGGCGACGGGCGCGCCATCGCAATGGTCGTCGCGCTGTCGCTGCTTCTGCATCCCGCGCTTACATGGCTGCTCGGCACGCGGGTCTTCGGGTTGACCACCGGGCAGTTGCGATCTGCCGTGCTGACCGCTGCCATGGCGCCGGGGGTGAACGCTTATCTCTTCGCGCATTTCTACGGCGTTGCGAAGCGGGTGAGCGCCTCGGCGGTGCTGCTGGCTACCGCTGTCTCCATCGGCACGATCTGGTTCTGGCTGCATGTCCTGCCCTGAGGCTTGGCATCCGCGCTGTTTCGCCTATCAAGGCCCGGCAAGACCGGAGAAAGACATGGCCAAGCGATTCGCCTTCCAGATCCACGCGACCGAGGGGGCCGCCCGTGCCGGCACGATCACCACCCCGAGGGGAGAGATCCGCACCCCCGCCTTCATGCCGGTCGGCACCGCCGCCACCGTGAAGGCGATGTTGCCGGAAAGCGTGCGGGCGACCGGGGCCGATATCCTGCTGGGCAATACCTACCACCTGATGCTGCGGCCGGGGGCAGAGCGGATCGCGCGCCTCGGCGGATTGCATCGCTTCATGAACTGGGAGCACCCGATCCTGACCGACTCGGGCGGCTTTCAGGTAATGAGCCTTGCCAGCCTGCGAAAGCTCAGCGAGGACGGGGTGCAGTTCGCCAGCCATGTCGACGGCTCGCGGCATATGCTTTCGCCCGAGCGCAGCATGGAGATCCAGAAGCATCTCGGCTCCGACATCGTGATGTGTTTCGACGAATGCCCGGCCCTGCCCGCCGATGAGGAGACGGTGGCGAAATCCATGCGGCTTTCCATGCGCTGGGCAAGGCGGAGCCGGGATGCCTTCGGCGACCGGCCGGGACATGCGCTTTTCGGTATCATGCAGGGCGGTGTGACACGGGAATTGCGCGAGGAATCAGCCGAGGCGTTGAAGGTGATCGGCTTCGACGGCTACGCGGTGGGCGGGCTTGCGGTCGGCGAAGGGCAGGCGGCGATGTTCGGCGTGCTGGACTACGCGCCGGGCTTTCTGCCCGGGGACAAGCCGCGTTACCTGATGGGCGTCGGCAAGCCCGATGACATCGTGGGCGCGGTCGAGCGCGGCATCGACATGATGGATTGCGTGCTGCCCTCGCGATCGGGGCGCACAGGACAGGCCTGGACGCGGCGTGGGCAGGTGAACATCAAGAATGCCCGCCATCAAGACGACCCGCGCCCGCTGGACGAGGATTGCACCTGCCCGGCCTGTCGGAGCTACTCCCGCGCCTATCTGCACCACGTCTTCCGCGCACAGGAGATCATTTCCTCCATGCTGCTGACCTGGCACAATCTGCATTACTATCAGGAACTGATGCAGGGCCTGCGCGACACCATCACCGAAGGGCGGCTGGCGGCCTTTGCCGACGATTTCCGCGCCCGCCGCGCCGAGGGTGATATCGAGCCGATTTGAAGGAGAGGTCGGTATCCAGGCTTTCCCATGTGCATTCATCTAGCCTCCGCGCGGCGCCCCCACCCAGGCACCGTGGGAGCCCGTCCCCCCGCCCGGAACAGCCGCGCAAGCGGCCCGGACAGCGCCCGGCTGCCCGCGAGGGCGGGCGCTATGGTGACATTGGCGCGGGGATCAATCATCGGCGGGCGTGTCACCATAAAGTGACGGCTGCGATCGTCGGAACGCCCACCCGCGGTCGGGCGCCACCCTCTGTCGCAGAGGGTATTGCGGACCGGGAGGTCAAGGGCAGATTCGTCCGGGAAGCAGGAATTGGCTACCGCCACGGGGTGACAATCTTCAACAGGGCTCCGCTGCGCCCGACCCCTCCAGCCGGTCCCGGATATCCGCTGGATGCGAATGTGAGGCGCCCGATGTTGACAGCGGCAGAGCCACCCCCCAGATAGATAGACCGAAAGGGGGAATCCGGGCTGCCGATGGTCGGGGTCGGGGCCTTCCCGCCAGATCCAAGGATACGCGCATGAGCGATCATATCTCCCAATCCTATCCGGTCCTGCCGCTGCGCGACATCGTGGTGTTCCCCCACATGATCGTACCGCTCTTCGTGGGCCGCGAGAAATCGGTGCGGGCGCTCGAGGAGGTCATGGCCGAGGATCGCCAGATCCTGCTGTCCAGCCAGATCGACCCCACCGTGGACGAGCCCGGCGCCGAAGGTATCTATCGCACCGGTGTTCTGGCCAATGTGCTGCAGTTGCTGAAACTTCCCGATGGCACCGTGAAGGTGCTGGTCGAGGGCAAGAGCCGGGTGAGGATCACCGATTTCCTGTCAAACGACTCGTTCTTCGAGGCGCGGGCAGAGCCGCTGGACGAAACCCTGGGCGAGCAGTCGGCGGTGGATGTGCTGCTGCGCGGCGTGGCCGAGGAATTCGAGCGCTACGCCAAGATCCGCAAGAACATCCCCGAAGAGGCGCTGGCTGCCGTTTCGGACACCCGCGAACCGGCGCGGCTTGCCGATCTGGTGGCAGGGCATCTGGGAATTCCCATCGCCCAGAAGCAGGAATTGCTCGAAACACTCGACGTGGCCACGAGGCTGGAGAAGGTCTATGGCCACATGCAGGGCGAGATGTCCGTCCTTCAGGTGGAAAAGAAGATCAAATCCCGTGTGAAGTCGCAGATGGAACGCACCCAGCGCGAATACTATCTGAACGAGCAGATGAAGGCGATCCAGAAGGAACTCGGCGATGGCGAGGAAGGCCAGAACGAACTGACCGAACTGGAAGAGCGTATCCGAAAGACCGAACTGTCGAAAGAGGCGCGCGAGAAGGCCGAGGGCGAGCTGAAGAAGCTGAAATCCATGAGCCCGATGAGCGCCGAGGCAACGGTGGTGCGCAATTATCTCGACTGGCTGCTCGGCGTGCCCTGGGGCGTGAAGTCGCGCGTCAAGAAGGATCTGATTGCAGCGCAGAAGGTGCTGGACGCGGATCATTATGGGTTGGAGAAGGTCAAGGAACGCATCGTCGAATATCTGGCGGTGCAGGCGCGCTCAGCCAAGCTCAAGGGGCCGATCCTTTGCCTCGTCGGCCCCCCGGGCGTCGGCAAGACCTCGCTTGGCCGTTCGGTGGCGAAGGCTACCGGGCGCGAGTTCATCCGCATCAGCCTGGGCGGCGTGCGTGACGAATCCGAGATCCGTGGCCACCGGCGCACCTATATCGGCTCGATGCCCGGCAAGATCATCCAGGCACTGAAAAAGGCCAAGACCACCAACCCGCTGATCCTGCTCGATGAAATCGACAAGATGGGGCAGGATTTCCGCGGCGACCCGGCCTCGGCCATGCTGGAGGTGCTGGATCCGGAACAGAACGCGGCTTTCGTGGACCACTATATGGAAGTGGAATACGACCTGTCGAACGTGATGTTCCTGACCACGGCCAACAGCTACAACATGCCGGGACCGCTGCTCGACCGGATGGAGATCATCAGCCTTGCGGGCTATACCGAGGATGAAAAGCGCGAGATCGCGCGCCATCACCTGCTGCCCAAGCAGATCGAGGCCAATGGTCTGAAGAAAGGCGAGTTCGAGATCTCGGACGAGGCGCTGAACCACGTCATCCGCTACTACACACGGGAGGCGGGCGTGCGGAACCTTGAGCGCGAGATTGCCAAGCTCGCGCGTAAGGCGGTGACCGAGATCCTGAAGAAGACCGCGAAATCGGTTTCGGTCGATCCGGCCAAGGCCGAGGAATATCTCGGTGTCCAGCGTTTCCGCTATGGTCTGGCCGAGCAGGAGGATCAGGTCGGCGTGGTGACCGGCCTCGCCTGGACCAGCGTCGGCGGCGATCTGCTTCAGATCGAGGCGCTGAAGCTGCCGGGCAAGGGCCGGATGAAGACGACCGGGAAACTGGGCGATGTGATGAAGGAATCGATCGAGGCGGCGTCAAGCTACGTGCGCTCGATCAGCCCGGAAATCGGGGTGAAGCCGCCGAAATTCGAGGCGATCGACATTCACGTCCACGTCCCGGAAGGCGCCACGCCCAAGGACGGGCCGAGCGCGGGCCTTGCCATGGTGACCTCCATCGTGTCGGTCCTGACGGGGATCCCGGTCCGCAAGGACATCGCGATGACGGGCGAGGTTACGCTGCGCGGCAATGCGCTGGCCATCGGCGGGCTGAAGGAGAAGCTGCTGGCGGCGCTGCGCGGCGGCATCAAGACGGTGCTGATCCCGCAGGATAACGCCAAGGATCTGGTCGAGATTCCGGCCAATGTGAAGGAAGGCCTGACCATCATCCCGGTCAGCCATGTGCGCGAGGTGCTGCAGCAGGCGCTGGTGCGCCAGCCCGAGCCCGTGGAATGGGACGAGGCGGCGGAAGAAGCCGCTGCTGCGGCCCGCAAGACCTCGGGTGAGCCGCAGGCCGGGCAACTTGCACATTGAACCGGGCCCGCGCGGCCGTGGAAGGGGGCGCCTCCGCGCCCCTTTTCCCTTTTCTGAACAGCTCATCCTGCTGTTTGCAAACGGAAAATAATGCCGTATTGTCGTTTCCATGATGGAAACCCCGGAGAGGATCATGGCGACAAAGCCTTCCGCAGCGAAAACCGCTGCCCCGAAGAAGACCACCCCCAGATCAACCGCCGCCAAGAGTCGCGGCCCGAAGCCGAAAGCCGCGTCGGTTGCTGCGCCTTCCGACCCGGCGCCCGTTCAGCCGGCCGAGGCACGGCCGGCCATGCAGGCGCTGCGGGTCAAGGATCTGGTCGAGGCGGTCCTGACCCGGACTGCCGGCAAGAAGAAAGAGACCCGTACCGCAGTCGAGGCGACCCTCGCCGTGATCGGCGAAGCGCTCAGCAAGGGTCAGGGGCTGAATCTGCCGCCGCTCGGCCGGGCGAAGGTCAACCGCCAGAAGGAAATCGGCGACAGCGAGTTGCTGGTGGTGAAGTTCAAGCGCGACAGTGCCGGCAAACCCGCGAAAAAACTTGAGTCCGAGGGGGTTGCAGAGACCGGGGAGTGAAGCTAAACACCCCGCACCGGGCGATTAGCTCAGCGGTAGAGCGCTTCGTTCACATCGAAGATGTCAGCGGTTCAAATCCGTTATCGCCCACCATCATTTCCCCGGCAAAATAAGGAAATGCCTTGTTTTGCTGGGGATTTTGCGTTTCGCTGTTACAAACCATGTTACAAAATGGGTCTGTGATGGCTGGCGCACAACGATACCTTCTGAACCGTGACGGCAGATTCTTCGCCCGGCTGGTTGTGCCGAAAGACCTTCGTGCTATCGTCGGCAAGAGCGAGTTGCGGGAACCCCTCGGGCCGGATCGCAGGACTGCCATGAAGCTGTTGCCGGGCGCGGTAGCACAGCTTCAACACCAGATCGCCCGAGCCGAACGGAAGGTATCTTCGGCCAACATCGCAGCCGATCCGGTTCGCTATTCCCTCGCTTCGGACCAGATCGCCGCCAGCCACCATCATCAACGTATCGTTCTGGATGACCAGCTTCGGAATGATGTCAGGTGCAAGCATCCGGCCTGGGCCGCGGTCAGGTGACTTTCGCGGTTCGGGCGGCTTTTCAATTCCACGGGAGGAGTTCCGGGAGGCGTGAGACGACGATGCCGGGCATCCGGGCCGGAACATCTGCCAGCCATGCCTGAGGATCGACGTCGTTCATCTTGGCGGTGACGATCAGAGAATACATGAACGCAGCGCGGTCGCCGCCGCGTGGCGGTCCGGCGAAGAGCCACGGCTTCCCGACACGCGGTTTCGACAGCCTGCAGCCCGTCATCAGGCACGCAGCTCAGGATCTGGACCATCTGCCGATCGCTATCATGGCCGCCCTTCAGCTTGCGCTGGATCGCGGCCATGGCGGGTGGGAGAACCCAAGTCCCTGAAGGGGGCACCCTTGCGCAGCGCCCCCGGTTTACGTGCCGGAACAGGCACATGATGCCATGGATCAGAGACCGTCTTGCCCCGCCCGAAGGTGCGGGCATGTTCGCCGACCACCCCTCCATCTTGCCGGTCCACCGGACGTCCGACCGCCGTGGCCAGGACCGAGTAGTTGTTGTCAAACCGCACGGTGCAGGTCTTCGACACGGAAGCAGGCACGCTGTGGAAGCCATCGAAGCGGCCGACACACGCTTCATCCCTCCCTCCGTTCGCTGCCCAGCAACGAACGGTCTGACAGAACTTCAGGGCGGTCAAAATGGCACGCCGATACCCCCCTTACCAACGCAAAATGGCACGCCAGAACACATACCGGGTGGCGCCCCGCGTTCGGGTGTTCACGCTGGGAGTTCCTCGTTCCTCGTCGGCAAGCCTGAGCCGGGGCCGCAGACTGGACGGCAGGGCACCATGAAGCGGCACGAGGTGCTGCTGCTCACCCCGGGCGCTTGATCGCATGGCAGGAACGGGGGCGTGGTTGGTTGTCACTTGGCTCGGGATCGGATCGCCAGCGCCACGGACGCCGGCAGGCTTCTTCTTCATCTTCGCGACGCCATCGAGTTCTGTTCGTCGGAGCCGGCATGGTGCCCCTGCGGTGCGCAGATGATTGCTTGCCCTGCCGTTGGCACCATTGATCCCGTGCCGCAACACGCGGTTTCTTTGTGCGGGAGCAAGGAAAGCCTCTGGCGAGGATGTATCTTCCCAAGGACAGATTTCCGGAGAATCGCGATGCCGGGCAAGTCTCTCTCGCGCTGGACCATGGCGTGGTTCGGATCGGCGCTGCTGTTCCTGCTCGGGGCCTGCGCGATGGCGTTGTTCGGTCTGGCGGGGCCTGGGGAATGGTCACGCGGGGCCGGAATGGCGGTCGTGCATCTCTTCGTGCTCGGCTGGCTGTGCCAGGTCATGCTGGGCGCGCTGATCCAGTTCGTGCCGGTGCTGGCCGCGCGTCCGCTGGCCTTTCCGGGCCTTGCCCTGCCGGCGCTGGCCTTCTCATCGGCAGGCATCATGGCGCTGGCGGCGGGGTTTCTGACCCTCGACGGTCACGAGGCGCTGCGTCCGTTGTTTCTGCTGGGCCCCTTCTCGATCGGGGCCGCTTTCATGCTGGTTGCGGTGACGGTGGGCGCCACGGTGCTGCACCGCGCCTGCCTGCGGCTTGCCGAGGTCAGGTTGGTGGTCCTCGCGATGGTTGCGTTGAGCGGGCTTTGGCTGAGCGGCGCGGTGATGGCGCTGACACTCGCCGGCACCCGGATTGCGGTCGATCTGACCGAGGCGCTGCCGCTGCATATGCTGCTCGGACTCGGCGGCTGGCTGAGCCTTGCCGCCTTCGGGGTGAGCTACAAGCTCTTTGCCATGTTCCTGCTTGCACCTGAACAGGGTGGAATGGTGCGTCGGGCGGTTTTCCTGACGGCTGTCCTTGTAGTCGCGCTGGCACTGTGGGCGCTATGTCTGCTGCTGGCCGGGCGTTCGGGTGGCCGGGCGGTGAGCGTCGCCATCGGGTTGGTTCCGGCCCTGACCATGATTTATCTGGGAGAGATCACCCGTCTGTGGCGAAGCCGCCGTCGCCCCGTGCCCGAGGCGAACATGCTCTGGAGCCGCATGGGGTTGCTGTTTCTCGCCCTTGCCGCCCTGCTTATCGTGCCGGGCTGGCAATTCGGCGGGGTCTGGGCGGAGGCCGCGGTCTTCGTGGCGCTGGTGGGGTGGCTGTCGCTGCTGACGCTGGCGCAGATGGTCAAGATCGTCAGCTTCCTGACCTGGGTCCAGATTTTCGCTCCCCGCATCGGACGCCAGCCGGTGCCAGTGGTCCAGAAGCTGAGCGATGCGAGAGCGGTTGCATCCGGTCTTGCCTTCTGGTCTGTGGGGACGGTCGTTGGCTGCCTTGCCCTGCTGCTGGGCAGTTCTGGCGGCTTCCTGTTCGCGGTGCTCCTGCTGACCCTCGGCGCGCTTGGGGTCATGCGGGAACTGATCGCGATCCGGCATCTGTCGCATCTGGAGCCCGCCGAACGCCCCGCCTGTCTTCCCCATCTGGTACTGCCCTTCACCTTTTCCCGCGCCCGCGCAGAGGCCCGATCATGACACCTCCCGATCCCTCCCGGCCCGATCCCCTTGAGCTTGACATCCGCCTGATCCTCCAGCGCGGCGAGGAGCCTTTTGGTGCCATCATGGCCGCTGTCGATGCGCTGGCAAAGGGGCAGGCGCTGCGTCTGCTGGCCCCGTTCCGACCTGCGCCGCTGTTCGGCGTCATGGCCAATCACGGTTTCGGCTGTGAGGATCGTCAGCGCGCGGATGGCGTCTGGGAGGTTCTCTTCACGCCGGCACCGGGGTTTGGCCCCGAGGCGGGGATGGCTCCGGGCTCTACCCCCGGCGCGGGGCTCTGGCCCGACCCGGCGCGCGAGCTTGACCTGACCGGTCTGATGCCGCCCGAGCCGATGGTGCGGATCCTCGAAGAAATCACGGCGCTTGCGCCGGGCGAGGTTCTCTTCGCGCTTCTCGATCGCGAGCCGATGTTTCTCTTTCCCGAACTGGCGCAGCGTGGCCATGAATGGGCGGGGAATTTCGCGCCTTCGGGCGATGTCTACCGGCTGCTGATCCGGGCCGGGGTTGGTGATGACTGAGGCGGTACCGGATATCACCCGGGCGCTCCGAAGCGTGATCGACCCTGAAACCGGGCGCGATCTGGTTGCCATGGGCATGATCTATGAAGCCCGGTTCGAAGCTGGGACCGCCTATGTCACGATGACCACGACCACACGCGGCTGCCCGCTGACCGAGATGCTGCGTCTGGGGGTCGAAACCGCGCTGCTTGCCATCGCAGGTGTGGCGATGGCCGAGGTCCGCCTGACATGGGACCCGCCCTGGACACCGGAACGGATGGAGCCGGTGCCGTGAGGCAGAGGCGCGGGCCGGCTCATGCCCGGCGGCCTGCAGTGGCGGTGATCGAGGATTGTCTTGGCCGGCACTTCACGGTGTGAACCCATCCCTGCCCGGAACAGCGCGCGCCGCGCCCACAGAACCCCGGGTGAGCCCACCTCGGCCCGAAACAAGGCGCGTAAGCGCCACCGGGCTAGCGCTCGACCGCCCGCACGGGTGGGCGCTTTGTCACCACCGGCGCGGGAATCGAACTTAGGCGTGGCTACGCCATAAAGTGCGGACCACAACCGTCTCAGCGTCCACCCGCGGTCGGGTGCTGCCCTTTGTTGTGCGACGAGGGAGCAGGCAGCCGTTTCCTTCGGCCCTCCGGGGGATACCGCGCGATCCTTCGGGAATGCTTGTCGTCTTCCGCTCACACCCCCTCACCACGTGGTGTGCGCCTGACCCGGAGCAGCATTCCGCCGTATTCCGCAAGGAAAAGCGCGAAGGCGAGAAGCCAGAGCATACCCGCAGCCTCCATCAGCCGGGGCCAGTCGCCGATATCGGCCAGCGGGCGGGCCAGCGCCGCCGCAAAAAGGCTCAGATAGGACAGCATCGTCCAGCGCGAAGCCGTAAGCGGGCGCCCGGTATGGCCGCGTGTGGCACGTGTCATCATCGCCAGCATCATGGTGGCGATCACGCCGACCGTCAGCACATGCAGCGCGGAGACCGGCAGGAGCACGCCCGACGCCGCCAGCGCGATAGCGACAAAGCCGAGCGGTACGAAGGCATAGGCCAGATGCAGCACCAGAAGCAGCCATTCCGCCCTTGCCGCGGTGCCGCGCCAGCGCGCCAGCCGCGCGATATTCAGCACCGAGGCGAGCAGCGCCAGCGGCACGATCCACGGCATCTCGGGCAGGGCCGCCCATGCCGTCAGCGCTATGGCCGAGCACAGGATCACCCCCATGTCGAAACCGCCATAGGCCACCGGCAGGAGGGAGACCCCGCGCCGGCTCAGCCAGTTGCGGGTGAAGCTTGGGATGACGCGGCCGCCGATGATGGTGACCAGCACCACATAGCCCGTGATGGCCGACCTGAGCCAAAGCTGCGGATCGCCGTCCAGGGCCACCGCGACATGAAAACCGACATTGCCGACAGTGATTGCCGTGACGCCGCCCAGCACTTTCAGGTCATTCCATTTGCGACCCCGCATGATCTCGCGCGTGCAAAGCCCCAGCAGGACCGGCAGGAAGGCCATATCCAGCACCGATGCAACGGGCACTCCGGTCAGCCCTGCAAGCCCCATCGCGATCCGGCCCGCAAGCCAGAGCGCCACCAGTCCGATCAGCGGCCGGCCCGAGACCGGCAGGCCGCCCGTCCAGTTCGGGATCGCGGTCAGCAGGAAGCCGGCAAGCACGGCAGGGGCGAAGCCGAAGACCATCTCATGCGCGTGCCACAGCGGCGCGCCGAAGTCGCCGCCAAGCGGCAGGCCATGGGCAAGGGCGGCCATCCACAGCGTCATCGCCAGCGCCGCCCAGAGCGCGCCGAAAAGGAAGAAGGGCCGGAAACCATAGGACCAGATCGCGGCGCCATCCGGTTTCAGGCCGCGCGGAATACGAGGGCGTCTTGATTCGCTCATGACGGGAACCTTTTGGTGGCAGAGGTGTTTCCCCCAACAGCTAGGGCGGAAATCTCTCCGCTCTTTGCGCTGCAACAAGCAAATGACCCTTTCGCCGGGCCGAGCTTGATCCGGCTCAACGATGGCCGCGACGGGTCGGGGTAATATCAACTCGACCGGAGCAGACCCGGCTCGATTTCAGAGACATGAGCGAAAGGAACCTGCCATGACCTCACTTCCCGTCAGCCGCCGCACCATCCTTGCGGGTGCCGCCTTTGCCGGAGCCATGACCCAGCTTCGTCCGGGCGCCGCCGAGGCCCAGGAGGTGCTGACCCCGGCCGCTGCGACCGACATTGCCAGCCTGCCGCGCGTGAAGGTGCAACTGGTCGATCCGCCTTTCGTTCACGACCATGAGCAGGTGGCGACCGGTGGCCCGAAAGTGGTCGAATTCGAGATGAGCATCATCGAGAAGAGGATCACCCTCGACAGCAGCGGCGCGACCTACTGGGCGTCGACCTTCAACGGCACCGTGCCGGGGCCGCTGATGGTGGTGCATGAGGGTGACTATGTCGAACTGACGCTGATCAACCCCGACACCAACGAGTTGATGCACAATATCGACTTCCACAGCTCGACCGGTGCGCTTGGTGGGGGAGGGCTGACCCAGGTGAACCCGGGCGAAAAAACCATCCTGCGCTGGAAGGCGACCAAGCCCGGCGTCTTCGTCTATCACTGCGCCCCTCCGGGCATGGTGGCGTTCCATGTGGTCTCGGGCATGAACGGCGCAATCATGGTGCTGCCGCGCGACGGGCTGAAGGGCCGTGACGGGGAGGCGGTGACCTATGACAAGGTCTACTACATCGGCGAGCAGGATTTCTACGTGCCGCGCGACGAGAACGGCAAATGGAAGGAATATGCCAGCCCCGGCGAAAGCTATGAGGATGTTACCGCGGTGATGCGGACGCTGACGCCCACGCATGTGGTCTTCAACGGCGCGGTGGGCGCGCTGACCGGCGACAATGCGATGAAGTCGAAGGTCGGTGAGACGGTGGCCTTTGTCCATTCTCAGGCGAATCGCGACACGCGGCCTCACCTGATCGGCGGCCATGGCGATTATGTCTGGGCGACCGGCAAGTTCAACAATCCGCCCGAGGTCGGGCTGGAGACCTGGTTCATCCCGGGCGGTGCCGGCGGCCTGATGGTTTATACCTTCCAGCAGCCAGGGATCTACGCCTATGTGAACCACAATCTGATCGAGGCTTTCGAGCTTGGCGCCGCGGGGCATGTGGTCGTTGAGGGCGAATGGAACAACGATCTGATGATGCAGGTTCTGGCCCCGAGCCCGATCTGACGGCTCGATAGGGGCGGGGCGATCCTGACCCCGCCTCAGGGAGCCGGACCCGGCCCGCCGCAGCGGCAAGGCTGCGACGGGCCGCTTTGACCCAGGGGATCCACCATGCGTCGCACCGCCCTGTTTCTGACCGTTGCGGCAGTATCCGTCACCGGCATCGCGCTGGTCGCGTCCTATCTGCTGATGCCGGAGGCGAAACCGGCAGTGGGCATTCCGGCGCTGGTGCGGCTGGAGCCTGCGCCTTTCCTCCATCGGCTGGATGGCGACTGGCAGCGCGGCGGGCTTCCCGCCGATGCGCCGCTGGCCCTGGTCTCGATCCCCGCGCCGGTCGATATCATGGCAACTGCGGTCAGCAATGGCCAGTGGCAGGTCTGTGTCACGGCCGGGGCCTGTGCCGTTCCGGGCAGCGGGATGGACAATCCCGACCTGCCGGTCACGGAGGTGAACTGGTATGATGCCAAAGCTTATGCCGCCTGGCTTTCCGACGCGACCGGTGAGACCTGGCGGCTGCCAACCGATGTCGAATGGGCCCATGCTGCGGCCGAGATGTTTCGTGACGATGCGCTGGGGGTGGAGAGCGATCCGAACAACCCTGCCGCGCTGTGGCTCGCGGAATATGCGGTGGAATCGGCGCGAAGCCGCGATCTCGACCGCGAAATCCGCCCGGTCGGCAGCCTGAATGTCAACTCGCTGGGCGTTCATGACATAGGCGGCGCAGTCTGGGAATGGACCTCGACCTGCCTGCGCCGGGGCGAGATCGACGCCGCGGGCAACATCCTGCGCGAAGCCGACAGTTGCGGGATCTACATTGCGGAGGGACTGCACCGCGCCGCCATAACCGATTTTGTCCGCGATCCGAAATCTGGCGGCTGTTCGGTCGGTGTGCCGCCCGCCAATCTGGGGGTCCGCCTGGTGCGCGAAACCGGCTGAGGGCTGCCCCGGTCTGCCAATTTGGACGGGGATGAAGACAACGCTTTGCTTTTGCCTCATTTTGCGGCACCGAAGGGGAAGGTCGGAGTGAAGGCGCAAAGCGTAGTGATCGACATCTCCCTTGTGCGAAATCTTCCGCTGTTCCGAAAGATGGAACCGGCAGCGCTGGCGCGTCTGATGACGCGTGCGACACCGCAGCGGATTCTTCCGGGCGATACGGTTTTCGAACAGGGCGGCGAGGCGGTTGCCTTCTATCTTCTGCTGCATGGCAGGCTGAAGGTCAGCCAGGTCACGCCCGATGGCCAGCAGGTCATGGTACGGGTGGTGCATCCCGGCGATCTCTTCGGCTTCGCCCGTGCGCTGGCGCGGCCCGATTATCCCGGCACTGCGAAGGCCGCCGTGGATTCGCTGGTCATCTCCTGGCCGATGGCCGATTGGGATGCGGTGGTCGAGAACAATCCCCGCCTTGCGATCAATGCGATGCAGACCATCGGCCAGCGGCTGGACGAGGCCCATACCCGTCTGCGCGAGATGTCCACCCAGGAGGTGGAGCGCCGCGTTGCCCATGCCGTGTTGCGGCTGGCCGAGAAGGCGGGCCGGATCGAGGGGGCGGGAACCCGGATCGATTTCCCGATCACCCGTCAGGATATTGCCGAGATGACCGGCACCACGCTGCATACCGTGTCACGGCTTCTTTCGGCCTGGGAGGGGCGGGGGCTGGTCGAGGGCGGGCGGCAGAAGCTTACCGTCACCGATGCCGAGGGCCTCTCACGGATCGCCGATCCCGAGGGCTGAGCGCCGGGGCCGTGCAATAAAGATGTTTCTTGCGTAACTCCTTGCGATTGCGCAAAGTCGGATCTGCGGATCCGGATTAGATCCTTTCTTGACGGATCGGCACATGATCCGCATGACCGGAGATCTGACATGAATTTTGCCACCCTTCTTGCCGCCCCTGCCTTCGCCCTCGCCATGGCCGGAGCCTCTCTTGCTGCGGAGCATGAGGTCCAGATGCTGAACAAGGGGGACGCCGGCGCCATGGTGTTCGCCCCCCCCTTCGTGAAGGCCGAACCGGGCGATACCATCCACTTCGTCCCGACCGACAAAAGCCACAATGTCGAGGCGATCAAGGATATCCTGCCCGAGGGCGTCGAGCCATTCAAAAGCGCGATCAACGAGGAATATACGCTGACCGTCACCGAGCCCGGCCTTTACGGCGTGAAATGCACACCGCACTTCGCCATGGGTATGGTGGCGCTGATCCAGGTTGGGGATGAGCCCGCCAATCTGGACGCCGCGAAAACCGCCAAGCTGCCGAAGAAGGCGCGTGAGCGGATGGATGCAGCCGTCGCCGGGCTGGAGGCGGCCGAAGCCACGGTCGAGTGATCCGTTTCAGGGGAGCGGCGAAACCCCGATGACGTGCGGATGGGCGGCAAGAATTGCCGCCCATAGTGCTGCCCAGAGGATCAGGCGCGGCCAGGACAGAGCGGGGATGATCCGCAGGGGCCGGGGCAGGTTCGGGCTGTGGGCGGCGAGGCGGCTCCAGTCGGCGGGTCCCGTTTCCCGCCGCCGCCGCTGATCCAGCATCGGAATGCCCAGAAGGCAGAAGACCGCGAAAGCCGCGAAGAGAATGACATGCGCCAGATCGCCGTTGACCAGCAGATGCGCCGACGACCACAGGATGAGCGCCCACAGGAGCGGATGGCGCACGACGCCGGCAATGCCGGGCCGTTCGGGATCGAAGCCGGTGCGGCGTCCGCCGAAGCTCAGCGGATTGGGGGCGCCAAGCGCCAGCGCCGGCAGCAGCAAAGCCGCAGGCATCACCAGATTGGTCGTCCATCGCATCCAGGGGTATTGTGGCCAGATCTCGATATAAGGCGCGCGGCCTGCTGCAACGATCACCCAGATCAGCGTCAGGGCCGAGAGAGCGCCGAATACCGCGCCAAAGCCTCTCCGCCCGAGCCGGGCCTTGGCCCGAGCCTTGATCGCAGGGTTCGCGGGCAGCGCATGACTTGCGAAGAAAGCCGCCAGCGCCGCACCGAAATTCAGCCATTCCATCCCTGATCGCCCTGCCCGAAAGGCTCGCCATGATGCGCCAGACCCTGACCCCGCTCCATCGTCGGATCGCCTGCCAGTCGCGGCTCTTCGCCAGCCTGCCGCCCGATATCGCGGACCGGCTGCTTGACCTTGCCCAGGTCAGGCGGCTCCGGCGTGGGCAGGCGCTGTTTCATCACGGCGATACTGCCCACGCCATCCATATCGTCACCGAGGGCTGGGTGAAACTCTACCGTATAGCCCCGAACGGTGCCGAGGCGGTTGTGGGGGTGATGACCCGCGGCCAGAGCTTCGGTGAGCCGATCGCGCTGCGCCGCGCCGCCTATCCGGTGTCGGCCGAGGCCACGACCAGCGCCGAATTGCTGGCGGTTCCGGCCCAGGCATTCCTCGATCTGCTCCATGCCCATCCGGAAACCGCGATCTCGGTTCTTTCGGCCACCTTCCTGCATCTTCAGGGGCTGGTCGAACAGATAGAGCAGTTGAAGGCCCGGTCCGGCGCGCAGCGCGTGGCCGATTTCCTGCTGGAGCTTTGCCCCGAGGGTGTCGAAAGCGCCACCGTGATCCTGCCCTATGACAAGGCGCTGATCGCCGGGCGTCTGGGAATGAAGCCCGAGAGCCTGAGCCGCGCCTTTGCGCGATTGCGCGATTTCGGGGTGAAGGTGAACCAGACCAGCGCGGCGATCGCCTCGGTCACGCAGTTGCGCGGCCTGGCGGATGATGACGGATCCGCCCTCAGCCGTGCAATCTGAGGATCGGCGCGCCGCGCCCCGATCCGCAGTGCCTTTATCGGGCTGGCCCGCCGCGAAGCCCGGCTCTGCCGGAAGGCCGGCCGTGCGCATCACAGCACCAACTGGCGGTAGATCTCGGGCAGTGCCGTGATCAGCCGGTCAGGTTCGCGGATCACCTGAAAGCCGCCTTGGCCGAAGATCCTCGGGAACCAGCTTTGCGCGTCGTGGTCTATGGTGATGCCGAAGACCGCATGTCCCGCGCGCCGTGCCTCGCGCACCGCCATTGCGCTATCCTCGATGCCGTGCCGACCCTCATAATGATCAAGGTCATTGGGCTTGCCATCGGTGATCACGATCAGAAGCCGCCGCGCGCGCGCCTCCTCCGAGAGGCCCCATGCGGCATGGCGGATCGCGGCGCCGAGGCGAGTATAGAAGCCGGGGCGCAGCGCGTGGATTCGGGCCTCGATCCGCGGTCCCATCGGCGCGTCAAACCCTTTGCAGTCATGGATCCAGACCCGGTCGCGCTTCAGCGACGAAAAGCCCTGGATCGCGAAACGGTCGCCGCAGGCGTCGAGCCCCCAGGCCAGCGCGGTCAGTGCCTCGCGTGCGATCTCGATGACCGGGCGGCCCGTCACGACACTTTCGGTGGAGCGTGAGACATCCATCAGGATCGAGACGGCGAGGTCGCGTTTTTCGGGCCGCGTCTGTTGCCAGATCCGGCCCGACCCGCGCCCGGTCGCGCGCAGATCGGCGATGGAGCGCAGCGCGGCGTCAAGGTCAAGCTCCTCGCCGTCGGGTTGCGCATGGCGGATCAGCCTTGCGGGCCGCAGCGCCTCGAACTGGCGCTTCACGGCGCGGATGCGGCGGCGCGCGGCCTCGTCGGTGATACCGGCATAGTCCGGTGCGGGTTCCACCGGCGCGGCCAGCACGCGGCAGTGATCGGGCAGGTAAACCCCGCTCCGCGCCTCCCATTCCGGATAGGTGAAGGCCCCTGCGATCCGCTCGCGGTCCACGTCCTCGGGGGCCAGGTCGAGATGCAGCTTCAGTCGGGTCGCCGGGGCTTTCGAGATCTGCCCGAGCACCACCTCCTCATGGTCTTCGGCCGCTTTCTTCGCGTTATCGAGATCGTCATCCTCCACGCGGCGATTGATGTTCATCATCTCGGCCCAAGACAGCATGGCCTCGAATTTGTAAAGGATGATGCTGTCGCGCCGTTCGGCCTGATCGGCCTTCATCCGGCGTGCCTTGCGGGCTGCGCCATTGCCGGCCTCCTCGGGGGTGCCGTGGGTCGGCAGGCTCGCAACCTCTGCCGGGTTGGCTTGCATGCGTCCGCCCAGATCGGGCCAGAGCGGCACCGGCAGCATGGGGCGATAGCCTTTCGGCGCACGCCAATGGGCCGGCGGGTCGGCATATTGCGCCAGCAGCGCTGCTTCGGGCGCGGCAGGATCGCCGAGCAGGTGGCGCACCAGCGCCTCGATCTGCGCTTCGGTACCGCGCAGGGCAGGGCGCTGGCGTTGCGCCAGATGCTCTGCCGCCAGCCGCTGCCAGATCGGGCGCAGGCCCGGCGCGGCGGCAAGTGCGGCGTCGGTCATCACCACGCCCGCCGCAATCGTGGCGAGATCGGCGCGGAGAGGATCCGCCTCGGCCCGCACGGGCGGCGCATGGGCCGAAGCCGCCGCAAGCCAGAGGTAAAGCGCCTCGTTATCCTCGCGCGCCGGAAAGACCGCGAGCTCTACCGGCAGGCGCAGGGCCTCGCCGTCAAAGCTTGCGCGCGCGACGTGATCGGCACCGGCGGCCAGCCAGCGCCGCCAGGAAACCCGGTGGCGGCCGATCTGATCGGCGACCGGTTTCAGCTCGACATCCTGTCCGCCGCCAAGTCCGCGGAACAGCACCGCAATCCGACCCCGCATCACCTCGAACCGGACGGCGGCCTCGGGGAAACGCGGATCCGGGTCCAGCTTCGCGGCGAGGCGGTGCCAGAGCTTGCCGACGGTCTCCTCCGGCTCCCAGGGCGTGAGGTCGAGCCGCGCCATGGCTCAGCCCGCCACCGCCACGACGAGGTCCATCAGCCCCCGGCGGGTGTCGGCATCATCGGTCAGCGGCTCGATCATCGCGGCGCGGATCGCGCGGTTCAGATCCATCCCGCCAGCAACCAGCGTGGCGGCATAGACGACGAGACGGGTGGAAACCCCCTCTTCCAGATCCTGCCCCTTCAGCCCGCGCAGCTTGCCGGCGAGCCGCACCAGCAGCGCGACCCGGCTTTCGTCCAGCCCGCTTTCGCGCATCACCACAGGTATCTCGTGCTCGGGCTTCGGGAAGGTGAATTCGACCGACAGGAACCGCTGCCGGGTCGAGGGTTTCAGCGTCTTGAGGATATTCTGGTAGCCCGGGTTGTAGGAGGCGACCAGCATGAAGCTGGGGGCGGCGTGAAGCTCCTCTCCCGTGCGGTCGATCGGCAGGATGCGGCGATCATCGGTCAGTGGATGCAGCACCACGGCCACGTCCTTCCTCGCCTCGACCACCTCGTCGAGATAGCAGATAGCGCCCTCGCGCACAGCGCGGGTCAGCGGGCCGTCGACCCAGACCGTCTCGCCTCCTTTCAGCAGATAGCGCCCGATCAGGTCGGCCGCCGAAAGGTCGTCATGGCAGGCAACTGTATAGAGCGGCCGCCCCAGTTGCGCCGCCATATGGGCGACGAAACGGGTCTTGCCGCAACCCGTAGGACCTTTCAGCAACAGCGGCAGGCGGTTGGCATGGGCGGCGGCAAAGACATCGCATTCGTCGCCCTGTGGCAGGTAGAAGGGGGCATCCGCCCCCTTCGCAAAGTTTCCGTCCATGGGATCACTCCGCCGCATGTCTGGTGACGGGCCCGGGTTCGATCACCTCGCGCTGACGCGGGACGAGCAGCGCATAGATCAGGATGAAGACGCCGATCACCACTGCCACGCCGGCGCCAAGTCGCATCCAGTAGAAGAGCGCGAGTTGATCCTGCACCTCCATGTAATATACGCCCATGACGCGTTGCAGGTGGGTCTGGATCGTGCCGGCAAAGGTCAGCGCGAAGGTCATGAACACCATCCCCGCCGACATCAGCCAGAAGGCGGCCATGATCAGCACCTGGTTATAGGGATCGCGTTGCCGCAGGATCGGCAGTGCATAGGTGAAGATCGCGATATTGAGGCAGACATAGGCGCCATAGAAGGCAAGGTGGCCATGTGCCGCCGTCACCTGCGTGCCATGCGTATAGTAATTCACTCCGTGCAGCGTATGAAGAAAACCCCAGACGCCGGCACCGAAGAAGGCGAGCGTGGCACAGCCGAGGCTCCACAACAGCGCCGCCTTGTTCGGGTGATCGCGCCGCCCCTTCCAGACCATGATGAAGGCGAAGGACATCATCGCGAAGAACGGCACCACCTCGAAGCTGGAGAAGATCGAACCGATCCAGTGCCAGTAGCCGGGCATCCCGATCCAGAAATAGTGGTGGCCGGTGCCGAGGATGCCGGAGAACAGCGCAGTGGCGACGATGACATAAAGCCATTTTTCGACCACTTCACGATCCACCCCCGTCAGCTTCAGCATCAGGAAGCCGAGGATGGCGGCCATGATCAGCTCCCACACGCCCTCCACCCAGAGATGGACGACGTTCCACCAATACTGCTTGTCGAGCGCCAGGTTGGCGGGGTTGTAGAACGAGAACAGAAAGAGCAGCGCCAGCCCCCAGAGGCCCATCAGCAGGATCGTGGAAATTACCGTCTTGCGGCCCTTCAGCACCGTCATGGAGACATTCCACAGGAAGATCAGAGCCGCGACCACGATACCGGCTTTCACCCATCTCGGCTGTTCAAGGAACTCGCGTCCCTCACGGCCCAGCAGGAAATTCCCCTCGAAGAGGTTGAAGAGATAGGTCACGACCACGCCCGCCGTGCCGATCACCAGGATTGCAAGCTGGATATAGGCGACTTTCGTCGAATGGATTTCCCGCTCCGCCTCTTCGGGGATCAGGAAATAGGCGGCGCCGAAGAAGCCGGTCAGCAGCCAGACGATCAGCGAATTGGTATGCAGCATCCGCGCGATCGAGAAGGGAAGTACCTCGGAGAGGAAATTCGGCTGGACATAGATATAGCCCAGAACGATGCCCATGGTTACCTGAACGGCAAACAGGGCAAGCGCCACCAGGATATAGGCCAGCGCGATCTTTTGGGATTGGTATTTCATGGTTTCTCTCCCCGCTCAGCCGGCATCATTGGGCGGCCAGCCCTGGGTGTTGATCTTCCCGGTCCAGAGCAGGAAATCCGCAAGATCGCGGATCTCTCCATCGCTCAGGTTGAATTGCGGCATCTGGCGGCGGCCCTCGATACCCGAGGGCTGAGCTTCCATCCAGCCTTTCAGGGTCTCGAATGCGGCCTCCGGGTCATCCTCGACCGCCCAGCGCTTCATCACATTGCCGAGCTCGGGCGCGAAATAGGCACCTTCGCCGAGGATCGAATGGCAGTTCACACAGGCCTTCCGTTCCCATAGATGCTTGCCGCGCGCGACGGCGTCGGTGAGGCCCGCCCGGTCGGTCGAAACATTTACGATATACCAGTGGCCATGGACGAACAGGCCGATGAAGATGAGGATGAAGAACAGTGACCCGCCGTAGAAGATGTTGCGGGCCATGCTCTTCGTCAGGACGTCGCGCATGGCGAAGAACTCCCGGAGTTGTTGGCGATGGCTCCGGCTTGCACCGGCGCGGCGCGTCTCTCCTTAACGAAAGTCAAGGATCCGGGATTTTGCCTGTCTCAGAACGGGAAGCAGCCGAGGCGGATCAACGGAGGACGGGATGGATCAGCAAGACCGCAGGGCCGCCCCGGGCTGGAGCGTGGGCGGACTTGCAATTCTGCTCTACCCCTTCGCGGCGGCGGCGGTGGCGATCAATCTTTTCATGCTGGGGCTGCTGGCGCAGTCCGTCGGCCTCTCCGCACTTGCACCGATAACAGCGCTGGCGGCTGCCGGGCCGCTCGGCATCCCGGCAGCCTGGGCCGCGGGGCGATGGGCGCGTCATCTGCTGAACGAGGCGAGCGGGGACTGAGCAGGGCAGGGGGCGCTCGCGCCCCCTCTTGAGCCTTCGGCTCAATTCACCCCCTGAGGATATTTTCGAACAGATGAATGGGAACGGGCCTTCATCTGGGGGACAGCTCAGGTCAAGCGTGACGGTGCGGAGTGGCCCGGCCGTGGCAGGGCACAGGGCAGGGATTTTCACCCCGCAGCACTTTCGGCGGCGAGCCTTAGCCCCAGCGCCGCAAAGGAGGCCGCAAAAGCACGGCGCAACCAGTTCATGGCCCGTTCGCTTTGCAGAAAATGCTGTCTGCCGGCTGCGGCGAGGACCACATAGCCCATGAACACGACAAAGGTCACGACGGTGAAGCCAAGGCCAAGCTCGACCAGAATACCGACCGGACTGCCCGCAGGCACGAATTGCGGGATGAAGGCTACAAAGAACAGCGGCAGTTTGGGATTGAGGATGTTCAGCAGAATGCCGCGCCAGACCAGCCGGGCCGAGGACATCGGCACGCCCGGGCGCAGCGAGAGGCCGCCCCGATCGCCCAGAACCGCCCATGCCATCCACATCAGATAGGCCACACCCGCGAATTTGATCACCTGAAACAACACGGCGCTGGTATGCAGGACTGCCGCCAGCCCGGCCATGGCCACCGCGAGATGAAAGACCGTGGCGATCGTGCAGCCGATTGAGGCCCAGAACCCTGCCCGAATGCCCCCGCCAAGGCTTGCGGACAACGTATAGATCACCCCGATACCCGGTGACAGGCAGATGACAATGGCGGTCAGCAGATATTCAATGCTCACGATACCTCCTTGAGCCTCCCTGCCGTCCGGCCTGCGGCCAACTCCCGACATGGGCTATCCCAGTGGCTCCGGTATCAGGATTTCCGTCTGGAACAAAGAGCGCCCGAGCACCCCTGTCATTTTCTGTCCGGAAATATCCTCAGGTGGGGAGGCCGCAGGCCGACGGGGTGCGGGCGCGCCCCTTTCTTCCTCCATCGCCGCGGATCAGCCCTTGTCGTGGAAGAAATCGTGGATCTGCCGGGCCAGCGCCTCGGAGATACCGGAGACCGCCGTCAGGTCGTCCACGGCGGCGCGGCTTACCGCCTTTGCGCTGCCGAAATGCGCCAGCAGTGCGCGTTTTCGGCTGGCACCGATGCCGGGCACCTCGTCGAGCGGGGTGGCGGTAGTGGCTTTCGCGCGCCTGGCACGGTGGGTACCGATCGCCCAGCGATGCGCCTCGTCTCGCAGGCGCTGGATGAAGTAGAGCACCGGATCGTTCATCCTGAGCGCGAAGGGGGGTTCGCCGGGGCGGTGGAATTCTTCCTTGCCATGATCGCGGTCGATGCCTTTTGCCACGCCGACGAAGGGAATGTCGTCGATGCCAAGTTCGGCAAGGATCGTGGCGGTGGTGGAGACCTGCCCAGCCCCGCCGTCGATCAGCAGCAGGTCCGGCCAGTTCTCGGTCTTGCGCTCGGGGTCCTCCTTCTGCAGCCGTTCGAAGCGGCGGGTCAGCACCTCCTTCATCATGCCGAAATCGTCACCCTGCGCTCCGGCCTCGCCGCGGATGTTGAACTTGCGGTATTGCGATTTCAGCAGGCCATCGGCCCCCGCCACGATCATGCCGCCAACGGCATGGGCGCCCTGGATATGGGAGTTGTCGTAGACCTCGATCCGGCGCGGGGGGGCGTCGAGATCGAACGCCTCGGCCAGTCCCTGCAACAGCTTGTGCTGGGTCGAGCTTTCCGCCATCCGCCGGGCGAGGCTTTCGCGGGCGTTGCGATGGGCGTTCTCCACCAGTTCCGCCTTCTCGCCCCGGCGCGGCACGGCGAGTTCCACCTTGCGGCCGGCACGATCGGAAAGCAACTGGCCCACCAGATCCGCGTTCTCGACCGGATGGCTGAGCAGGATCAGACGGGGCGGCGGCTTGTCGTCGTAGAACTGGCTGAGGAAGGCCTCCAGAATTTCCGGCTCCTCGGCGCCTGCTCCGGTCCGCGGATAGAAATCTTTGTTGCCCCAGCTCTGATGGGCGCGGATGAAGAAGACCTGCACGCAGGCCTGCCCGCCTTCCAGATGCAGCGCCACCACATCCGCTTCAGCCACATCGCGCGGATTGATGCCCTGGGTCGACTGCACCATGGTCAGCGCCTTGATGCGGTCGCGCAGGGCGGCGGCGCGTTCGTATTCCATCGCCTCCGCAGCCTTGGCCATGGCTTTCGCCAGATCGGCCTGCACCGTGGTGGATTTGCCTTCCAGAAACCGCGTCGCGTCATCGACCAGTCCGGCATAATCCGCCTCGGAGATCCGGTTGGTGCAGGGCGCCGAGCAGCGCTTGATCTGATAGAGCAGGCAGGGCCGGCTGCGGTTGGAGAACATGCTGTCGGAGCAGGTGCGCAGCAGGAATACCCGCTGCAACTGGTTCAACGTGCGGTTCACCGCGCCGGCGCTGGCGAAGGGGCCGAAATAGCGGCCTTTGCCCGCGCGCCTGCCGCGATGCTTGCTGATCATCGGGAAGGGATGATCGGTCCCGATCAGGATATTGGGGAAGCTCTTGTCGTCGCGCAGCAGCACATTGTAGCGCGGCTTCAACTGCTTGATGAGGTTTTGTTCCAGCAGCAGCGCCTCTGTCTCGGTGCGCGTGGTCAGGAACATCATCTCCGCCGTCTCGGAGATCATCCGCAGGATGCGTTCGGAATGGCCGGTGGGGCGGGCATAGCTCGACACCCGCGCCTTCAGATTGCGCGCCTTGCCGACATAGAGCACCTCATTCCGGGCGTTCAGCATCCGATAGACGCCCGGCGAGCCGTCGAGCGTTTTCAGGTGATCGCGGATCACCTCGTGCCCGGCGCGGGGCGGGGGGGCGTTGTCCTGCAAAAGGTGGCCTTCTTCCTTCGGGGCGGCGATTCCGCCCGCAGGGTTGCAATGACCGGCACCGGAGGCAAGAGGGAAGCTGTCCCCGGTTTCTGTGGATAAGTTTGCGGAGAAAAAACGGAACCGAGCGCTTTTCCCTTGTTTTCGGCCCGCTTCGTTAATGTGCCCAAAAAATGGGCAGATCGGTAAATATTTGATATTTTGTAGAAATAGCTTTAATTTCTGGGCAAATAGCTGAAAAATCTGGGTTTTCTGACGGCTTAATGACGGAATTGTGAAAAGTGGACAAGTTGTCGCAGACGCCTTCCGCCAGATCACTCCGGCCCTAGGATATCGGGGGTCTTCCAGCCGAGGTGCTGACCGCCGTCGACGCAGAGGAGTTGCCCGGTCACCGCCGCTGCGTCGAGCAGATAGCCGAGCGCAGCGGTGATGTCCTGCGGGTTGGCACCACGGCCTAGAATCGTGTTCTCGCGCTGGCGGGCGAAATGCGCATCACTCTGCCTGGCGCCGATCAGGGTCGGGCCGGGGCCGATGGCGTTGACGCGGATACGGGGGGCGAGGGCGCGGGCGGCAGTCTGGGTCAGCGCCCAGAGCCCCATCTTCGCCAGCGTATAGGACATGAAATCCGGCGTCAGCTTGCGCACCCGCTGGTCGAGCATGTTGACGACAAGACCGCTGGCCAGCGGTTCGCCGCATTCATCGTGCCCGGCCTCGGGGGCTTGTGCGGCAAAGGCCTGGGTCAGCACGAAGGGTGCGCGCAGGTTGCTTTCCATATGCCGGTCCCAACTGGTCCGGGTGGCGCTGGCGAGCGTGTCATATTCGAAGATCGAGGCGTTGTTCACCAGCACCGTGAAAGGCGCGCCGAGTGCAGCCAGCGCCCGGGGGATGAGCGCCTGCGTCTCATCCTCCACCAGCAGGTCGGCGTGCAGGGCAACAGCACGGCGGCCCATCGCCTCGATCCGTGCCACGGTCTGCGCCGCGCCCTCGGCGGAGCCCGCGTAATGCACCGCCACGTCATATCCGCGTCCGGCGAGGTAAAGCGCCATTGCCTGCCCGAGACGCTTGCCGGCGCCGGTGACCAACGCGCGCTTCATGTCCCGGGTTTCCTGCCGCAGGGGCAGGGGGCCTTGCCGATCCGCGGGCGTCCGCAGGCAGCGCAGCGCGCGGGCTTGCCAGGAAGCGGTACCCGGTGGCGGAAGAAGATGGCCATGACCGCCATTGCGATAAGGAAGAGGGTGACTGCCTTGACCATGGATTTCAGAGCCCGTAGCGCGCGAAAGCCGCGCGATCCTCGATCTCGGCCAGCGCGGAGAAAAGCGCTCGCCCGGTGATCCGCTGCACGAGGCCCCGCCGCTGGCCCATCGGCACGAGGCGCGCCTTCTCGCCGTAAAGCTCTTTCAGCTTCGGCACCGCATGGGCGATGCCGTCAGCGAGGCCAAGCTCGACTGCCTGCCGGCCAACCCAGACATCGGCATTGAAAAGATCCGTCCCGGTGCCCAGACGGGTGCCGCGCCGTGCCTGCACATGGGCGATGAAGGCCCGGTGGATCGGCTCCTGCAGTGCGCGCAGGCGGGCCGTGTCCTCGGGGCGTACGGGCTGGAACGGATCGGCGAGTGATTTCGACGTGCCGGCGGTGACCACGCGGCGTTCGATCCCGTGGCGGGCGAGGAAATCGGGGAAGCCGAAGCCCGCGAAGATCACCCCGATCGACCCCAGGATGGAGCTTTCGTCGATCCAGATGTCATCCGCCGCACAGGCCAGCCAGTAGCCACCCGAGGCCGCCACATCCTCGACGAAGGCATGGACGGGCACGCTTTTCTCCATCGCCAGCCGTCGGATGCGGGCAGCGATCAGGCTCGATTGCACGGCCGAGCCACCGGGCGAGTTCACCGCCAGAGCGACGGCAGCGGGCCGCATCCGGAACGCTTTCTCGATCAGCGGCGCCAGCGCGGCATCGTTCAGCCCACCACCAAGGCGGCTACCGGTGCCGATGGTGCCGTGCAGCCGGATCACCGGGATCACGGGCGGGCGGGTGAGGAAGGGGATGCGCAGGTCCATGACAGGGATGTAAAGGCCGACCGGGCTTCGCACAAGTCTTGCGGCCCTGCTACCCGTTTGCAGGAGGAAATGATCCGACCCCTTCGAAAGGATTTGCGGTGCTGCTGCGGTCGCGCGACAACAGGCCATGATCGACAAGCTGGAAATGTTCATCGCGCTCGCCAATGAGGGGCATTTCGGCCGCGCCGCGGCGGTCTGCCGGGTAACGCAGCCCACGCTTTCCTCTGCCATCAAGCTGCTGGAGGAGCAGTTGGGCGTGCAGCTCGTCTATCGCGGCTCGCGCTTTCAGGGCCTGACGCCCGAGGGCCAGCGCGTGCTGGACCGGGCGCGGCGGATCGTCTCGGACGCGCGCGCGCTGCGCGACGAGATGCGCTCGATCCGCACCGGGCTGGCGGGGAACCTGCGGATCGGGGTGATCCCCACCGCGCTTTCCATGGTGGCCGATCTCACCACGCCCTTCACCCGGCGGCACCCGAATGTGCGGGTGACCATTCTGTCGCGCACTTCTGCTGAAATCCTTGCCGGGATCGAGCGGCTCGATCTCGACGCCGGGATCACCTATCTCGACAACGAGCCGTTGGGCCGGGTAACGCAGGTGCCGCTTTATGCCGAGTTTTATCGGCTGCTCTGTGCCCCCGGCACGGCCCTTGCGAAGCGCGAGACGGTAAGCTGGGCCGATCTGGCAGGCCAGTCGCTATGCCTTCTGACCAGTGACATGCAGAACCGGCGCATCGTCAACCAGCACCTTGCCGAGGCCGGGGTGCCTGCGACGCCTTCGGTCGAATCGAACTCTACCATCTCGTTGCTGGCGCATGTGATGAGCGGCGACTGGGTGTCGGTGCTGCCCAAGAAGCTGGCCGATCTGTTCGCACAGACCGCGCGGCTTCATGCCGTTCCCATCGTTGGGCCGGAGGTCGAGCACTTGGTCGGCTTGATCGCAGCCCATCGCGAGCCGCATACGCCGCTGATCGCGGCGCTGATCGACGCGGCGCGACGAATGGCGGAAGTGAAGGGTTGATAGATTTTATCTATCAATCAACGATAAATCATCATTGATATGCCTATCAATCTGGTGGCACCCTGCGGCGAAGCCAATCGGTCCGTCAGTCAGAGGTCAGCCATGCAAGACGATGCCGCCACCATCGGGCGGGTGAACGAGATTATCGCCGCGCATCGCGGGGCCGAGGGGCCGCTGCTGCCGATCCTGCACGATATCCAGCACAGCTTCGGCCATGTGCCGCAGGCCGCGCTGCCGGTGATCGCCGAGGCGCTGGCGCTCAGTCGGGCCGAACTGCACGGCGTGGTGACTTTCTACCACGATTTCCGCGCCGCTCCGGCGGGCAGGCATGTGGTGAAGCTCTGCCGTGCCGAAAGCTGTCAGTCGGTGGGTGCCGATCGGGTTGCCGATCATGCACGCGCGAAGCTCGGGGTGGACTGGCATGGAACGACGGCGGACGGCAAGGTGACGCTGGAACCGGTGTTCTGCCTTGGCCTTTGCGCCTGCGGGCCTTCGGCCATGGTGGATGGCCGCGTGGTGGGCCGGGTCGACGAGGCCCGGTTTGATGCGCTTCTGGCGGAGGCGCGGTGATGCGGATCTGGGTTCCCCGTGACGCTGCGGCCAAAGCCTTGGGTGCCGAGGCTGTGGTCGAGACGATCCGCACTGAAGCGGCGCGGCGCGGCCTCGACGTGACGATCATCCGCAACGGCTCGCGCGGGATGGTCTGGCTGGAGCCGCTGGGCGAGGTGGAAACGCCGGAAGGCCGCGGGGCCTTCGGGCCGATGACGCCCGCCGATGTGGCACAGATCTTCGATGGCGGCCCGCTGGCTCTGGGCCTGACCGACGAGCTGCCCTGGCTCAAGGCGCAGACGCGGCTCACTTTCGCCCGCTGCGGCATCACCGATCCGCTGAGTCTCCAGGAATTCCGCGCCCATGGCGGCATGAAGGGCCTTGAACGGGCGCTCACCATGGAAGGTGCCGCCATCGTTGCCGAGGTCACCCGGTCCGGCCTGCGTGGCCGGGGCGGCGCGGGCTTCCCGACCGGCATCAAGTGGAAGACCGTCCATGATGCCGC
>JAIRJX010000051.1 GCA_031260425.1 Gemmobacter sp.
CCGCGACACGCTGAGCGCCGTGCGCCGGGGCGGTTCGGTGCCTGGCTCGGCGCCACCGGCATGCGGATGGGGCCGGCTGACGCGATCCATGCCGGTTTCGCCGATCACTTCGTCCCCGAAGCGGAATGGCCGGCGCTGATCGCAGATCTCTGTGCCGGTGGCGATGCCGGGCTGGTGGCGGCCCGGGCACGGACGCCGGGGCCGTCGCGCCTTCCGCAACTGCGGATGATGGTGGACCGGCATTTCGCCAGCGCCGATCCCCGCACCATCGAGGCGAGCCTTGCCGCCGATGACAGCGACTTCGCCCGCGACACGCTGAGCGCCTTGCGCCGGAACAGCCCGCTCTCGGTTGCCGTCGCGCTGGAGATGCAGCGCCGCCTCGGCCCCGCCCCCGCGCTGCGTGACGCGCTGGAGCAGGAGTTCCGCGTCACCTTCCGCGCCCAGCAGGATACCGATTTTCTCGAAGGCGTGCGCGCCCTGACCATCGACAAGGACCGCCGCCCGCGCTGGCGCCATGCCGGGGCGGAGGCCGTCCCGCAAACCGAGATCGCAGCGCTGCTCGCTCCGCTTGGCCGCGATACCCTCACATTCACGGAATCTGGCACGGAGCCCGGGTCATGAAGATCGGTTTTATCGGACTTGGCAACATGGGGGCCCCGATGGCCGCCAATCTGGCGAAGGCGGGGCACGAGGTCGCGGGCTTCGACCCGGTGGCGCCAATGCCCGAAGGGGTGCGCAAGGCAAAAACCGCCGCCGAGGCGGCGATGGGCGCGGGTGCCGTCATCACCATGCTGCCCGATGGCGCGATCCTGCACCGTGTGGCGGCGGAGGTGATCCCGGCCATGCCCCCCGGTGCGGTGTTCTGCGATTGCTCCACCGTCGACGTGGAAAGTGCTCGTGCGGTGGCGGCAAGGGCAGTAGCGGCGGGGCTCGGGGCATTGGACGCGCCGGTTTCCGGCGGAATCGGCGGCGCCGAGGCCGGCACGCTCACCTTCATGGTGGGTGGCGATGACGCAGCCTTTGCCGGAGTGAAGCCGCTTTTCGACATCATGGGCCAGAAGGCGGTGCATTGCGGCGCGTCGGGCGCCGGGCAGGCAGCGAAGATCTGCAACAACATGATCCTTGGCGTCACCATGATCGCCACCTGCGAGGCCTTCGCGCTGGCCGACAGGCTGGGGCTCGACCGGCAGAAGCTGTTCGACGTGGTCTCTACCTCCTCGGGCTATAGCTGGGTGATGAACGCCTATTGTCCCGCCCCCGGGGTGGGGCCGAAAAGCCCGGCCGATACCGGCTACAAGCCCGGTTTCGCGGCGGAGCTGATGCTGAAAGACCTGAACCTGAGCCAGCAGGCCGCGCAGATGGCGGATGCCGATACGCCGATGGGTCAGCTTGCCGCCGAGCTATACCGTCGCCTTGTCGAGGAGGAAGGCGGCAGGGGGATGGATTTCTCGGTCATGCTGCCGCGCTTCGAGAAGCGCAGGCGCAGCCGAACCGGGTGACAGACCCGACGTTTCATGGCATATTGTGAATATGTCATGATAGAGGAGGCTCCCATGGCGACCAATGTCGGCGGCATCGACCGCGCCCTGCGCATCATCATCGGCGCGGTGCTACTCGTCTGGTTCGTCTTCGACAGCTCGACCGGCTTCTGGCACTGGGCCAAGCTGATCGGCATCGTGCCGCTGCTGACGGGGCTCATGTCCACCTGCCCGGTCTATTCGCTGTTCGGCGCAAATACCTGCACCAGGAAGTAAGGCGCATCCGTTCCGGCCCCGGGCAGACCTGTATTCGGGGTTTATGGGTGGGGCTGTCGGGCAATGACCAATTCTACCTCTGCCCCGCGCAACAGAGGGCAACACCCGGCCGCAGATGGGCGCCGAAGCAGTTGTGGACTGCACTTTATGGTGCAAATCCGCCTATGTTCGGTCCCCGCGTGCGTTGTGACAAAGCGCCCGGGTGCCGCCCGGCGATGCTTACTCGCCTTGCTCCGGGCATGGAGCGGGTTCACACGGTATTCGGCCTGAGGTGACACGGGCATTCCACGGGCAGCGGGACGCCAGTTCATCCGATACGACGGCAACCTATTCAGCCGCCGCCTGTTTCGGCTTCAGCATCGGCGCCAGATAGCGCCCGGTATGGCTTGCCTCGACTTTGACCACATCCTCCGGTGTGCCATAGGCCACGATTTGCCCGCCGCCATCGCCCCCTTCCGGCCCGATGTCGATGATCCAGTCTGCGGTCTTCACCACATCGAGATTGTGTTCGATCACCACCACCGTATTGCCCTGCTCGACCAGTTCGTGCAGCACTTCCAGCAGCTTGCGCACATCCTCGAAATGCAGCCCCGTGGTGGGCTCGTCGAGGATATAGAGCGTGCGGCCCGTGGCGCGGCGCGACAACTCCTTCGACAGCTTCACCCGCTGCGCTTCCCCCCCCGAAAGCGTAGTCGCCTGCTGGCCGACCTTGATATAGCCAAGGCCGACCTGACAGAGCGCCTCCATCTTCTCGCGGATCGACGGCACAGCGGAAAAGAAGTCGCGGGCATCTTCACATGTCATATCAAGAACATCCGCTATGCTCTTGTTCTTGAACTTGACTTCCAGTGTTTCACGATTGTAGCGCTGTCCCTTGCACGTCTCGCAGGTGACATAGACGTCGGGCAGGAAGTGCATCTCGATCTTGATGACGCCATCGCCTTGGCAAGCCTCACAGCGGCCACCTTTCACGTTGAAGCTGAACCGTCCCGACTGATAGCCTCGGGCCTTGGCCTCGGGCAGGCCGGCGAACCATTCGCGGATCGGGGTGAAAGCACCGGTGTAAGTGGCTGGATTCGACCGCGGCGTGCGCCCGATCGGCCGCTGGTCGTTATCGATCACCTTGTCGAGATGCTCAAACCCCTTGATCGTCTCGCAGGGCGCTGGCGTCTCATGCGCACCGTTAAGCCGGCTGGCGGCGGTCTTGTAAAGCGTCTCGATGGTCAGCGTCGACTTGCCGCCACCCGAAACACCCGTGACGCAGACGAATTTCCCAAGCGGGAAATCAACCGAGACATTATGAAGGTTGTTCCCACAAGCCCCTATGACAGAAAGCTTTTTTCCGTTCCCCTTGCGGCGGGTTTTCGGGACGGTGATCTCGCGCTTGCCCGAAAGATATTGCCCGGTAAGGCTGGCGGGATCGCGGGCAATCGCCTCGGGCGTGCCATGCGCCACCACGCGCCCGCCATGCACCCCGGCACCGGGGCCGATGTCGAAGACATAATCCGCGGTGCGGATCGCGTCCTCGTCATGCTCCACCACCAGCACGGTATACC
>JAIRJX010000056.1 GCA_031260425.1 Gemmobacter sp.
GGTGTCGAGGGCGAGTGGCGCGGCCACACGGTGCGGCTGGGCCGCGCGGGCTGGTGCCGGGCCGAGGCGCTGCCGGTGACCGCAACCTATCTCTGCACCGGCGAGGGCGCGCCGCGTGCCTTCACCTTCACCGACCGGCTGCGCCCTGGTGCCGCTGAAGCAGTGGCGCTGCTGCGCAAGCAGGGCAAGCAGATCCGCCTGATCTCCGGCGATACCGAGGGTGCGGTGGCGAGCCTGGCCGAAAGGCTCGGTATCACCGACTGGATAGCCGGCGCGCTGCCGGCCGAGAAGGCGGCGCTGGTCACGGAATTGACGGCTGCAGGGCGCCATGTGCTGATGGTGGGCGACGGATTGAACGATACCGCGGCGCTGGCCGCCGCCGATGTTTCGATCTCGCCCGCCTCGGCGCTGGATGCGGCGCGGGTCGCCTCGGACATCGTGCTTCTGGGGCAGGACATGGCGCCGATCGCGGACGCCGCCCGCATCGCCGGGCAGACTGCGCGGCGCATCCGCGAGAATTTCGCGATTTCGGCGCTCTACAATCTGGTGGCGGTGCCGCTGGCTTTGGTCGGCGCGGCAACGCCGCTGGCGGCGGCGCTGGCCATGTCGCTGTCGTCGATCTCGGTCACCCTCAACGCGCTGCGGCTGAAGTAATGGAAATCCTGACCATCCTCATTCCGGTTTCCCTGCTGATGGGCGGTATTGGCCTCGCAGCCTTCTTCTGGGCGCTGAAAAAGGGCCAGTTTGAGGATCCGAAGGGTGACGCTAGCCGCATCCTGACCAAGGATTATGACGACCACCCGAAACGCTGAGTGCGGGTCGTGTATGCCCTATGCGGCGGTCTCATCGGGGCGCGAATTGGCATTCATATGCAGTCCATGTGACGTCTTGGGAAAATCATTGCCGCTGTGTCTTTGACATCCCGCATGACAGAGGGCAGTGCCGGATCGCGGGGGGCGATTGTGGTCTGCATTTTATGTGTAGCCGGTCATCAGCTTTGCGAATCCTGGACGACAGCTTTGCACCAAAATTTGACCCCTTATCCGGCCGTCATTCGGGCGGCTCGCCGTCGTCGAGGTCTCCATCAGTCTGGCCTCCCGAGGGGTCTGATCCTTGGCCCCCAGGTCGCAGACGATGCGGGTGGTTGCGCCGCCTTGCTCGAAGTCCCAGCGGTGGGTGATCGACTGTGCCAGCCACTCGCCGTCCACGTCCGGCTGACGCCGGAAATACTTAGGGGAGCCTCTGCCCGGGCAAGTGGGTTGCCGACGCTCAGCAACTCCACCTCACTTTCGCCGGCGGCCATGGCCCGCTTCCTGGCCTCTGCCGCGCGCCGAGCCTCGGCCTCGGTTGCGAAGACCTCTCGAAGGGTTTTGGGAGGGCCTTTTTGACCGGTTTTAAGAGTGACTGCCTCGGTGGTGCCATTTTCCGTGTCACGCCACCGAGCCTTGACCTTGGAGTGCCGCGAGCGCGGCTTGAGGCGGATCGAATAGGCCTCATCCGCAATCAGCATCGGTCGGGTGATAGGGAACGTGGGCAGCGGTTGGCGGCAACGACAGCCTTCGGCTCGCCGGGCGTTGGGTGCACAGCAGATGCAAGCTCCATGAACTCCGTGTCGCGGGCGGTTCGCAGATTGCCACCGCCACGGCCGAAAGGCTGGCGGAACGCCGGAAACTTGAGACCACCGTTCGCGGGCAAAGCTCCGAGGCCCGCAGCCTGCTGCCGCCGAAGGAAAGCGTCGCTCCCTGCGCGAGGGCATCGGTGATGTGGCTTTCGACAAATGGATCGTCGATCCGGAAATGATCAGTTCTGAATATTTGTGGCCAAGCCGTTTGCATGCGAGCCCGCATCTTTCCATACGGCAATACGCTCAGATCATGCAGGAATGGGTTCCGCCATCGGTTGGGAGCCGAGTACTTAGGGCACCCATTCGATACGGAGGACCAAAGTGACGCACTCAGGGCCGTCCAATTGCTCTTGGGCCATACCAAAATGGACGGCACGGAGAGGTCCTCGGCGTAGATCTCGATGATGCCCTGATCCGCTCGGAGGGCCTCGACTTCTGACGTTCACCGCCCGGGGCCTGCCGCGATGGGCGGCACAAACCGGACTCTCGCGACATTCGGCCTTATGAGATACTGATGAGCCGACTGCGCGAAAGGGAGCGACATGCGGGATGTTCTGGAACGGCAGCAAGTGTGGATATACTTCGCGGCTGTCGCACTCGCCGCGGTCACTGGATTTGCTGTGCCGGGCACAACCGCGCTGGAAGGCGCAATCAATCCGGCCCTGGCCTTCATGCTGCTCGTCACCTTCCTGCAGGTGCCGTTGCCGGCGATTGGTCGGGGATTCCGAGAAATGCGCTTTCTCGGTGCCCTTCTGGTCAGCAATTTCGTCGCCGTTCCAGTCCTCGCCTTCCTGCTGTCGCATCTTGCCATAGACGACGCACTGCTGCGCCTCGGTATCCTCATGGTGCTGCTGGCACCCTGCATCGATTATGTGATCACCTTTGCTCATCTGGGGCGGGCGGATGTCCGGTTGCTGCTATCCTCGACGCCGATCCTGCTGCTGGTGCAAATGGTCCTGCTGCCAATTTACCTCGGCCTGTTCCTTGGTGACGAAGCGGCTGACCTCGTGCGAGTCGGTCCGTTCGTGCATGCCTTCGTCTGGCTGATCGCCGTGCCGCTGATCTGCGCTGGCGCTGTCCAGTTTTGGGCTGCACGACGCGGGACAGGGCAGCGCGTCAGTGATGTTCTGGGGCTTCTTCCGGTCCCGGCAACGACCATGGTCCTGTTCCTTGTCGTGGCCACCACAGTTCCCGTTCTGGGGGAGGCCGGCCGCCACGCGTTGTCCGCCCTGCCTATCTACATCGCCTTCGCCGTCATCGCCCCGTTCATTGGTTGGAGCATTGCACGGGCCTTCGGGCTTCAACCTGCTGCGGGACGGGCCGTATCCTTCTCGACCGCGACACGAAACTCCCTTGTCGTGCTGCCGCTGGCCCTTGCCGTTCCGGGCGCGATCCCTGTACTTCCGGCGGTGATCGTGACGCAAACCTTGGTCGAGCTGGTGGCCGAACTGATCTACATCCGTGTTCTTCCACATTTTGGAAAAGCCCAGGAGGCACGGGTTATTGCTGGCTGACCGGCGGAAATGATCCGCGTAGCAGACCTGGCTGCCACGGCCACCAGCGGCGAGACTGATTGCCTTCCGGTGCTGGCAGCATCCTGTCAGAACCTCGATGTGTTTTCCCTCGCTCTTCGGTCAGCGCCCTGGCAAGCCGTGCCGTCAGGATGTGCATTGGCTGCGCGGCCTTCGGGGCCCTCTCGATCACGCTGGTCCGGGCGTCACGAGCCGCTTGCCCTGCTCGCCGAGTCGGGCCACGCGCAGTGCTGCGACCCTGCGGCTCAAGAGGTCGAGCACCCCTCGAACGCTGGACTTCGGTTCCACCAGCAACTCCGGCGGAACCGAGACCCTCGTCATCGTGGCAACCATATTGCAGGAGCGATTGAATGCCTTCGCCGCCTGACGCTGGCTTATGCCGGCAGCGCGGGCCTTGCACGCTTCCACCCCCCGGCTCTTCGCGCTCTCCGTGCGGTCGCCGAAAGGGAAAAGGTGGACGACCTCTGCGCCCCCACGCAGAAGAAAACCGCTGCTCTCAGACGACCGAGGTGATCGGCGCACCGCTTGCAGTGTTTCCGCAGGGCTATCGCAAGGCGCACAAAGTTCTTGACAGAAAATGCCTCTGCCGCTCTCCTTGTGTTCAAATTAGTTTCCTGTAGGGAATGGGAGAAACGTCGATATGGCATAGCGGCCGGACACGGCAGGCCAGGCCGACAGAGACTTGAACGAGAACCAGGGACGACCCGGCCCGGAGCGCTCGCATCTTCCCCGGGAGCAGGCAGAAGGAATGACTTCGGACCAGCAGAAACCAGCAAATCCCTTCAAGAAAATCAGAAATAACAACAGCGAGGAACAGCACATGATTCTGGAAGATATTCGCCGCCGTCCAAGCTCACCCGGCAGATTCGGTCGACACCGCTGGATCGCCCATGGCGAAGTCGGTGGGGTGCTTTGAAATGAGCGACGCGCATTCCGATACCCTCGATTATGAGCAAGGCGGCCTGCAATCCGGCACCAATTGGTGGGGCGCCTTCGTCATCGGCCTCGCCGGAACCATTCTCGTTACCGGGGCGGCTCCCGCCTTCCTGACGGTGTTCGGCGCCTCCTACATTCCCTTCATCACCTTCTTCACCCTGACCGGGGTGTTGCTCTGCCTGCTTCTGGCCGAACTCTCGGCCATGATGCCCGGTCGCACCGGCGGATCACCTTCCTATGCCTATCCGGCCTACAAGGACCGTTTTCCTCGGCTTGCCCCCCATGTGAATGGTATCACCGCCTGGATGTATTGGGTCGGCTGGATGCCGGTGGCGCCGCTCAACATGATCCTGGCCTCGTTCTACATCACCCACCTGCTGGGGCTGGATGCGACGTCCGGGATCACGCCGGTCAGCACCTTCATTTCCTATTGGACGCTGATCATCACCGCCATCGGCCTTCTGCTTCTGTCGATCCCGGCCTATCTCGGTATCCGATTCGGCACGGGCATGGCGACGCTTCTTGCCATCCTGTCGATGATCCCGCTGACCTTCCTGTCGGTCGGTTTCGTCTTCAATATGGAGGCCGCCAACTGGGGCGAGCTGTGGAGCTTCGCCCATCTCGACGGCAGCAGTTTCTGGTCGCCGATGGTCGCCGGCAACGGTGACACGGTATCGCCGTGGATCATGTATATCGCCTATGCCTTCCCACTTTTGTGGACGGTGATCGCCTATGAAGCGGCAGCCTGCTACATCGGTGAGTGCCACAACCCGGGGCGTGACGCGAAAATCGCCATGACGCTCGAAGGCGGATACGGGGTGTTCGTTTACACCATGTTGCCGGTTTCCTTCGTTGTCATCCTTGGTGCCACCGCGCTTTCCGATCCCAACCTGGTCGATCCCAAGACCATGTTCGTGACCTTCGCGTCGAAGATCTTCCCGGGCGTGGCCGGTACCGTGATGGAATGGGCCATGGGCATCATGCTGATCATCGCGCTGGTCCTTTCGGCCCTGAATTCGCTGATGGGCTGTTCGCGATCCCTCTATCAGATGTCGGTCGACGGGCAGTTCCCGCGTTTCTACCAGCATCTCAACGCGCATCATGTGCCGGACCGCGCCATGATGACCAATGTGGTCGCCAGCCTGGGGATCGCGTTCATGGGCGGCGCCATCGAGATCTACTCATTCTCGAACGTCGGCTATCTCGGTTCGTTCGTGCCGGTGCTGATCGGTTACTACCTGCTGAAGAAGGACCGCCCGAATCTGCAACGTCCGTTCAGCCTTCCCGACTACTTCAAATACGTAGCCCTGCTCATCGCTGGCCTCTACTTTTTCGTCTGGCTGGTCGGCGGGGTCACCTATTCGTATTATGGTGGGCAGGCGATCTACTATTTCCTCGGCGTGATCGCGATCTTCCTTTACTTGCCGCTCTACTGGTACCGGAAGTGGGAAGACCGTCGCTATGGAGATGACATTGCGACCCTGCAATAACCGGCGTGATCAGCATGTTGCGCAAACTTCTTGATCATCGGCTTTTCGGCAGGAGGCAGCGCGGTCGCGCTGCCTCGGTGCGTCATGTCATGATGGCGTCCGAAGGGCGAAGCTTCAGCGACGAAACGCTTGGGATGGCGGCAGGTCTTCTTCCCGCCGAGGGAGGCCGCATTCTGATCCTGGCGACTGCCCGTCTCTGGGGAACAAGCTGGGGCCTGCCGCATCGCGGGTTGCGTCCAAGCCCTCGGGAAATGGATGAGCAGCGCGCCAATCTGGAATCGGCCATCGCCCGGCTGGAAAAGATGGGGGTCGAGACTCGGGGGCATATCGTTACGACGCGGCACCCGGCAAAAAGCATCGGCAAGATCGTGGATCAGTACGGGTGCGATGCCGTTGTCATGGGGGCGGATCCGCGCCGCTCTGCCCTTATCGCCACATTCATGTGGAGCCAGGAGCCATATCGCGTTCAGCGGGCATTGCGTGTGCCCGTCTATCTGTCCTGCCCCGAAACCATGGCATAGCCAGG
>JAIRJX010000128.1 GCA_031260425.1 Gemmobacter sp.
AGAGGATCGCCCGGCGCAGCCAAGCCTCGATGGCCGGACCGCTGCGATCCTCATATTGCCCGGCGAAGGCGCGATCAGAGACCGTCAGCACCACGATCCGCGCCATCATGCGGCCTCAAGCCCGGCCAGCGCCCCCAAGGCCCAATCATGCACCCGGTCCTCCGCCACCTCCTCGGCCAGCTCGCCCGCGAAATCGAGGAAGGCCCGCTGGTGCACCGGATTGACTGCCACCAGCACCGGCACGCCCGAGGCCGCGACATCGGCCAGCATCTGCCTGAAGCCCCGCCCTTCCGCCTCGTGCTTGCCGAACTTGTTGAGGATGAGGAATTGCGCGCCAGGCAGCCGCCGCTCCACCTCCATCACCGCCGTCTCCAGCGCCGCCGGGTCGAGCCTGCAGCCGGTTGCATGGGGTCCGAGATCCTGGCTGATGCGGATCAGCGGCCCGTCGGGCAGGATGCGCAGGTCCATGTCGCAATGTCCCTCGCGAGGACCGGAGTTCTCCTGCACCGCGCCACGCACCGTAACACCATCAGCCAGAAGCCGCCGCGCCAGCTCCGCCAGCACCCCGCCCGATCGCCCGCTTTCGGACCCGCCCCCCGAGCTGTCGAAATAACCGATCCGCATCGCCGCCTCCATTTCCGGCCACAGGATGCACGCTTCTCTCCGGTGCGGCAAGTCAGCCCGGCCCCCCCCTTGCGGCAGCGGCAGCGAGGTGATTGACTGCGGTCATGAACAAGCCCGCCGACAACCCCGCCGATCCCTTCAAGAAGGCCCTGGCCGAAGCCACCAAGACCATGGCCGATGACCCGGAGATGACGGTTACCTATTCCGTCGATCCCTCGGGCATGACCAAGGACGGTGTGCGCCTGCCGCAGGTCTCGCGCCGGATGACGCGGGACGAGGTGGTGCTGGCGCGCGGCACCGCCGATGCGCTGGCGCTGCGGCGGCGACATCACGACGAAGGGCTGGCCACGAAATACCTGCCGGCGGGCAGCCTCGCCCGTGACATCTACGAAGCGATGGAAGTGGCCCGGGCCGAGGCGCTCGGCGCCCGCGCCATGCCGGGGACAGCGGTGAACATCGCGCACAAGCTGGGCCATGAGGCCGAGCGCAAGGGCTATGGCCAGATCACCAGCGCCGCCGACGCGCCGCTGCCGGTGGCGGCGGGCTATCTGGTGCGGCATCTGGCAACCGGCGTGCCGCTGCCGCCGGCGGCGGCCAATGTGATGAACCTGTGGCGCGACACGATCGAGCAGCAGGCGGGGGGTGCGCTGGAGGGGCTGGCCGACGCGCTGGACGATCAGGCCGCCTTCGCCCGCCTCGCCCGCCGGGTGATCGCCGATCTCGGCTATGGCGACCAGTTGGGCGACGACCCCGACGCCGACAGCCTCGATGACGAGGCAAGTGACGAAGCGCAGGGGGATGACGAGGGGCAGGACAGTTCCGGCGAGGAGCAATCCGGGGAGGAGGAGATGGAGGCCACCCCCGAGCGCAGCCAGGAGGAAGAGCAGGATCAGAGCCAGGCGCAGGTCACCATGGATGACGGCGCCGACATGGAGCAATCCGACGAGGCCGAAATCCCCGAGGGCGAGGCGCCGCTGGAGCCGCCACCGCCCGCGCCCTATTCCGACGCCGATCCGAACTACACCGTCTTCACTACCGAGTTCGACGAGGAGATCCGGGCAGAAGATCTGGCCGAGACGGCGGAACTCGAACGGCTGCGCGCCTATCTCGACCAGCAGTTGGAGCCGCTGAAGGGCGCGGTAAGTCGGCTGGCCAACAAGCTGCAACGCCGCCTTCAGGCCCAGCAGAACCGGTCCTGGCTGTTCGATCTGGAGGAAGGCACGCTCGATGCCGGGCGATTGGCGCGGGTGGTGGCCAATCCCACGACGCCGCTTTCATTCAAGCAGGAAAAGGATACCGAGTTCCGCGATACCTGCGTGACGCTGCTTCTGGACAACTCCGGCTCGATGCGCGGCCGACCGATCTCGATCGCCGCGATCTGCGCCGACGTGCTGGCCCGCACTCTGGAGCGGTGCAGCGTGAAGGTGGAGATCCTCGGCTTCACCACCCGCGCCTGGAAGGGTGGACAGAGCCGTGAGAAATGGCTGGCGGCGGGCCGGCCGCAGCAGCCGGGGCGGCTCAATGACCTGCGCCATATCATCTACAAGTCGGCGGACGCGCCCTGGCGGCGGGCGCGGCCCAATCTCGGACTGATGATGAAGGAAGGCCTGCTCAAGGAGAATATCGACGGCGAAGCGCTGGAATGGGCGCATCGGCGGCTGGGCCACCGGCCCGAGGCGCGCAAGATCCTCATGGTGATCTCGGACGGTGCGCCGGTGGACGATTCGACGCTTTCGGTGAACGCAGCGAGCTTCCTTGAGAAGCACCTGCGCGACGTGATCGCCATGGTGGAGCGGCGCCGGCAGGTGGAGTTGATCGCCATCGGCATCGGCCATGATGTGACGCGCTATTACCAGCGCGCGGTGACGATCACCGATGTGGAGCAATTGGCCGGCGCAATGACCGAGCAATTGGCGAGCCTCTTTGAGAGCGACCCGAAGAAGCGCGCGCGCGGGGGCCTGCGGAAGGCGGGGTAAGGGGGCGCTCGCGCGCCCTGTTGCCCTTGCGGGAAATTCACCCCCTTAAGATATTTTTGAGCAGATGAATGAGGATTGCGATGTTCCAGACCTTCGAGGCGCAGGCGGACCCGTCGCAGGGCGCGGCACGGCTGGCGGCCCTGCGGGCGCGGCTGGCGGTTGAGGGCCTGCGCGGCTTTCTGGTGCCGCGGGCGGATACGCATCAAGGCGAATATGTCGCTGCCCATGACGAGCGGCTGAGCTGGCTTACCGGCTTCACCGGCTCCGCCGGCTTCGCGGTGGTGTTGCCGGAGGTAGCGGGTGTCTTCGTCGACGGGCGCTATCGCCTGCAGGCGCGGGCACAGGTGGACACCGGCGTCTTCACACCCGTCGACTGGCCGGAGGTGCAGCCAGGGCCGTGGATCGCCTCGCATCTGGCGGAAGGCGTGATCGGTTTCGACCCCTGGCTGCATACGGCAGAGGAGATCGGCAGGATCGAAGCGGCTCTGGCCGGCAGCGCGGTGAGCCTGAAGCCGCAGGGCAATATGGTGGATGCGGTCTGGCCGGACCAGCCGCCGCCGCCGATGGGGGCGGTCTTCGTCCATCCCGAGGCGCTGGCCGGGGAGAGCAGCGCCGCGAAGCGGGCCCGGCTGGCCGAGGGATTGCGCGCGGCGGGGCAACGGGCTGCGGTGATCACCCTGCCCGACAGCATCTGCTGGCTGTTGAACCTGCGGGGCGCCGATGTGCCGCGCAATCCGGTGCTGCACGGTTTTGCCGTGTTGCATGACGATGCGCGGGTGACGCTTTACGCCGAGCCTGCCAAGCTCGGGCCAGACGTCCTGGCGGCACTGGACGATCAGGTGACGCTGCAGCCACCATCGGCCTTCGTGCCGAGCCTGCATGCGCTTGAGGGACCGGTGCGGGTGGACCGTGCAAGCGCGCCGCTCGCCGTCTCGCGGGAGCTGGAGCGGGGGGGCGTGGCGGTGATCTGGGGCGACGATCCCTGTAGCCTGCCGAAGGCCTGCAAGAATGCCGCCGAGCTGGCCGCCACGCGAGAGGCGCATCTGCGCGACGGCGCGGCGCTGGTGGGTTTCCTGCATTGGCTGGAAGCGGAAGCGCCGACCGGCGCACTGACCGAAATCGCGGTCGTCAGGGCACTGGAAGGGTTCCGGCGCGCGACCAATATGCTCCACGATCTGAGTTTCGACACGATCTGCGGGGCCGGGCCGAATGGGGCGATCATTCACTACCGGGTGACCGAGGCGACCGACCGTCCGGTTCGTCCGGGTGAGCTGCTGCTGGTGGATAGCGGTGCGCAATACCGCGACGGCACCACCGACATCACCCGCACCATGGCGGTGGGCGAGGTCGGGCCGGAGGAAAAGCTCTGCTATACGCGGGTCCTGCAAGGGATGATCACCATTTCGCGGACGCGCTTTCCGCGCGGCCTCGCCGGGCGTGATCTGGATGCGCTGGCGCGGGCGCCGCTCTGGCGCGATGGGTTCGACTATGATCACGGCACCGGACATGGCGTGGGGACGTTCTTGTCGGTGCATGAGGGACCACAGCGGATCTCGCGCCTGTCGGACGTGCAACTGGCGGCGGGGATGATCCTGTCGAATGAGCCGGGCTATTACCGCACCGGCGCTTTCGGCATCCGGCTGGAGAACCTGATCGCGGTCGAGGAGGCGCCGCCGCTGGGCGACAACCGCCCGCAATTGCGCTTTGAGACGCTGACCTTCGTGCCGTTCGAACGGCGGCTCATCCTGACCGATCTGCTCTCGTCCGACGAGAGGACCTGGCTTGACGCCTATCATGCCGTAGTGCTGGCAAAGATCGGCCCAAGGGTGGAAAGTGCCGCGCAGGCCTGGCTCAAGCGGGCCTGCGCGCCACTATAGGCCGGGTCAATCTGGCGGCCGGGTGGGGAAGGTGCGGGTTGACGACAAAAACGCCGGCTCCTGAGGGCTTCGGTGACGCGAATGCGATGCTGGGACGTGAAGTGACCACCGCAGCCGTGGTGTGCCTGTCCACAAGGTCGGGTTGCACGGGTCAACGGCATTCGGCATGTCGAGGCGGTGCCTGGGCCCGGGTGCGTTCCGCTACCTCGGAATGGACCTGCGTTCATCGCCGGCTCTGGTCGTCCAACGAGAAACCAATGCCGCCGCCTCTCCGCAGGACAGAGGGCAGCGCCCGACTGCGGGAGGATGCTGAGCGAGTGCGGCCATCATCGTGCGGCGGTGCTGTCCCGCCCATCGCGCGCCCCCACCAAGGCACCCTCAGGGGGCGCGGCGCAACCGTTGGGGGCACGCTCCCCCTTTCACTGCCGAACCAAAGGGCGCAGCGCCGCTCGGGCCGCGACACCGTTGTTCCGGGAGGAGTGGCGATTGGGCGGAACGGCGTGCGGCATTCTGCAGAATCCACATGGACCAGCCAAGGGAAGCCCGCCCGGGGGCCGGATGCAATCCGTCCCGGCCGCGTTCTACCGCCCCCGCCGGAAGAAGCGCGAGCGGTCGTAGAGATCTTCCAGCCGCTTCAGCCGCGCTTCGGTCTCGCCCCAGGTCAGGGTCTGGACAGCGGCCAGCAGGGTTTCGATCAGAACGGTAATGGCGACCGTGCTGTCCCAGGCGCTCGGCGCCTCGACATGGGCGGCGAAGGTGTGACGGGCATGGGCAGAGGCCGGGCTGATCCAGCGGTCGGTGATCAGGATCACCTCCGCCCCCTGCTCCACCGCCAGCTCCACCAGTTGCAGCACCGAATTCTCATAGCGCCGGATGTCGAACACCAGGAGCACATCGCCCCGCTTCATGTCGAGCAGCGCTGGCGGCCAGGTATTCGACAAGCCCGAAAGCAGCGTGACCTCTGACCGCACCACCTTCATCAACGTAACAAGGTAGTCGGCAAGCGCATGGGTGATCCGCCCCCCCATCACATAGACCGCCCGGCTCCGGTCGGCCATCAGCCGGGCCGTCGCGTCGAACTCGGCATGGTCGATCTGGCCGAGCGTGGCTTGCAGATTGGTCACGACCGCATCGGCGAAGCGGTTGATGATATGGGTGTCCGGCGCGCCGCCCGCCCAGCGGTCGTGCTTGGCGATAGGCGAAAGCAGCATCGCCTCCACTTCACCGCGCAAGGCGCCCTGATAGTCGGGATAACCCCGATAGCCAAGCTTCTGGCAAAGCCGCACCACGGTTGGGGTGGAGACCTCGGCCGCACGGGCCAGCGCCGTGATCGACCCCAGCGCTGCGACCGGATAATTGCGCAGGATATGCGTGGCCAGTTGCCGTTCTGCCCGCGTGAGATCCGGCAAGGCGGCGCGCATCCGGTCCTCGATGTTCCGGCTGTCCTGCGTCATGCGCCCTCCCCAAGACCTGTGCATCCTGCGGCCCATCCTGCACCGGCGCAGAAAATATTGTAACAGAAATTCCATGGAAGAAAAAATATTGACACGAGGTGGCGTGGCGAAGGACGCTGGCCGCGCAACAGGGATGACTCGCAGCAATGACTGCACTGATGACAGATGATGATGGATACTTCGCGCCGGTGGTGGAGGGGCGGGACCGCAAGGGGGATGTGATCCTCGTCTGCGAACATGCCTCGAATACCTTTCCCGCGCCTTGGGGCGATCTGGGACTGACGGCCGAGCAGCGGCAGGCGCATATCGCCTGGGATCCGGGGGCGCTTGGCGTGATGCGGCGGCTGGCAGCACGGCTGGATGCCGCCACCATCAGTGCGCCGGTGAGCCGGCTGATCTACGATTGCAACCGCGCCCCGGACACGGCGGGTGCGATGCCGGCGCGGTCGGAACTGCATGACGTGCCGGGCAATACCGCGCTGACGCCGCAAGAGCGGTGGCGGCGCTGCCGCGCCGTCTACCTGCCGTTCCAGACTGCGTTGCACAGCCTGATCGTCGAGCGGATCGCGCTCGGCCGGCGGCCAGCGCTCATCACCATCCACAGCTTCACCCCGGTCTATTTCGGCAAGCGCCGGAGCGTGGAATTCGGGGTGATCCATGATGCGGATCCTCGGCTGGCCGGTGCCATCTTCGCCGAGGCCGAAGCGCAGACCAGCCTCGTCTGCGGGCTGAATGCCCCCTATTCCGCCGCCGACGACGTGACCCATACCCTGAGGCTCCAGGCGACGCCCTATGGTCTCGACAACGCCATGCTGGAGATCCGCAACGACCTGATCGCCACCGCCGCCGCCGAGGAGACTATGACCGACCGCCTCGCCCCCGTTCTTGCCGCGGCGCTGTCCAGCCTGAAAGAAGTCCCGGATGCCTGAAGGATGCCTTGCCTTCCTCCGCGCAGTCGATGCGATCACCCCGGAAATCGGTTTCGGGGCAATGTATCTGTTCGTCGCGCTGACGGGGATCATGATATGGTCCGCCCTCTCGAAGCTGGCCGTGACCGCCCTGTTCCGGGCGCC
>JAIRJX010000095.1 GCA_031260425.1 Gemmobacter sp.
GTGGCATTGTTCGGAGCCACCACCCCCGCCGGTACGGAGGAGACCTTCACCGCCCAGCGGGACGGCGCGCTGATCGTCGCCGCTCCCGGCGCCGCGATGACGCCCGAGGCGCAGGAGACGGCAACGCCGATCACCGTGATCCTCAGGCGCAGCACCCTGAAGATCGTGAAGAGCTTCGAACTGCCCGATCCGCTGGCCGAGCCCGTGCTGGACCTGCGGGTGAAATCCACCACCGCAGAATCCTATTTCGTGAAGGCCGGCGACTATATCCAGATCCTCGATGTGGATGGCAGGCAGTGCACCGATTTCCAGTGCTTCGCCGCCCGCAAGCTCGACAAGGGGGTCGAGCACGCGCTGGACGTGACCACCTCGCGCACCCTGATGGGCCATGCCTATTCTATGCCGGGCCTGCACTCGAAATATTTCGACCAGGACTGGCTGCCGCTCATCGAGGTGGTGCAGGATACCTGCGGGCGCCACGACGCCTTCGCCATGGCCTGTTCCAGCAAGTATTATGACGATATCGGCTATCCCGGCCATATCAACTGCTCGGACAATTTCAACGCGGCTCTGGCGCCCCATGGGGTAGCGGCGCGTCCGGGCTGGATGGCGGTCAACCTGTTCTTCAATACCGGTATCGACGCCCATGGGGTGCTGATCTCGGACGAGCCCTGGTCGCGGCCCGGCGATTATGTGCTGTTCCGCGCGCTGACCGACCTGATCTGCGTCTCCTCGGCCTGCCCCGACGACACCACACCCGCCAATGGCTGGAACCTTTCGGACATTCATGTCCGCACCTATGACGGCAAGGAGAAGTTCAGCCGTGCCATCGCCACTCGCCCCACCCCCGATGCGGAGCCGAAGATGACCAAGGAAACCGCCTTCCACAGCCGCACCGAGGCCAGAACCCGCCACATGGTGGAATACAAGGGCTACTGGCTGCCCCAGGTCTATTCCCAGAGCGGCGCGATCGAGGAATACTGGGCCTGCCGTGAGAAGGCAGTGGTGCTCGACCTCTCGCCCCTGCGCAAGTTCGAGGTGACCGGCCCGGATGCCGAGGCGCTGATGCAATATACCCTGACGCGCGACGTGAAGAAGCTGTCGCAGGGTCAGGTGGTCTATTCCGCGATGTGCTACGAACATGGCGGCATGATCGACGACGGCACGCTGTTCCGCCTTGGCCGCGATCAGTTCCGCTGGATCGGTGGTGATGACTACGGCGGGGTCTGGCTGCGCGAACAGGCCGAGAAGCTGGGGCTTCAGGTCATGGTGCGCTCTTCCACCGACCAGTTGCATAATCTCGCGGTACAGGGGCCGAACAGCCGCGATATCCTGCGTCGCTTCGTCTGGACGGCCCCGCACCAGCCGACCATCGACGAACTGGGGTGGTTCCGCTTCACCATCGGCCGGATCGGCGGAGCGACCGGCGCACCGGTGGTGGTGTCGCGCACCGGCTATACCGGGGAGCTTGGCTTCGAGATCTTCTGCCATCCGAAGGACGGCGCCGCCGTCTATGACGCGGTATGGGAACATGGCGCCGATCTGGGCCTCAGGCCGATGGGCCTTGCCGCACTCGACATGGTGCGGATCGAGGCCGGGCTGATCTTCGCGGGCTACGATTTCTCTGACCAGACCGACCCGTTCGAGGCTGGCATCGGCTTCACCGTGCCGCTCAAGTCGAAGCAGGACGATTTCATCGGGCGGGATGCGCTGATTCGCCGCAAGGAACACCCGATTCACCGGTTCGTCGGGCTCGATATCGACGCTAACGTGGATGTGGGCCATGGCGATTGCATCCATGTCGGGCGCGCGCAGGTGGGGGTGGTGACCTCCTCCATGCGCTCGCCGTTGCTGGGCAGGAACATCGCGCTGGCGCGGGTGGACGTGGCTCATGCGGCGGTGGGAACCGGGGTGGAGATCGGCAAGCTCGACGGCCAGCAGAAACGCCTGCCGGCGGTGATCGTGCCGCTTAGCCATTACGATCCGAAGAAGACCCGGCCGCAGGGCTGAGGCGCGTCACATCGGCGGGTGCGGCGCGCAAACGGGAGGAAACGCGAGATGCAGACACCCCTGGAGCAACTCGGCGGGGATGAGGCGCTCAGACGCCTCGTCCACCGGTTCTACGATCTGGTCGAAACCGACCCGCAAGGCGAGCGGATCCTGCACATGCATTTCCGCGGCCATGGCCTCGACCATGTGCGCGAAGAACAGATCAACTTCCTCTCCGGCTTCTTCGGCGGGCGGCAGCATTATCTGGAAAAGCATGGCCACATGAACCTGCGGCTGATGCATGAGCATGTGCCGATCGAAACCCGCGACGCGGAAGATTGGCTTCAGGTGATGGACCGTGCGCTGGCCGATTGCGGTCATGCCGGCGGCCCACATGTCGAGCGCATCCGCAGCACCCTGCGCCGCGCGGCGCTATCGCTGGTGAACCGCTGACCGTATCCGGGCAAGGTGTCGGCCGGACAGGGTGCCTTGCAACGCGCCTCGACCCGGGCAGGAAGGGGGCTTTACCTCCCCCCGGGTTTTTTTCAGACAGAAAATGAAGGGGCGGTTCCGGGTCGGGCGCCGCAACAGGCACCTGCGACTGCGGGCAGGTGAGAGGGGGCCGCCACCCGGCCGGCCACGGTGCCTCGGTAATCGGCGCTGAAAACCACTCACTGGATGGTTTTCCGGGCTCGTCTCATCCCCTGAGGATATTTTCAGACAGAAGATTAAGGGCGTGACCTCCTGTTCATCATCTGTTCAAAAATATCCTCGGGG
>JAIRJX010000196.1 GCA_031260425.1 Gemmobacter sp.
GCGGTCTTCCTTGCAGGGATGGGCGCCTTTGCGGCCGGACATCTGGCCTATGTCGCGGGTTTCGGGTTGCGCCGCCCGGCTTGGGGTGTGGTCGCGGCGCTGTTGGCGCTGGCGGTCTCGACCGAGGTCTGGCTTGCGCCCTTCACCGGGGCCCTGCTCTGGCCGGTGCGGGCCTATGTGCTGGTGATCTGCCTGATGGCCGCTTGCGCTGCCGCCCGGCCGGAGGCGCGCCTGCGTCTTGGTGCGGCGCTTTTCGTGCTTTCCGATCTGATGCTGGCACTGGTCTTGTTCCGTGTGACCGGCACGGCACATATGGGTCTGGCGTGGCTGGTCTGGCCGGCCTACTGGCTGGGCCAATGTCTGATCCTGCTGGCGTTCCTGCCGGGCCTTCCATCCGGGCGCAAGAGCGGCTAGGTGGGGAAAGACCGTCTCCGTCGGGGGCGCCTACGTCCTTCTTCAAGAAATTGCCATGTCCTTCTTCAAGAAACTGAAAGACCGGATGTTCCGGTCCTCCGACAAGATCGCCGGCTCGCTTGATGCGCTGGTGGAGGAGGCGCCGGTTGCGGAGCCGGGCCCCGGATCGGCCCCGGATGCCGCGAAGCCCGGACTGATCGGCCGCCTTCTGGGCCGTAGCGAGGCCGACGAGGCGCGGCGCGTCATGGACGATGCCATGCTCGAAAGCCTTGAGGAGCTGCTGATCGAGGCAGATATGGGGGTCGATACCGCAATGCGGGTCGCCGCCAATATCGCAGAGGGGCGGATGGGCCGCCGCATCGGCGCGACCGAGCTGAAGCAGGCGCTGGCTGCCGAGGTGGCGCGGATCATGGCCCCCGTCGCCCGTCCGATGCCGCTTTACGCGAAGCGCCCGCAAGTGGTGCTTGTGGTGGGGGTCAACGGTTCTGGCAAGACCACGACCATCGGCAAGCTTGCCTCGCAGTTCAGGGCGGCGGGAAAATCGGTGGTGATCGCGGCGGGCGATACCTTCCGGGCGGCGGCGGTGGAGCAGCTTCAGATCTGGGGTCAGCGGGCGGGTGTGCCGGTGCTGACCGCGCCTGAAGGTTCCGATCCGGCAAGCCTTGCCTTCGACGCGATGACCCGCGCGTGGGAGACCGGGGCGGATCTGCTGCTGATCGACACCGCCGGGCGATTGCAGAACCGCGCCGACCTGATGGAGGAACTGGCCAAGATCGTTCGCGTCATCCGCAAGAAGGATGACACCGCGCCGCATAACACATTGCTGGTGCTTGACGCCACCACCGGGCAGAACGCGGTGGCGCAGGTGGAGATCTTCCGCAAGATTGCCGATGTCTCGGGCCTGGTGATGACCAAGCTCGACGGGACGGCGAAGGGGGGGGTGCTGGTCAGCCTTGCCGACAGGTTCGGCCTGCCGATCCACGCTATCGGTGTGGGTGAGCAGATCGACGACCTCTCGCCTTTTGATCCCGAAGACTTCGCCCGCGCGCTGGTCGGGCTGGAAGGGTAGGCCCGTCGATGGCTGGCGTGTGCGCTTGCGCCAGGCCCGGAACAAGGCGCGGAACGTGCCGCCCGCCCCGCAGGCTGATGGGCGATCACGGCCGGGTTGATATGACCCTTTTGGGGAATCAATGATCGCCTGACCTTCACCACCTCGCGCCACGAAAGGGCGGTGCCCGCCCGGGGGGCGGTCGGGCGCCGCCCTAGCCGCTTCGCGGCTGTTCCGGGCAGGGGAAAAGCTCACAGAGCGTTCGGACAGATGATGCTCCACAACTCACCCTCGGCTCTGCAGGAGAAGCCGGGATGCAGGTCCGCCCATTTTCAAGTGCCAACCCTCAGGCACCGTAGGGTAGCCAGACACATTTCACCTGTGTGGCGCGGCGCAGGAATTCCTCGCCTTGTCCCTGCGCCGGGTCGAGCCAGTCGCGCATCAGCCCCCTGTCGGTCCAGATCGGCTTGAGATTGCCGGCCGAAGCCACCTCCACCATCGCTGCCCCCTCGGCGGAACCGCAATACCAGAGTGCCGCCACATCGTCATGCTCCGCCAGCACCTTCGCCAGCGTGTCACGCGCGCCGGTCAGCAGGTTCACTACGCCGGCCGGAAGGTCCGAGGTCTCCAGCACCTGATAGAGCCGCGCGGCGATCAGCGGCCGGCTCTGCGAGGCGGTGGCGACCACCCGGTTGCCCATGGCGATGGCCGGCAGCACAAGCGACATCAGGCCAAGAAGCGGCGCCTCGTCGGGGGCGATCAGGCCGATCGTGCCGAGGGGCTCGTTCAGGGTCAGCGTGAGATGGCTCGATTTCGTGGCGGCTACCCGGCCGTCGAACTTGTCGGCCTGTGCCGCATACCAGAAGGCCCGGCGGATCGTGGCCTCCACCTCGGCCTCCGAAGTGAGGGCGGCAAACTCGGCCCCCCGCTGCGACAGGTTCTCGGCCAGGAAATAGAGCACCTGCGCCCGGTTATGTGCGGTGATGCCGCCCCAGCCGCCGGCCTTGCCCGCCGCCTCCACCGCGTTGCGCACATCCTTGCGGTTGGCAAGCGCCGCCTGTCCGCCCGGCACGCTATAGCTTTGCCCGCCATCGGCCCGCACCTGCTTGCCGCCGATGTAAAGCTTGGCGGTGATGTCGATCTCCGCCGCCGGGCCACCATCGGGCAGCGGGGCGACTTCGGGCATCGGCACGAGGGGAGGGCGTGGCGCACCGGGGGGCGCCTTCGGTGCGAGATACTCCTCCATCCCGGCCCGTCCGCCTTCGCGGCCGAAGCCGCTTTCACGGTAGCCGCCGAACGGGGCGGCTGCATCGAAGATATTGGCGGCATTGATCCAGACTACCCCCGCTTTCACCTTCGCCGCAACGTCGATGGCACGGTTGATATTCTCCGACCAGATCGAGGCGGCGAGACCATAGCGGGTATCGTTGGCCAGCGCCACCGCCTCCGGCGGGGTGCGGAAGGTCAGCGTCGTGGCGATGGGGCCGAAGATTTCGGTCTGATTCACGCTATGGGCGGGGGCGGAGCCGGTGAAGAAGCCGGGGGCAGAGAAAGTGCCGGTCGCGGGCAGGGGGCAGGGTGCGCGATGCAGCACGGCGCCCTCTGCCTCGCCCCGCGCAAGCAGCGTGTCGACCCGGGCGAGTTGCCTGTGCGAGACCAAGGCGCCGATATCCATCGTCTTGTCCAGCGGATCGCCGACGCGCAGCCGCGCCATGCGCGCACGGAGCTTGTCGAAGAAGCGCTCCGCCACGCCCTCCTGCACCAGAATGCGCGACCCGGCGCAGCAGACCTCGCCCTGATTGAACCAGATCGCGTCGACCACGCCTTCTACCGCCGCATCCAGATCGGCATCCTCGAAGACGATGAAGGGCGACTTGCCGCCAAGCTCCAGCGACAGCCGCTTGTCGGTTCCGGCGGTCTGCCGGCGCAGCAGGCGACCGACCTCGGTCGAGCCGGTGAAGGCGATCTTGTCGGCCTGCGGGTGCCCGACGATCAGCGCGCCGGTGGTGCCGTCGCCGTTGACGATATTCACCACGCCGGGCGGCAGGCCGATCTCGGCGCAGATTTCGGCGAAGGCGAAGGCGGTAAGCGGGGTGAGATCGGCCGGTTTCAGCACCACCGTATTGCCTGCGGCCAGCGCCGGGGCGATCTTCCAGGCCAGCATCAGGAGCGGGAAGTTCCACGGGATGATCTGGCCGCAGACGCCAAGGGGGGCGTGGCCGGGAAACGCGCTCTCCACCAGCTCCGCCCAGCCGGCGTGATGGGTGAAGTGGCGTGCGACCAGCGGGATGTCGATATCGCGCGACTCGCGGATGGTCTTGCCGTTGTCGAGGGTCTCGAGCACCGCAAGGAACCGCTCGCGCTTCTGCACATGGCGGGCCAGTGCGTGGAGAAAGCGCGCCCGCTCGTGCCCCGGTCGGGCGGACCAGGCGGGGAAGGCTGCGCGGGCGGCTTCCATAGCCATGTCGACCTCGGCTTCGGTGCCGATGCCCACATGTGCCAGAAAGGCGTCGGTCGCCGGGCTCATCACTTCCGCCGTGGTGCCTTGCGGGGCCATGAACTGGCCGCCGATATAATGGCCGATCACGGGATGGGTGGCGATCCAGGCCAGCGCCTCGGCGCTGCTTTCGGGGGCGGGGCCGTATTCCATCGTCTCCATGATGTCCCTGATCGACATGGGGGCTCCTCAGGCCAGCGCGTGGCGGTTGGCGGCCGAGTAGCGGCCCGTCACATGATGTTCGATCTGTCGCTCGATATCGCCCAGAAGCGACGAGGCGCCGATGCGGAAAAGGTCCGGCATCAGCCAGCCCGTGCCCAGCTCCTCTTTCATCAGGATCTGCCAGGCCATCGCATCCTTTGCCGTTTTCAAACCTCCGGCGGGCTTGAACCCGACGAATTGCCCGGTGAATTTGTGAAAATCACGCAATGCACGGAGCATGGTCAGGGAAACCGGCAGGGTGGCGTTCACCTCCTCCTTGCCGGTCGAGGTCTTGATGAAATCCGCCCCCGCCTGCATGGCCACCATCGAGGCGCGCCAGACATTAGTGAGCGGTCCCAGATCTCCGGTGGCGAGGATCGCCTTCATATGCGCCGCCCCGCACGCTTCGCGCATCTGGCGGATCTCGTCGTAGAGTGCGGCCCAGTTGCCGGTCAGCGCAAGTTCGCGGGTGATCACGATGTCGATCTCCGCCGCGCCTTGGTCGACGGCATAGCGGATTTCGGCCAGCCGCAGCGGCAGCGGCGTCAGTCCGGCAGGAAAGCCGGTGGCGACCGAGGCGACCGGGATACCCGATCCCTCCAGTGCCTTGACCGCATGGGGAACCATGGTCGGATAGACACAGACCGCGCCGACCGTCAGCCGGTCAAGCCCCAGCGCCTCCATCAGATCGGCGCGAAGCGGCCGGCGCGCCTTGGCGCAAAGTCGCTGCACACGGCCTGCCGTATCGTCGCCCGAAAGCGTCGTGAGGTCGATGCAGGTGATGGCGCGGGCGAGCCATGCCACCTGCCAGTCCTTCTTCACCGTGCGTCGCGTGGTCAGCGTTGCCGCCCGCCGTTCGGCTGCCGGCGTGTTGACATTGACATTTTCGAACCATTCCGGGGTGAATCCCGTGCCAGTCATCCGAGGGAACGGTATATTTTCGCTCATTCGAGGCTCCAGCGGGTCGTGGCGGCTCGTTGCCCGCGCGCCACCCTTGCCCCGACATATGTGCATCTTCCGTGCCTTTGGGCAATCCGTCCCGAAATTCGCCCCACCGAAATCTCCAGGTGCGTGCCCGGAGGTGAGCCCGCTTTCGCTGGCTGCGGTGGCGGGGTATCACATGGGCGTGGAGACCCTGTTTCCTCGTTCAGGCTGCAGCCGTCCTTGCGGGAGGCGGGTTTCCGATGAATGCATTGGGGGAGGGGGCATCCACAGTGAAGACACCCGCCCTGCTGGCAAAATGGCCGTTGCCAGTCGCGAGACCAGACGGAAAGCGAGACAGCCCCAATGCCGATGCCATGGACCTATCGTCACACTTCAAAGGAATGGCGCGCCATCCTTGATGATCTGAGGGATCGTATGGACCTTGTTTCCGATAACATGGCCTATACCGCGCTGGATGGCGTGTTGCAGGTGTTCCGACGGCGGCTCACGGCGCAACAAGGGCTGGATTTCGCGTCCGTCCTGCCTGCGATCCCGCGCGCGATTTTCGTTGCGGGTTGGCAGGTTCAGGTGCCTCCGCTGCCGTTCCCGGATCGCGCTTCCCTTGTGCAGGAGGTGAAAAAGGTCAGGCAGAACCATAACCTGACGCCTGACAATGCTATCGAGGCAACCGCCTGGTCCTTGCGGCGCTACATCGACGGGGCCGATCTGGAGCGGGTTCTGGCGCGGTTGCCGGAGGGTGCGGGGCAATTCTGGCATGTCGACGTGGCCGATCCCCGGGAAATCGAGCAGCGGATATTCTAGGCTTCGCGCGGCTCCCGGCGGCGATGACGGCCGCGTGGAACAGCACGACGGAGTTTTCCGAAGCTCTGTGTGAGCCTTTGTCCCTCGCCAGGAGCAGCCGCGCGGCGCAAGACCCCTGGTGAGCCCGCAGCCCCGCCCGGAACAAGGCCGCCGGGCAGCGCCTGACAGCCCCCGGGGGGCGCGCTTTGGGGACATCTGCGCGGGGATCGAACTCGGGCGGGATTGAACCATAAAATGCTGACCACAACCGTCCTGGCGCCGGGCACTGCTCGCCGCTTGCGAGAGGTATCGAAGGCGGAAGCGGTCGCTTCCCCAAGGCCCTATCCCCGTGTGAGTCCGCGCCACGCGTGAAACAAGGCACCTGCGCCCGATGGGGCCGCCCTTCGTCGCGCAAGGTAACGGGCGCGCGGATCAGCCGCCCGATCGCGTTGGCGAAGCACTGCCCTTCCGCCGCGCAGCGTGGATGCCCATCGCCGGTCTCCGGGCCGCCCTGTTTTCAGATTTCCTCGACCGCGACCACGCCCTGCATCGCCTTGATCGCGCCCTTGATCTGCGGCGTGACCGGATAGGGCTCGGGCAGCCTCAGGTCGATCTCACGCCCCGCCTCGTCGATCACGGTGAAGGTGATGTGGCCGCGCTGCCGTCCCGCCTCCAGCCGATCGAACAGCGCCGCGACCGAGGCCACCGCCTCTGCCTGGTCCAGGTGGATGCGCAGGTCGGTCCCGCCGGCTGCTGCCACCTGCGCGTCGGGTGCGCGCGCGGCGCGAGCCAGCAGCTTCAGCGTCTCGCCCTCCAGATTGGCTTCGACCGTCAACACCACATTCTTGCCAGGTTCCAGAAGGTCGCGGCATTGCTCCAGCGTGTCCGAGAAGACCGTGACCTCGTAAAGCCCCGTCGGATCAGAGAGTTGCACGAAGGCGAACCGGTTGCCCTTGGCCGACTTGCGCTCCTGCCGAGAGGCGACCGAGCCGCCGATCTTGCCTACCACCGGCCCGCGCTCGCAGGCCATCGAGAGTTCGGCCAGGGTCATCACGTTCTGGCGCTTGAACATCCCCAGATAGTCGTCCAGCGGATGACCCGAAAGGTAGAAGCCGATGGCCTGATGCTCCTGCGCCAGCCGCTCCGCCGGCAGCCAGTCGTCGCGATTGCGCAGGCGCGGCTCCGGGATGTCCGATCCCGCCGTGCCGAAAAGTGCGCCCTGTGTCGAGCTCTGCGCGTCATGCACCGCCGCCGAATAGGCGACGAGGGCGTCCAGCGCCTCGAACACCCGTGCGCGGTTGCTCTCCAGCACGTCAAAAGCACCGGCGCGGGCCAGCATCTCCAGCGGGCGCTTGCCGATGCGCTTGAGGTCAACCCTGCGGGCGAAGTCGTAAAGCGTGACGAAGGGCTGCCCGCCCCGCGCCTCGATGATCATCCGCATCGCCTCGACACCCACATTCTTCAGCGCGCCGAGGGCGTAGAGCACGCGGCCCTCGCGCACCCCGAACGTGGCGAGGCTGCGGTTGACACAGGGCGGCACCACCGGGATTGCCAGCTTGTCAAGCTCTCGCTTGTAGACCGCGAGCTTGTCGGTCAGGTGAATATCGCAGTTCATGACGCCGGCCATGAACTCCACCGGATGGTTCGCCTTCAGCCAGGCCGTCTGGTAGCTGACCACCGCATAGGCGGCGGCGTGCGACTTGTTGAAGCCGTAATTGGCGAATTTCTCCAGAAGATCAAAGACCTCTCCGGCTTTCTTCGCGTCGATTCCATGTGTGGCCTTCGCTCCCTCGATGAATTTGGGCCGTTCCTTCGCCATCTCTTCGGCGATCTTCTTGCCCATGGCGCGGCGCAAGAGATCCGCCCCGCCAAGGCTGTAGCCCGCCATGATCTGCGCAATCTGCATCACCTGTTCCTGATAGACGATGATGCCCTGTGTCTCGGCCAGGATCGGGTCGATGGTCGGGTGCAGGCTTTCCAGCGGCCGCAGCCCGTGCTTCACCTCGCAATAGACCGGAATATTCTCCATCGGGCCGGGGCGATAGAGCGCGACCAGCGCCACGATATCCTCGATGCAGGTGGGCTTCATGCGCCTGAGCGCGTCCATCATGCCCGAGCTTTCCACCTGAAAGACCGCGACAGTTCGGGCCTGCGAATAAAGCTCGTAGCTTGCCGGATCGTCGAGCGGGATATGCCCGATATCGTTCTCCGCCCCCGGATTCGGCACATATAATTGCCGCCCGTCCGCCGCTTCGTGCAGGTGCCGCCCCGACCCCCGGATCAGGTCGATGGCGTTCTGGATCACGGTCAGCGTCTTGAGACCCAGGAAGTCGAACTTCACCAGCCCCGCCGCCTCGACCCATTTCATGTTGAACTGGGTAGCCGGCATGTCGGAGCGCGGATCCTGGTAAAGCGGCACCAACTGGTCGAGCGGCCGGTCGCCGATCACCACCCCTGCCGCATGGGTCGAGGCGTTGCGCAGCAGCCCCTCGATCTGGATCCCGTAGTTCAGCAGCCGATCAACCACCTCCTCGGCCTTCGCGGCCTCGCGCAGGCGCGGTTCGTCCGCCAGCGCCTTCTCGATGGAGACCGGCTTCACCCCCTCCATCGGGATCATCTTCGACAGCCGGTCCACCTGTCCGTAGGGCATCTGCAGAACGCGGCCCACGTCGCGCACCGCCGCCTTGGACAGAAGGGCACCGAAGGTGATGATCTGCCCCACCTTGTCGCGACCGTATTTCTCCTGCACGTAGCGGATGACCTCCTCGCGCCGGTCCATGCAGAAGTCGATGTCGAAGTCGGGCATCGACACCCGCTCGGGGTTCAGGAACCGCTCGAACAGCAGCGCATAGCGTAGCGGATCCAGATCGGTGATGGTCAGCGCATAGGCCACCAGTGACCCCGCGCCCGATCCGCGCCCCGGCCCTACCGGGATGTCGCGCCCCTTCGCCCATTTGATGAAATCGGCCACGATGAGGAAATAGCCCGGAAAGCCCATCTGCTCGATGATGTCGAGTTCGAATCGCAGCCGTGCCTCATACTCCGCCACAGGTGCGGCATGGGGAATCACCGCGAGCCGTGCGCGCAATCCCTCCCAGCTTTGCCGGCGCAACTCTTCCACCTCGTTATCGGCGAAGCGCGGCAGAAGCGGCGCGATCTTGGCCGCCTTGAAGGCGCAGCGTTTCGCGATCTCTACCGTGTTTTCCAGCGCCTCCGGCAGATCGGCGAAAAGCGCGCACATCTCGGCTTCGGACTTGAAATAGTGCTGCGGCGTCAGGCGGCGGCGTGGTTCGGCCTGATCGACATAAGCCCCTTCGGCGATGCAGATCAGCGCGTCATGCGCTTCATACATCCCGGTTTTCGGGAAATACACGTCATTGGTGGCGACAAGCGGCAGGCCCCTGTCATAGGCGATCTCGATGAAGCCGCGCTCGGTCGCCGCCTCCGCCTCCATCAGCCGGCCCCCCTCGCCGGGGTGGCGCTGAAGCTCGACATAAAGCCGGCCCGGATAGATCGCGGCCAGCCGGTCGGTCAGCGCTTCGGCCCGTGCCCGGTTGCCGGTCTGCAGGAACCGTCCCACCGGCCCTTCCGGCCCGCCGGTCAGGCAGATCAGCCCTCCCGCATGAGCTTCCAGATCCTCAAGCGTCAGATGCGGCAGCTGCCCGGCCTTCTCGATGTAGAGACAACTCGAAAGCCGCATCAGATTGAGATATCCTGCCTCCGATTGTGCCAGCAGCACCAGGGGCGCGGGTGGTCGTACCCGCTCTCCGATCCGCGCGGGATCGTACATCAGGCTGACCTGACAGCCGATGATCGGCTGAATGCCGGACCCGGCGGCGATGGTAGAGAATTCTAGTGCCGCGAACATGGCGTTGGTATCGGTCACTGCCACCGCCGGCATATTCTGCGCCGCACAAAGCCCGGCCAGCTTCTTGACCGGCACCGCGCCCTCCAGCAGCGAATATTCGGTATGGACGCGCAGATGAATGAATCGGACGGGATCGCTCATGATGCGCAGCCTAGCCGAGCCGTCGGCGAGCCGGAAGCACCTCATGCGCTTTCCGGTTCCGGATCGGAGGGCCGATCCCGGTCGAAAGAGCGCCCGCCGCGAGCGGTGGAGGCCGCTGGGGCGCGCAGACGGCCCCCGACGACATCTCGGCGGGGATGAGCCGCGCCCGGCAAACCATCCGGGGGATGGCTTCCAGTGGTGAATGGGCCGCAGGCCCCGTGGGGACTTGAGAGCCTCCCTTGTGCGTAGTGCAGTTGTCTGCCGCCGCTCAGATCGACAGCCGCGTCCCCACACCCGGCATCGACCCCTGTGCGCCGCGCTCGCGGTAGGGGGTAGTGCTGTAATGGCTGCGATAGCATTTCGAGAAATGCGAGGGGCTGGCGAAGCCGCAGGCCAAGGCCACGTTGATCACGCTCATGTCGGTCTGCATCAGCAGGTTGCGTGCCTTCTGCAGGCGCAACTCCATGTAGTAGCGCTTGGGGCTGCGGTTGAGGTAGCGCCGGAACAGCCGCTCCAGTTGCCGGGTCGACATGCCTACCTCCTCGGCCAGATCGGCGGGCGAGGTCGGCTCCTCGATATTGCCCTCCATCATCTGGATGACCTGGCTGAGCTTGGGGTGGCGCACCCCGATCCGGGTCGGGATCGACAGCCGCTGATTGTCACGGTCGGTGCGGATCGCCGAGTGGATAAGCTGGTCGGCCACCGCGTTAGCCAGATCCTCGCCATGATCCGCCGCGATCAGCTTCAGCATCAGGTCAATGGAGGCGGTGCCGCCGGCAGTGGTCAGCCGGTTGCCGTCGATCACGAAGACCGCCTTGCTCAGCTTCACCTCATCGAATTCCTCAAGAAAACCGTCCTGGTTTTCCCAGTGGATCGTGGCCCTGCGCCCGTCCAGCAGGCCGGCCTTCGCCAGCGTATAGGCCCCGGTGCAGAGCCCACCGATCGTGGCGCCGCGCCGCGCCTCGCGCCGGAGCCACGAGACCACGCCGCGCGTGGTGGCGCGCGCTACGTCGATGCCGCCGCAAATCAGCAGCGTATCGTCGCGGTCGATCTCCTCCAGCCCCATATCGAGCCGGAATGCCGCTCCGTTGGAGCAGACCGCCATCTCGCCGCCTTCGCCCGCCAGCTTCCAGGAATAGATCACCCGCCCCGCCATGCGGTTGGCGATGCGCAGGGGCTCGATGGCGCCAGCGAAAGAGATCATGGTAAAGCGCTCCAGCAGCAGGAAGACGAAGCGCCGCGGCGCGGCCTCCTTGGTCACTTGCGTGGCTTTGCGGAGCTGACTGGACATGTTGCGACCTGTTCGCGTCGGATTCCGCGCATCTAGTCAGGAAACCCGGACGGCTTCAAGGGGGCCGCACCCGATGCCCTTTGCATTTCCGCGCATAACTTCCTATAGCCGGTGCGTTACCGCTTACCTACGGAGAAGACCGATGACGAAGGGCTGGCAGAAATCGGATTGGCGCGCGAAGCCGCGGGTCCAGATGCCGGATTACCCGGATCAGGCCGCGCTGACCACGGTCGAGGCGCAACTGGCCAAATATCCGCCCCTCGTCTTCGCGGGGGAGGCGCGGCGGCTGAAGAAGGAGCTTGCGGCGGCGGCCGAGGGCAAGGCCTTCCTGCTGCAAGGCGGCGACTGCGCCGAAAGCTTCGCCGAATTCAGCGCCGACAATATCCGCGATACGTTCCGCGTCATGCTTCAGATGGCGGTGGTGCTGACCTATGGCGCCAAGGTGCCGGTCATCAAGGTCGGCCGCATGGCCGGGCAGTTCGCCAAGCCGCGATCGGCGCCCACCGAGATGATCGGTGGCGTCGAATACCCCTCCTATCGCGGCGACATCGTCAACGGCTTCGAGGCGACGATCGCGGCACGACGGCCCGATCCGGCGCGGATGCTGCAGGCCTATACCCAGGCGGCGGCCAGCCTGAACCTGCTGCGCGCCTTTTCGACCGGCGGCTTCGCCGATATCCACCGTGTCCATAGCTGGACACTGGGCTTTGCCGAGCATGACAAGGCCGAACGCTACCGCGAGTTGTCGAACCGCATTTCCGACGCGCTCGACTTCATGAACGCGGCCGGGGTGAACTCGGAAACCGCACATGAACTGGGTCGCGTGGATTTCTACACCTCGCATGAGGCGCTGCTCCTGGAATACGAGGAGGCGCTTTGCCGTGTCGATTCGATCACCGGCCAGAATGTCGCGGGATCGGGCCACATGATCTGGATCGGCGACCGCACCCGCCAGCCCGATGGCGCACATGTCGAGTTCTGCCGTGGTGTGCTGAACCCGATCGGTCTGAAATGCGGCCCCTCCACCACGGCTGAGGATCTCAAGGTGCTGATGGCGAAGCTGAACTCCGGCAACGAGGCCGGGCGCCTCACGCTGATCGCCCGTTTCGGCGCCGGCAAGGTGGGCGAGCACCTGCCGCGCCTTATCCGGGCGGTGCACGAGGAGGGGGCAAATGTCGTCTGGTCCTGCGACCCGATGCACGGCAACACCATCAAGTCGTCCTCGGGCTACAAGACCCGTCCCTTCGATTCGGTGCTGCGCGAGGTGCGGGAGTTCTTCGCCGTCCACAAGGCCGAGGGCACCATTCCCGGCGGCGTGCATTTCGAGATGACAGGCAAGGACGTGACCGAATGCACCGGCGGCCTGCGCGCAGTGACCGACGAGGATCTGTCGGACCGCTACCATACCGCCTGCGACCCGCGGCTCAATGCCTCGCAATCGCTGGAACTTGCCTTCCTCGTCGCTGAGGAGTTGACCGCACGTCGCGACGAACAGCGCCGCGTTGCAATGTGACGGCGCGTGACTCCGGCCCGGTTGTGCGGGGCGGAGACGTCGTTGGGGGCTGTCTGCCCCCACGGCCCTTCGGGCCTCCCCCGAGGATATTTTTGAACAGATGAAGCCAGGGGCGTTTCTCTGTTCATCATCTGTTCAAAAATATCCTCAGGGGGTGAATTGAGCCGCAGGCTCAAGAGGGGGCGCGAGCGCCCCCATGCAACGTCGGAGAGAGGGCGTTCGGCTGGGATGGGAGGGGCGGGCCGACCGTGACAGGCGGGCTCTGCCGGTCAGAGCGGCAGAGCCCGCTCCACCAGCTGCGCGAAGAAGCTTGCGCCGACCGGTGCGGCCTCGTCGTTGAAATCGAAGGCCGGATGATGCAGCCCCGCACCGGGGCCGGTGCCGAGGAAGAGATAGGCGCCTGGCCGCGCCTCCAGCATGTAGCTGAAATCCTCCGATCCCATCTCGCGCGGGGCATTGGCGCGCACCAGCGCCTCGCCCGAGATCTCGGCGGCGACCCCGGCGGCGAAGGCGGCCTGTTCGGGATGGTTCACGGTGGCGGGATAGCCCCAGTCATAGTCGATCCGCGCCTTCACACCGAAGGCCGACGCATGGCCTTCCACGATCTCGTGGAAGCGCCGTTTCAGCAGCTTCCTCACCTCCGGGTCGAAGCAGCGGATGGTGGCGCAGAACATCGCCTCTTCGGGGATGATGTTCGAGGCGGTGCCGGCATGGATCTGGGTGACCGAGATCACCACTTCTTCCAGCGCATAGACATTGCGGGTGATGATGGTCTGCACCGCCTGCACCATGGCGACCACCGCCACGATGGGATCGACGCAGTCATGCGGATTGGCGCCATGGCCGCCCCGCCCGGTGACATAAACGAAAGCGGTGTCGACCGAGGCCATCAGCGCGCCCGGATTGGTCTGGAACTGGCCGAAGGGGATGCCGGGCGCGTTGTGGATACCGTAGACGTCGCGGATCGCGAAGCGGTCCATCACGCCTTCCTGCACCATGACATTGCCGCCGCCGCCATCCTCTTCGGCCGGCTGGAAGAGAAGCGCCACCCGGCCCTTGAAGCGCCGCGTCTCGGCCAGGTATTTCGCGGCGCCAAGCAGCATGGTGACGTGGCCATCATGGCCGCAGGCATGCATCTTGCCCGGCACTTTCGAGGCATGCTCGGCGCCGGTGATCTCCATGATGGGCAGGGCGTCCATATCGGCGCGCAGGCCGATGGTCGGCCCCTCGCCGGTGCCGTTGATGATCGCCACCACGCCCGAGGTGGCGATGCCTTCGTGGATTTCGTCCACGCCGATCTCGCGCAGCCGGTCCACGATGAAGGCGGCGGTTTCATGGCACTGGAATTCCAGTTCCGGGTTCTGGTGCAGATGCCGGCGCCAGGCCTTCATCTCCTCGGCGTAATCGGCAATGCGGTTGAGCACGGGCATAGTGTGGACTCCCAAGGGTGTTCAGGTTTAAGCCGCAGGGAACCCGAAATCCACAGGAGCCGCAATGCCCAAGCGCCTGCTTCCCCGCATCGAAAGCGACAGTCTGGTGCATGACGAGGCGGCAGGCATCGAAAGGCTGCTGGAGATCATGGCCCGGTTGCGTGCGCCCGATGGCTGTCCCTGGGACCGCGAACAGAGTTTCGCCACCATCGCCCCCTATACGCTGGAGGAGGCGTATGAGGTGGCTGACGCCATCGCGCGCAAGGATTGGGGCGAGCTGAGGGGAGAGCTGGGCGATCTGCTGTTCCAGGTGGTCTACCATGCGCAACTTGCGGAAGATGCCGGGCTTTTTGGCTTCGAGGATGTGGCACGGGCCGCATCCGACAAGATGGTGGCGCGCCATCCGCATGTCTTTGGCGACGAGAGCGATGCCAGGGATGCCGTGCAGCAGACCGCCGAGTGGGAGCGGCTGAAGGCGGCGGAGCGGGGGGCGGCCCGCACGCTCGAGGGCGTGGCGCTGGCCCTGCCGGCGCTGACGCGGGCGATAAAGCTGCAAAACCGTGCGGCGCGGGTCGGTTTCGACTGGCCGTCCACCGCCGAGGTGGTCGACAAGATCGTCGAGGAGGCGCGAGAACTTGTCGAGGCGCGCGAAAGCCTCTCCGAGGCCGAGATCACCGAGGAATTCGGCGATCTGATTTTCGTCATCGCCAATCTGGCACGGCATCTGAGGATCGACCCCGAATCGGCCCTGCGCACCGCCAATGCCAAATTCGCCCGCCGTTTCGGCCGTATCGAGGACTGGCTTGCCGAGACCGGCCGCCGCCCCGCCGACAGTGATCTGGCCGAGATGGATGCATTGTGGGACCGCGCCAAGGCTGAAGAGCGTGGCGCAGGCTGAGGGCGGGGTGCTATTCAAAGCACTCACGCGGCCTGCTGGAAAGCAGTTGGCCCCCGATTCTCGTTACCTGGAACATACGGAGGGCGGTGCCCGACCGCGGGTGGGCGCGTGCGACGATTGTAGTCTGTGCTTTATGGCGCAAGTCCGCATAACCCCTATCACCGCGCCGACTTCACCCTCGCGCCCGCCCGGGGGGCGGTCGGGCGCTGCCCGGTGGCACTTCTCGCCTTGTCCTGGTCCTGGGCCGGATGCCGCTCACACGGGGCATGGGTGAAATCGACATAGAGGTATTCAATGCCTCATCTGACTCTTGGTCGCTCAGGGAAATCCTGAATGCCTGTCCCCACTCTGACGGCCCGCTTCATTCAGGCATCCTTGCCGAAGATTTTTGCAGATCACTCCGAAAAAATCCGCCAAATTATTTCCGACTTTTTCACTCAACCATTGACCGGCCCCCAAAGCCGTGCTTCATGTCGCCGCATAGACGACAAAGGACAGACCATGAAACCCACCCTTCTCGCAGCCCTTCTCGCCACTGCGGCGCTGCCCGCGTTGGCCGAGGAGGTGAACATCTACTCCCACCGCCAGCCGGAATTGATTCAGCCCCTTCTCGACGCCTTCACCGCCGAGACCGGCATCATCACCAATGTCGCCTTCGTCGACAAAGGCATGGCCGAGCGTCTGGTGGCCGAGGGCGACCGCTCGCCTGCTGATCTGGTGCTGACCGTCGATATCGCGCGCCTGACCCAGGTGGTCGAGGCCGGAGTCATCCAGCCGGTGCAATCGGAGGTGCTGGAAGCCAATATCCCCGAAGCCTTCCGTGACCGGAACGACATGTGGTTCGGCCTGACCAGCCGCGCCCGCATCGTCTATGCCGCGAAGGACCGCGTCGCGGATGGCGAGGTGACCAGCTACGAGGATCTGGCCTCGGACAGGTGGCGCGGCCGGATCTGCACCCGTTCGGGCACCAGCGATTACAATATCGCGCTGCTATCGGCCTATATCGCCCATCACGGTGCAGACGCTGCGCAGGCCTGGGCCGAGGGGCTGAAGGCCAATCTCGCCCGCAAGCCCGAGGGCGGCGACCGCGATCAGGTCAAGGCGATCTGGGCCGGCGAATGCGATATCAGCCTCGGCAACACCTATTACATGGGTGAGATGCTCGGTGACCCGGAGCAGAAGGCATGGGCAGATTCGGTGCGCATCGTCTTTCCGACCTTCGAAGGCGGCGGCACCCATATGAACATCTCGGGCGTGGCGATGACGAAATCCGCCCCGAACCGGGAGGCCGCGCTGAAGCTGATGGAGTGGCTGTCCTCCGACAATGCACAGAGGATCTATGCCGGAACCAACCACGAATTCCCGGTGAAGCCCGGCATCCCGACATCGGAACTCGTGGCGAACTGGGGCAGCTTCACGCCCGACACGCTGCCGCTTTCCGAGATCGCCAGCCACCGTGCAGAGGCGCTGAAGATCATGGAGACCGTCGATTTCGACGGCTGATCGCACCACCGGAAGGACCCCGCCGGGGGCCCTTCTTCCCGCTTTGCCGGGCTTCTCCGCACGGATCGGCATCCATTCGCAGCGCATTTGTATGGCCCGCTGACAAGCCCATGGATCCGCGCCTCTCGCGCCACGAAGGGCGGTGTCGGATCGGGCGAGCCTGGCCAGACCGACGGCATACATACCCGGTTCCGCGCAAGGGCACCGGTTCACCCGACGCCCGGGGCGAAAGCGGATACATGATACACTGAACTGACCGGGAGCGCGTGAATACCGATCCTGCTTCAGCCCCCGGTGATATAGACGCCTTCCCCGGCCCGGCAGGAGGCTGTGCCCGCCCCGCAAAGCAGCCATCCTTGCCGCTGACGGCCGGTTCGTTCCTGTCGTCCCGCACCCTGCGGGCCAAGCCCCGCGACTTTTCCGCAAATCGCCGGGTCTCCCTCGTCCCGGATCTTCCCATCACTAAAATTCGAAAATTTACGACATGATATTGTCGTGATAAATCGCCCAATTGGAAAAAATTCGCGGCTATCATCGGAAGTGCCGCATCCCGGACTGGCCAAGGAATATCGAATGCCCCATCCGCCCCTCAAGATCATCATCGACACCGATCCGGGGCAGGACGACGCCGTCGCCATCCTGCTGGCACGGGCCAGCCCCGAGGATGTCGAGGTGCTGGGCCTTACCGCCGTGGCGGGCAATGTGCCGCTATCGATGACCCAGAAGAACGCACGAATCATCTGCGAACTGGCGGGCCGGCCCGACATTCCGGTCTTCGCCGGCTGCGAGGCGCCGCTGAAGCGCAAGCTGGTTACTGCGGAATATATCCATGGCAAGACCGGGCTTGACGGGCCCGATCTGACCGATCCCACCATGCCATTGCAGGAGGAGCACGCCGTTGATTTCATCATCGACACCCTGCGGCGGCTGCCTGCACAGTCGGTAACGCTCTGCGCGCTCGGGCCCCTTACCAATATCGCCGCAGCCTTCCTGCGTGCGCCCGACATCATCGCCCGCGTGCGCCAGGTCGCGCTGATGGGCGGCGCCTATTTCGAGGTCGGCAACATCACTCCGGCGGCCGAGTTCAACATGTATGTCGACCCCGAGGCGGCTGCGATCGTGTTTCGCGCCGGCATCCCGCTCACCGTCCTGCCGCTCGATGCCACGCACAAGGCGCTGACCACCC
>JAIRJX010000209.1 GCA_031260425.1 Gemmobacter sp.
GCCGCCCGACCGGCGCCCGCAAACCCCCGAGCACCTCGCCCCGTTCTACGCGGTCGAGGCGCATTCCATGCTGGAGCTTGAGCCGCCGCGCCATACCAGGCTGCGGGGCCTCGTGCTGCGCGCCTTCACCTCACGCCGGATCGCCGCCTTGCAGCCGGAAATCGCCCGGCTCTGCCACGACCTGATCGACACCTTGCCGCAGGGTGAATTCGACCTGCTCGCCGCCTTCGGCCAGCGCTTGCCCGTCATCATCATCGCCCGCCTGCTCGGCGTCCCCGAAGAGATGAGCGACGACCTGCTGCGCTGGTCGAACGCCATGGTCGGCATGTATCAGGCCGGCCGCGACCGCGCGCGCGAAGATGCGGCGGTCGCAGCGACCGAGGCTTTCGTCGCCTTCATGCGCGCCTGTATCGATACGCGCCGCTCCACGCCGCGCGATGACCTGATCTCCGCCCTCATCGCGGCGGAACAGGATGGCGGGAAGCTTTCGACCGACGAGCTCATCACCACCTGCATCCTGCTGCTGAATGCGGGGCACGAGGCAACGGTCCACAGTATCGGCAACGGGGTGAAGGCGCTGCTGGAAAACCGCGCCCCGCCCGCCACCCTCGCCCCCGACCGCATCGAGGCGACGGTGGAAGAGATCCTGCGCTTCGACCCGCCGCTCCACATCTTCAGCCGCTGGCTTTACGAGGATGTCGAGATGATGGGCCAGACCCTGCCGAAAGGCACGGAGGTGCAGCTTCTGCTCGGCGCCGCCAACCGCGACCCGCAGATCTGGGATCAACCGGACCACTTCGACCCCGCCCGCCCGGTGAAGCCGCATGTCAGCTTCGGCGCCGGCGCGCATTTCTGCGTAGGCGCCCCCCTGGCGCGGCTGGAGTTGCAGACCGCCCTGCCGATCCTCTTCGACCGCCTGCCGCAACTGCGCCTTGCCGATGCGCCACGCTATGGCAATGTCTATCATTTCCACGGCCTGACCCGCCTGATGGTAACGGTAAAGTAGAGGGGGCGCTCGCGCCCCCTCTTGAGCCTTCGGCTCAATTCACCCCCCGAGGATATTTATGAACAGATGATGAACAGAGAAACGCCCCTGGCTTCATCTGTTCAAAAATATCCTCGGGGGGAGCTTCCCGAAGGGAAGCGTCGGGGGGCAGAAAGCCCCCCGTCCTGGAAGCCATCCGGGGATTGGTTCTCCGGACCGAATGCCGAAGCGGGGCAGGAATTGATCAGGGATGAAGGGATATGCGTTTCCTGTCAGTGGCACCCCGGAAACAGCATGAATCCGTGGAGGGCTGCACGGATGGCGGCGGGTTGCATCAAATGAAAAATGAAACTGGCCGGCATGAAGCTGGTCGGGGCGAGAAGATTCGAACTTCCGACCTACGGTACCCAAAACCGTCGCGCTACCAGGCTGCGCTACGCCCCGATTGCGGCTGTCCTATCCGGCTTGGCGGCCGTTGGAAAGCCCTATTGCGCATCGCAGGGCCAGGCGGCGGCTGATGCCGGGATAGCCGGGTGGCGCAACTCTGCCCCCGGGGCAATACCGATCTGCGCGGCGAGACCCGCGTTGATCTCGAGCACATAGGTCACGCCCGCCCCGCCGTCGATCGGCGTCTCGTCGAATGGCACTGCACCGTGATGCACCCGCGTCACCCGCCCCGCCGCATCGGCAAACAGCATGTCGAGCGCGACCCGCGTATTCTTCATCCAGAACACCGCGTGCTGCGGCGCCTCGTAGACGAAGAGCATCCCCGCTCCCTTCGGCAGGCTGTCGCGATACATCAGCCCCTGCGCCCGCTCCGCCCCGTCATCCGCCACCTCGACCGAGAAATGCGCCTGACCGAACGGGCCGCGCAGATCCAGCGCCGCAGGATCGCAAGCGCCAGCCAGCGCCGCACCGGCCGGACCCAGCACAAGCAGGGCCGCCGTCAGGCTCCGTTTCGCGCCGCAGCTTCCCATGACACCACCTGCACCGCCATACGGCCGCGCTTGCCCTCGATGATGCGCAGGCAGGCCGCCTCGCCCGCGGCAAGGTCGGCAAAGCCCGACATCCGCAACACCTCGATATGGATGAACACATCCTCCGGCAGGCCGAAGACATTGGCAAAGCCGAATCCCTTGGCCTTGTCGAACCACTTCACCCGTGCAGGCTCCAGCGGAAGCGCCGCGATCTCCTCCGGCGTGGCCAGATCCTGATCCTCGCCCAGCGGAAAGCCGGTGCTGGCCGGCGGCTCGATACTCAGGACCTCCGCCGCCTGCACGCCACGCTGGGTGCCCTGCACCAGAACCGTGATCACGGTTCCATCGGCAACGGAGCTCTGGCCGAAATTACGCAGAACATTGGCGTGCAGCAGAATGTCCGCACCGCCCTCATCACCGACGATAAAGCCGAAGCCTTTCGCCGGATCGAACCATTTCACCTTGCCATGCACCGGATAGGGCACAGCGCCCTTCTGTTCAGACATGTCTAGAGCAGCTTTCCAAGTCATTCCCCAGCAATATTCATGGGGTCAATGGCGTGATATGTTCAAGCAAAAACCACGGCAAAAATCTGGGAATACTTCGCAACTCATTGAAAATCAAGGATTAAGACGGTCAATTTTCCACGTTTGATCAGGCGCATCCCGACGCCAGCGGAAGCGATCGTGCAACCGGAAGGCACCGTCGGCCCAAAATTCGATCTCCTGCGGGCGAATACGAAAGCCGCCCCAGAACGTCGGACGGGAAGGATTCGGTCCTTTCAGCGCGGAAAGCTTCGCCACTTCAGCCATCAGTGTCCCGCGCGAGGCGAGCGGCTCGGACTGCCGGCTGGCCCAGGCGCCCAACCGCGAGGTCAGGCTGCGGCTGGCGTAATAGGCGTCTGCCGCCTCCCCCTCTTCGCGGGTGACGAGACCGCGCACCCGGATCTGGCGGCGCAGGCTTTTCCAGTGCATGACGAAGGCAGCCTTGCCCGCAGCCGCGATCTCGCGCCCCTTTGCGCTGCCATAATTGGTGTAGAACACGAAGGCGCCATCGGGACCGGGCGCGATCTCCTTCAGCAGCACCATGCGCACATTCGGCAGGCCCTCGGCGTCGACTGTCGCCAGCGCGATGGCGTTCGGGTCGTTGGTCTCCGTCACTGTGGCCTCGTCCAGCCAGCGCCGCGCCAGCGCGAAAGGGTCGTCGCCCGCGAAAATGCCCGTCCGGTCCATCGCTCTCTCCTTGCGGAACATGCGCCATGGATCGCATCCCGCCTTGCCCGCATCAAGCCCGTTCTCGCGCCCTTGATGCCGCAGGTCGGATCCCCTACACCTCGGGACCAGCCAAGAATGACGCGAGGGGACAATGGTGACAGGACTGCTGGCCGGGAAGCGCGGGCTCATCATGGGGCTGGCAAATGACAAGTCGATCGCCTGGGGCATCGCCAGGGCCTGTGCCGATCAGGGCGCCGAACTGGCCTTCGCCTATCAGGGCGAGGCGCTGAAGAAACGGGTGGAGCCGCTGGCCGCGCAGGTCGGCTCGGATTTCCTCGCGGAATGCGATGTGGGATCGGAAGAAAGCCTCGACGGCCTGTTCACCGCTGTGCGGGAGCGCTGGGGCGGGGTCGACTTCGTGGTCCATGCCATCGGATTTTCCGACAAGAACGAGCTGCGCGGGCGCTATGTCGATACCTCGCGCGGCAATTTCTCAATGACCATGGACATCTCGGTCTATTCCTTCACCGCGGTCTGCCGGCGCGCGGCAGCACTGATGAGGCCGGGCGGCAGCCTGCTCACGCTGACCTATTACGGCGCCGAGAAGGTGATGCCGCACTACAACGTGATGGGCGTAGCCAAGGCGGCGCTCGAGGCCTCGGTAAAATATCTGGCCGAGGATCTGGGCAAGGACGGCATCCGCGTCAACGCGATCTCCGCCGGGCCGATCAAGACGCTCGCCGCCTCCGGCATCGGCGATTTCCGCTATATCATGAAGTGGAACGAGCTGAACTCGCCGCTACGCCGCAACGTGACGCAGGAGGAGGTGGGCAAGGCCGCGCTCTACCTGCTCTCGGATCTGGGTTCGGGCACCACGGGCGAGAACCTGCATGTCGATGCGGGCTACCACGTGGTCGGCATGAAGGCGGTGGACGCGCCCGATATCGACGTGGTGACGGGCCGCAAGGACTGAGCATGACCCTCGGCGCGCTGCTGGCCATCTATTTCATGCATCTCGCGGCGGCGATCTCGCCCGGCCCCGCGATCCTGATGGCAGCGCGCACAGGGCTGCGCGAGGGTTTCGCGCGCGCGGCCTGGCTTGCGATCGGCATCGGGCTCGGCGCCTGTTTCTGGGCCGCCGCCGCGCTTTTCGGCCTGTCGGTGCTGTTCCGGCTCGCCCCCTCGGCTCTGACCGCGCTGAAGCTGGCGGGGGCGGCCTGGCTGATCTGGCTCGCGGTCAGGATGTGGCGCCATGCGCCCGAACCGATCGGTGAAGGGGCTGCGGTCAGCGCGCGCACCGGTCCCGGCCTGCTCCGGCTCGGGGTGACGACACAACTCGCCAACCCGAAACCGGCGATATATTTCGGCACGATCTTCCTGACCTTCATCCCGCCCCAAGCTCCGCTCTGGAGCTATGCGGTGATCCTCTGCATGGTCTTCGTCAACGATACCGGCTGTGCCGCGCTGGTCTCGCGCATCTTCTCGCTCGAACGCACGCGGCGGGCCTATCTCGGCTTCAAGGTGGTGTTCGAACGGGTTTTCGGCGGGCTGCTTGCCCTTCTCGGCCTGAAACTGGCTCTCACCTGAGGTGCATCATGATCGACAAGCTCCCCCATGAAAAAGGTTTCCATGTCAGTTGGGACCAGATCCACCGCGACGCGCGCGCGCTGGCCTGGCGGATGGACGGCAAGGGCCCCGGTGAAGGCGGCACCTGGAAGGCGGTGGTGGGCATTACTCGCGGCGGCCTCGTCCCGGCAATGATCGTCAGCCGCGAACTCGATATAAGGGTGGTCGATACCATCTCGGTGAAAAGCTACAACCACCAGGACCGGGCGGAAGCGATGGTGACGAAAAGCCCGCAGCCCGAACTGATGGGCGATGGCGAAGGTATCCTGATCGTCGACGATCTGGTGGATAGCGGCAAGACGCTGGAACTGGTGCGCCACCTCTACCCCAAGGCGCATTTCGCCACCGTCTATGCCAAGCCGCATGGCAAACCGCAGGTCGACACCTATGTCACCGAGGTGAGCCAGGATACCTGGATCTTCTTCCCCTGGGACATGGCGCTGCAATATGTCCAGCCATTCCGCGGCAAGGACTGAAAGGAAAGAAAAGGGGCGCTCGCGCCCCCTCTTGAGCCTTCGGCTCAATTCACCCCCTGAGGATATTTCAGAACAGATGAAGCTAGGGGCGTTTTTCTGTTCATCATCTGTTCATAAATATCCTCAGGGGGAGGCCCGAAGGGCCGTGGGGGGCTTGAAAGCCCCCCGTCCACCGCCCGGAAAACCGGTTTTCCGGACCGAATGCCGAGGCACCACGGCCAGGCCGGATGGCAGCCCCCGGTTGCATCTCGGCCAGCGGCGGCGGCGAAGCTGCGGCCGGGGTCTTGCGCCGGGGCGGATTTCGCGGTGAACTCCCGATCATGACCGATACGCCCCGCTACACCCCGCTTGCCACCGCCCTGCCCGCCTCGGTTCCCTTCATCGGCCCCGAGGCGCAGGAGCGCGCGTCTGGCAGGCCGTTCCGCGCCCGGCTCGGCGCCAATGAAAGCCTGTTCGGCCCCTCGCCCCTCGCCGTCGCCGCCATGGCGGAAGCGGCACGCGAGATCTGGATGTATGGCGACCCGGAGGTTCACGATCTGCGTCACGCGCTCGCCGCCCATCACGGGGTGAGCCCCGCGCATGTCGTGGTGGGGGAAGGGATCGACGGGCTCCTTGGCCTGCTGGTGCGGTTGACCGTGAGCGCGGGGGATGCGGTGGTGACCTCGGACGGCGCCTATCCGACCTTCAACTTCCATGTCGCGGGCTTCGGCGGTGTGCTGCACAAGGTGCCTTATCTGGGCGATCACGAGAACCCCGAGGCGCTGCTGGAGCGCGCGGCGGATGTGCGGCCAAAGCTCCTTTACCTTGCCAATCCCGACAATCCGATGGGCTCGCACCACGCCGGCGCCCGGATCGCGGCGATGCTGGAGCGATTGCCTGCGGGCACGCTTCTGGTGCTGGACGAGGCCTATATCGACCTCGCGCCCACCGGCGCGGCGGCCGTGATCGCGGCGGATGATCCACGGGTGATCCGGTTGCGCACCTTCTCGAAGGGTTATGGCATGGCCGGGCTGCGGGTCGGCTATGCGCTGGCGGCACCGGAGCTGGCGGCGGCCTTCAACAAGGTGCGCAATCATTTCGGGGTCGGGCGGATCGCACAAGCCGGGGCTTTGGCGGCGCTGGCCGATCAGGGCTGGCTCACCCACGTGCAGGGCGAGGTCGCCCGGGCGCGCACCGCATTGGGGCGGGTCGCCGAGGCCAACGGTCTGCGTCCGCTGCCCTCCGCCACCAATTTCGTCACCATGGATTGCGGCAGAGACGGCGATTTCGCGCGGGTCGTGCTGCGGGAGCTGATGGCGCGCGGCATTTTCGTGCGGATGCCCTTCGTTGCCCCACATGACCGCTGCATCCGGGTGAGTTGTGGTGATGTCACGGCGTTCGACGCCTTCGCCGATGCGCTGCCGCAGGCACTGGCGGCGGCGCGGGGATAGTGGCTTTCCCGGGCCGCCTGGGCAGAGATCGCACCGGGCTTGGGGAGCGAGGCCAGACACGGGTGTTTCGGACCCCGCTCATGGCCACACCCCGGAGGCTTCCCCGGCCGACCGCGCCCTACCCTTCGGTGCCCACATCACGCGTGGGGCCGATCGGCGGGGCCTGCCCCGCCTCGCCCGTTGCGGAGCCGAGCCGGGGCACGGGCTGCGCCGCAACCGGTGTGGTCGGGGCCATGCGCGCAACCTGCACCACCACTTCGCGCCGGAAGATCAGCACAGACTGGTAGCTGGAGGTCAGCTTGCCGGTCAACCCGGTCCGCTCCTCGCAGGGAAGCGTATCGGCACGCAGATATTCCCAACCTTCGCGCGCCATCTCGTTCATCACCTGGGTCAGGGCATGGGCGAAACGGTCCGGCACGGATTTCAGCCCTCGGCTTTTCTCGGCGCGGCGCGGGGCGGGCAAAACCCGGTATTCGTATTGCGGCATCAGGCAGGCTCCGGCTTACCACCCGCACCGTGGCGGGCAAGGCAGGATAGAAAGCGGCGGCGGCGCACGCAACCGCCATGTCGGGACCAACGGAAAGCGCAGCGCTCAGAGCCCGAGCTTCTTCGCCACCATCGCGTTCACCACCGCCGGATCGGCTTTGCCGCCGGTGGCCTTCAGCACCTGCCCGGTGAACCAGCCGGCGAGCTTGGCATTGACCCGGGCCTTTTCCACCTGGGCCGGGTTGGCGGCAATCAACGCATCCAGCGCCGTTTCGATCGCACCGGTATCGGTAAGCGCCCTCATGCCGCGGCTTGCCGCCACCTCGGCCGGATCGCCACCCTCGGTCCAGAGGATCTCGAACAGATCCTTGGCCATTTTCGAAGTGATCTCGCCCTTCGCCAGCAGGTCGAGCATCCCGCCGAGCTGCAGCTCCGAGACCGGACTTTCGGAAATGGCGCGGCCTTCCCGGTTCAGCCGGCCGAAGAGCTCGTTGATGACCCAGTTCGCCGCGCTCTTTCCATCGCGGCCCTGCGCCACCGCCTCGAAGAAGCGCGCCGCATCAAGCTCGGCGGTCAGCACATTGGCATCGTAGTCGGTCAGGCCGAAATCGGCAATGAAGCGTGCCTTCTTGGCGTCCGGCAGTTCCGGCATCCGCGCGGCGATATCGTCGACCCAGGCTTGCTCGATCTCCAGCGGCATGAGGTCCGGGCAAGGGAAATAGCGGTAGTCATGCGCCTCTTCCTTGCTGCGCATCGAGCGGGTCTCGCCCTTGTCGGGGTCGTAGAGCCGGGTCTCCTGGGTCACCGTGCCGCCATCTTCCAGAATGGCGATCTGGCGGCGCGCCTCATGGTCGATGGCAGCCTGGATGAAGCGCAGCGAGTTCATGTTCTTGATCTCGCAGCGGGTGCCGAGATGGCTGAAATCCTGCGTTTCCTGGTAGCGTTCATAGGCGCCGGGGCGGCAGACCGAGACGTTGACATCCGCCCGCAGGTTGCCGTGCTGCATGTCGCCGTCGCAGGTGCCGAGATAGCGCAGGATCTGGCGGAGCTTCGCGACGTAGGCCGCCGCCTCTTCGGGGCCGCGGATGTCGGGGCGGCTGACGATTTCCATCAGCGCAACGCCGGTGCGGTTGAAATCGACGAAAGACATGGCCGGATCCATGTCATGGATCGACTTGCCGGCATCCTGTTCCAGATGGATGCGCTCGATCCGCACCCGGCGCGCGACACCGGGGGCCATCTCGACGATCACTTCGCCCTCGCCCACGATAGGATGGTAAAGCTGGCTGATCTGATAGCCCTGCGGCAGGTCGGGGTAGAAATAGTTCTTGCGGTCGAAGGCCGAGACCAGATTGATCTTCGCCTTCAGCCCCAGCCCCGAGCGCACCGCCTGTTCCACGCAATAGCCGTTGACCACCGGCAACATGCCCGGCATGGCACAATCGACGAAGCTCACATGGCTGTTCGGCTCCGCCCCCACGGCGGTCGAGGCACCGGAGAACAGCTTGGCGTTCGAGGCGACCTGCGCGTGGATCTCCATCCCGATCACCAGTTCCCAGTCGTGTCTCGCCCCGGCGATCACCTTTGGTTTCGGCGCTTCATGGATCAGGTCGAGCATCGGATACCCCTTGCGAACTCGCTCCTTCATAGGCGCAGCCCTCGCCCCCGGCAAGGCACGACGGGCGGATTTTCGCGCATCACGACTCAGCAAGGTTGCGCAAGATACCCGAGGAAAGGCACAAACTACGGGTCGCGCAACGGGCGCGTCGCCTTTGCGGGAAGATCAATGCAGGTCAGGATCAGGCGGGTCGGAATGGGTCGGGTCAGGTTCGCAGTCATCGGGGCCATGGCCGCCCTCGGTCTT
>JAIRJX010000252.1 GCA_031260425.1 Gemmobacter sp.
CGGTGGTATTGACGTGTTGGCCGCCGGCGCCGGAAGAGCGGTAGGTGTCGAGGCGGATATCGTTCGGCAGCACCTCGATCTCGATATTGTCGTCCACCACCGGATAGACCCAGACCGAGCTGAACGAGGTATGCCGCCGCGCCGCCGAATCGTAGGGCGAGATGCGGACCAGCCGGTGCACGCCGCTTTCCGATTTCAGCCAGCCATAGGCATTGGGGCCGGAGATCTTGTAGGCGACCGACTTGATACCGGCCTCCTCGCCTTCGGAGATCGCCTGAAGCTCGACCTTGTAGCCCTTCTTTTCGGCCCAGCGGGTATACATCCGCGCCAGCATCGAGGCCCAGTCGCAGCTTTCGGTGCCGCCGGCGCCAGCATTGATCTCAAGGAAGGTATCGTTGCCGTCGGCCTCGCCATCGAGCAGCGCCTCCAGCTCCTTCGCGCGCGCGGTCTCGACCAGCGCCTTGATCGCGGCCTCGGCCTCGGCTACGATCTCGGTATCGCCTTCGGTCTCGCCCAGCTCGATCAGTTCGAGGTTGTCGCTCAGCCCGCTGTCGATCAGCTTGTAGGTGCCGACCGCATCCATCAGCATCTGCCGCTCGCGCATCAGCTTCTGCGCCTTGGCCGGATCGTTCCAGAGGTTCGGATCCTCGATCATGGCGTTGAATTCCTCGAGCCGGTGCGGCGCCGTCGCGTAGTCCATCCGCTGCGCCAGAAGCGCCAGCGACTTGCGGATGGCTTCGGCTTGGTTCTGGGTCTCGGCGCGCATCGTTCGGGTCTTTCGTAAGCAGAACAGATCGGGGCGGGTTCTAGCCGCTGAAAGCCCGTCGGGCAAGCGCCGGCGGTGCAACTCTCAATAAAGCCCGCCGGAACTCAAGGTGCCGAAATCGGCCTTGCTGGGGATGGTCGTCTTCTTGCCGGTGGCGGTGGTGACGGTCGCACCACCATCAACCTCGCCTGCCGCGAAAAGCGGCAGGTTCGCGCCCATCGCGAAGCCACCATCGACCAAGGCACCGAGGCCGAAGATCGGATCCTCGCCCTCGCGGAAATATTCGGAGACCACATTGTCGCCCTGCGCATCATCGGGCAGAAGCGCGCCGGAGAAGCGGTCGATCTTGCGGAAATAGCCGCCGGGCGGCACCTTGAAGGCGCTGCCGCCATATTTCTTCACCGCCGTTCGCATGAAGCTTTCGAAAACCGGTCCGCAAAGTCCGCCGCCCGAGGCCTTGCCGCCCAACGTGCGCGGATTGTCATAGCCGATATAGCAGCCCGCCGCGATATTCGAGGTATAGCCGATGAACCATACATCCTTGGCGTCGTTCGTCGTGCCGGTCTTGCCCGCCAGCGGCACCGGCAGGTTGATGCCGCGCGCCGTGCCGCGCTGCACCACGCCCTCCATCATCGAGGTAAGCTGATAGGCGGTGATCGGATCCATCACCCGCTCGCGGCTGGAGACGAGATGCGGCGCGGCGCCGGCGGGAAGAATGGGGGCGGCGCAATCCTCGCAGAGGCGCGGATCGTGGCGGTAGACCGACTTGCCGTAGCGATCCTGCACCCGGTCGACCAACGTGGGCTCCACCCTTTCGCCGCCATTGGCGAACATCGCATAGGCCGCGACCATGCGATAAAGCGTGGTTTCCTGGCTGCCCAGGGCATTCGACAGGAAAGTCTGCATCCGGTCGTAGACGCCAAAGCGCTCGGCATAGCTCGCCACCGTCTCCATACCGATTTCCTGCGCGACCCGCACCGTCATCAGGTTGCGCGACTGCTCGATCCCGGTGCGCAGCGGCGTCGGCCCGTAGAACTTGTTGGAGGCATTCTTCGGCCGCCACAGGCCCTGCGGCGTGTTCAGTTCGATCGGCGCGTCGATCACGATGGTCGCGGGCGTGAAACCGGAATCGAGCGCTGCGGCATAGACGAAGGGCTTGAAGCTCGATCCCGGCTGGCGGGTGGCCTGCGTCGCGCGGTTGAACACCGAATCCTGATAGGAGAAACCGCCCTGCATGGCGAGGACGCGGCCCGAATTCACATCCATCGCCACGAAGGCGCCCTGCACCTCGGGCACCTGGCGCAGCGACCAGCGCAGGAAGCTGCCATTCTCATCAGAGGTGACGGCGCGCACCAGCACCACGTCGCCCGCATCGACCAGATCGGCCGGCACCTGCGCCTTCTTCGCCAGCGAGCCGTCCTTCAGCCGTTTGCGGGCCCAGGTCACATCCTCGGCCGGAATGAAATGGCCGTCCTCGTCCTCATCCACGCCCTCGATACCGATGCGAGCCGAGCTTTTGCCGAGCGACAGCACCACCGCCGGGTGCCAACCCTCGATATCACGTGACACCTCCACTTCGGAGAGCGCCTCGCGCCAGTCGGCCTCGGAGGTCAGCTTGTCGAGGGGGATCGTCTTCTGCGTGCCGCGCCAGACCCCGATGCCGCGGTCATAGCGTTCGAGCCCGCTCCGCAGCGCCTTCGCCGCCGCGTCCTGCAATTCGGGATCCACCGTGGCGCGGACGGCGAAACCGGCCGAAAAGAACTCCTTCTCGCCGAAGCTGGTGGAAAGCTGGCGGCGGATCTCGTCGGTGAAATAGTCGCGCGGCGGCAGCGTGGTGCGGAAGGCCGGGAAGTCGCCGTTCTGCACCGATTTCAGCGGCTCCGCCGCCTCGGCCTTGTAGACATCTTCCTTGAGATAGCCGTTCTGCCACATCTCGCGCAGCACCTCGTTACGGCGACGCAACACCTTGTCGTGATTGCGCACCGGATGCGAGCGTGCGGGTTCGCGCGGCATGGCGGCCAGCATGGCCGCCTCGTGTGGGGTCAATTCGCTCAGCGGCTTGTTGAAATAGGTCAGCGCGGCGGCGGCCACACCATAGGAATTCTGGCCGAGATAGATCTCGTTGAGGTAAAGTTCCAGAATCCGGTCCTTCGGAAGCGCCTCGACCAGCCGGGTCGAGAGGATCAGTTCCTTGATCTTGCGCTCCGCCGTGCGGTCGCCTGAAAGCAGGAAGTTCTTCGCCACCTGCTGCGGAATGGTGGAGGCGCCGCGCAACCGGCTGCCCAGCAACGCATCCCGTGCGGCCGAAGCCATGCCGAGCAGATCGAAGCCGCGATGGGTGTAGAAATTCTTGTCCTCGGCACTGATGAAGGCATCCTTCACCACTGCGGGAATATCCTCGATCGCCACGAAAAGTCGCCGCTCCTCGGCGAATTCGTCGATCATCCGGCCTTCGCCGTCATAGATGCGGCTGATGATCGGGGGCTTGTACTGGTTCAGGCTCTCGTAACTCGGCAGGTCGCGGGAATACATCCAGAATACGGCGCCGACAGACAGCGCCATGAAAAGAAGGCTCATCGTCACCAAGGTGAAAATGGCCCCGAAGAAGGATCCGACGAACCTCAGCAAGCTTTTACCCCCGATCCTGCGTGGCCCTCATATAGGCGCAAAGCCGCCTCAGGTCAAAAGCCCAGGCACGCGGAACGGGCGTTTTCCCGCCCATGTGAAAACTGTCCGGAGGGCGGCCCCTGCGAACGGACCATGTGAATGGCGGCTATTGCCGCCCCAGGCCCGCAAGCGCCGCATCCTGCACCGCCCAGGCCCTCAGCCCGGCGGTGATCGCGCCGGCCATCTTCGCCCGCCAGCCCGGATCGCGCAGCCGCGCCAGATCCCGTGCCGAGGACAGGAAGCCCAGCTCGACCAGCGCCGAGGGGATGTCGGGCGATTTCAGCACCGAAAATCCCGCCTGCTGCTGCGCATGGGGATGCATCGGCAGCCCGGCCTCCCGGATCGCGGCCTCCAGCGCCCCGGCCAGCCGGGCGACGCGCGGCGCGGTTTCGGTGCGCGCCATATCCATCAGCACGCCCGCCACCTGATCGTCCTGGTCGGTCAGGTCCACCCCGGCCAGCAGGTCGGCCCGGTCATGCCGTTCGGCCAGCGTCCGCGCCGCCTGGTCCGTGGCCTCATCCGACAGCGTATAGACCGTGGCCCCCCTCGCCTCGCCCTCGGCCAGCGCATCGGCATGAAGCGACAGGAA
>JAIRJX010000342.1 GCA_031260425.1 Gemmobacter sp.
CTGATGCGAGCCCGCCGGAGATGAACCGACGCTTTGCTGTGCCGCCCCTTGCGGTCATGGGCCCGATGAAGCAGGCGGGTCCGGCCAAAGGGAATCGGGTCCGGCGAGCCTTCGCCCCCGGACTGCGCGCGTATAGGGGCTGGGAAGTGGCGGGTCAAGGGGAAGGCCACTCCGCACAACACGGAGATCCGCACCTTGCCTGACGATGCGCGCGCCCGGCAGGGTCGGCATTCGGTCTGTTGTGAGCCGCCATGAGTGAGTCGCGAGATGTCGTATGCGTCCTACCCAAACTCTGGGTGAACATTTCCCCCGCCCGGAACAGGGCACGGCAAGTGCCGCCGAGATAGCGCCCACCCGTAGGGGCGGGCGGCCAGGTGACGCTGGCGAGGAGATATAGGTCAGACGAAATGTCACCACGAAGCGCAGACCACAATCGTTGCAATCTCCCGACCGCGGTCGGGCGCTGCCCTCTGTCGCACAGAATAATGAGGGTCGAGAAGCCGTGCGTTTCATCAGAAGGCCGCAGAAGCGCCTTGGATGAATGCCGATCCGGCCTACCCCTTCGGCACCAGCCGGGCGGTCCACAGGTCCGGCCGCCGCTCCTGCGTCAGCCTCTCCGCCTCGGCGCGGCGCCATTTCGCGATCTCGCCATGATGGCCCGATTGCAGCACCGCCGGGATCTCGCGCCCCTCCCAGATCTGTGGGCGAGTATATTGCGGATGTTCCAGCAGGCCGTCGGAAAAGCTTTCTTTCTCGGTCGAGGCCATGTTGCCCAGGACGCCCGGCAGCAACCGCACCGTGGCGTCGATCATCGCCTGCGCCGCGATCTCGCCGCCGGTCATCACGAAGTCGCCCAGCGAAACTTCCTCGATCCCAAAGGCATCGATCACACGCTGGTCCACCCCCTCGAACCGGCCGCAGAGCAGGGTCAGCCCCTCGGCCACCGCCCATTCCCGCGCCTTCGCCTGGGTGAAGGGCCGACCGCGCGGGCTGAGAAGCACCACCGGCCAGCGTGCCCGGTCCGCCGGTGCGCCCCGTGCCGCCGCCGCCAGCGCCCGCGCCACCACATCGGCGCGCAGCACCATGCCGGCGCCGCCGCCCGCCGGCGTGTCGTCGACATTGCGATGCCTGCCCTCGCCAAAAAGCCGCAGGTCGATGGCCTCCAACGCCCAGAGCCCCATTTCCAGTGCCTTGCCGGTGAGCGACAGGCCCAGTGTGCCGGGAAACGCCTCGGGAAACAGCGTCACGACCTTCACGCGCCAGGCCCCGCGCACCCTCTGCGGCGCCATCAGATCACGCGGCTGCATCGAGACCGAGTTGCTCAGCCGGCCATGGCTGCGGGGTTTCGGACTGTCGGGGGCATCACCGGCCATGTCCGGGCCTTCCGAGGATGTGGCCATCACAACTCCTCCGGCGGGTCGGCAACCAGCACCCCCGCCACCAGATCGACCGTTGGCACATTGGCGCGCGTGAAGGGCAGTAGCAGCGCCTGTTTCAGCCCCGGCCCGGTGATTTCCAGAAAATCCCCGGCGCCATGATTCTGCACCGACTGCACCCGGCCCAGCACTGCACCGCCGGTATCACACACCTCCAGCCCGATGAGGTCAGAGTGATAGAATTCGTCATCCGGCAGGCGCGGCAGCCGCGCCCTGTCGGCATAGAGATGCGTACCCTTCAACGCGTCGGCCTCTTCCTTGTTCGCCACGCCCGAAAGCCGCGCGCCGAGCCCTCCGGCCAGCGGGCGGGTCAGCCGGAGCTTGAAGCTGAGCGCGCCATCCTCGGTCCAGAGCGGGCCATAATCGGCAATGGCGGAGGGTTCGGCACAGAAGCTTTTCAGCCGCACCTCGCCCTGCACACCAAAAGCGCCCGCGATGGCGCCGACGCAGATGCGGTCTTTCGGGGCAGTCATCTCGGCGGCTCTCCATCCTCAGGCATGAGACCCCGGGCCTGCCCCCGGATCTGCAGCCGAGACTCGCCCGGCACCACGGACAGGACAAGCATAAAGTCACGGGGGCAGCAGTTCAGCCCGCTCCCCCGTCAACCCGAAGCATTGCGTCGACAGCGCTCCGGTTCCCGCGGACCGGCCGGAAGGTCCGGACCGATCTGCGAAAGCTTCTGCTCACTCTTCCGCCGGCGCGGCGGCGCGGGCGGCCTTCTTGGCAGCCCGTTCGGTCATCGCCTTGCCCGGCACAGCGGCCTTCGGGTTGTTGCGGGCCTTCTTCTCGGCCAGACCGGCGGCTTCCAGGAAGCGCGCCACGCGGTCGGTCGGCTGGGCGCCCTGCGACAGCCAGTATTTCACCCGCTCGGCATTCATCTTCACGCGGTCTTCCGAATCCTTGGCCAGCAGCGGGTTGTAGGTGCCCAGCTTCTCGAGAAAGCGGCCATCGCGCGGCATACGGGAATCCGAAGCGACGATGGCGTAATGCGGGCGCTTTTTCGAGCCGCCGCGGGCGAGACGGATTTTCATGGACATGGGTCTTCTCCTTTGAGTCCGATTGCCAGGGCGCGCGGTTGGACGCCCCGAAGTTTCACTTCTGTAGTTGCTCATGATGCCTGATGACTTCGGAAATGATGAAGTTCAGGAATTTGCGGGCGAATTCAGGATCGAGATCCGCCTCTTTCGACAGCCATTCCAGCCGTTCGATCTGCCGCGCCTCGCGCGCCGGATCCGAGGGCGGCAGGGCGTGCTCGGCCTTCAGCCGGCCCACCGCCTGCGTATGCTTGAACCGCTCTGCCAGCGTATAAACGAGGATCGCGTCGAGCCGGTCGATGCTCTCGCGGTGTTCCTTCAGGACTGCGGCGGCGCGGGTCACGGGATCTGCGCTCATGCGAGGGCCTCGGACGCTGGAATAGCAGGGAGATGCTCAGGCATAGGCTTCCATCCCGCCATCGACGGCCAGCGCCCCGGGCACCGGGTGGCGCCAGATGCCACATTCGCCATATTGTTCATAAACGAAGCTGCGCTCCCACACGCACCCCATGCGGCGGGCCAGCGCTTCGCTGCGGGTATTGCCCGGAACGATCAGGCTGATGGCGGTGGGCCAGCCCAGCGCGTCATAGGCATAGGCGCGCGCAGCCAGCGCTGCTTCGGCGGCGTAACCCTTGCCCTCGGCCTCCGCCACCCAGATCGTCCAGCCGATCTCCGGCTCGGGCCAGCCCTCGGGGAACCACGGGCCAGACATGCCGATGGCGGCCCCGCTCGCGCGTTCGACCAACACGAACATGCCGTAGCCGCGATGGATCCAGTGCCCGGTCAGATGGCCGAAGGAGCGCCAGGCGAGAACCCGGCTGAGCGGCCCGCCCAGAGGCACCGCCCGGTCAGAGGCCATGCAGGCGGCGAAGGGCTCGAAATCCTCGGTGACCGGCGCGCGCAGGATCAGCCGCTCGGTCTCCAGCACCGGGGTGGGACCATAGCTCAGCATGGCGCGGGCTCCTTGTGGCGGCGGGCGCGGGTCATTTCTTCTTCATCAATCCCGAAAGGCCCGAGGGCAGGCCAAGGCCGCGCGGCAGGCCCGCCATCCCGCCCATGCCAGAGCGCATGGCCTTCGCGGCTTCCTCCAACTGCGCCGGATCCATGTTCTTCAGATCGGGCATGGCGCCGCCCTTGGCGCCCATCATCGCCTTGACGGCCTGTTTCATCATGCCGCCCTTGCCCATCTTCTTCATCATGTCGGCCATCTGCTTGTGCTGCTTCAGCAGACGGTTCAGCTCCGAAACCTCGAGCCCGGCACCCAGCGCGATGCGCCTCTTGCGGCTGGCCTGCAGCAGATCCGGGTTAGCGCGCTCTTTCCGGGTCATCGAGTTGACGAGGGCGATCTGACGGCGCAGCATTCGGTCGTCGAAGCCCGCCTCCTCGGCCACCTTTGCCATCTTGCCCATACCGGGCAACATGCCCATGAGGCCCTGCATCCCGCCCATCTTCATCATCTGCTCAAGCTGGGCCTTCAGGTCGTTCATGTTGAACAGGCCCTTGGCGAAGCGCTTCGCCATGCGTTCCGCCTGTTCGGCCTCGAAGGTCTCGCGCGCCTTCTCGACCAGCGCCACGATATCGCCCATGCCGAGGATGCGGCCCGCCACGCGCTCGGCCTCGAAGGTCTCGATGGCGTCCATCTTTTCGCCAAGGCCGACGAAGCGGATCGGCTTGCCGGTGACCGCGCGCATGGAAAGCGCCGCACCGCCGCGCCCGTCGCCATCCATCCGGGTAAGGACGACGCCCGAGATGCCGACCTTGCCGTCGAATTCGGTCGCCACGTTCACCGCGTCCTGCCCGGTCAGGCCATCGACCACCAGCAGCGTCTCGCGCGGGGCGGCAATGTCGCGCACCGCCTGCACTTCGTCCATCAGCACTTCGTCGATATGCAGGCGGCCCGCAGTATCGAGAAACAGCACGTCATAGCCGCCCAGCGTCGCCTGCGTCTTTGCCCGCTTCGCGATCTGCACCGCCGTTTCACCCTTGACGATAGGCAGGCTGTCGACGCCGACCTGCACGCCAAGGATCGCCAGTTGCTCCATCGCCGCCGGGCGCTGGGTATCGAGGCTGGCAAGCAGAACCTTCTTGCCGTTCCGCTCTTTCAGCCGCTTCGCCAATTTCGCGGTAGTGGTGGTCTTGCCCGAGCCCTGAAGCCCGACCATCAGGATCGCCGCCGGCGGATTGTCGATCTTCAGCGCGTCAGCCGGGCCATCGCCCGCCAGCATATGCACCAGTTCGTCATGGACGATCTTCACCACCTGCTGGCCCGGTGTCACCGATCTGGTGACTGCCTGGCCGGTGGCCTTGCCTTTGACCGCCTTGACGAAATCCCGCGCGACGGCCAGCGAAACGTCGGCCTCCAGCAAGGCCACGCGCACCTCGCGCAGGGCGGCGTCAACGTCGGCCTCAGTCAGCGCGCCCTGACGGGTCAGCTTGTCGAAGACACCGCCAAGGCGTTCGGAAAGCGATTCGAACATGGGTCGTCTCCTGCAACGGCGCCGGGCCGGGGTGCCCAATGAGGCATGACACCCGTGGGCGCGACGCGCTGACGGATGGCGATCCCCGCATGAGCGATGGGACCGGAAGCAGCAAGCCTCCGGGGAAAGTCGTTGTCGCATAGGTGAAACCGGCGGCGGAGTCAACGCCGGTTCACAGCCCCTCCGCCGCCAGCGCGTCACCGAGGCGGGCAACCGCCGCTTTGTCCCAGCCGCCGGTTTCGCCCACCACCGCGCGCCAGCCCGCCAGATAGTCCCGCGCGGCATAGACATGGCCGAAGCCCCGCGGCGTGGTGGTCGCCGTCATCATGTCGAACACCAGTTGCAACATGGTCACCCCCGGCACCCAGACGAAGGAAGAGGATACATCCGGCCCGCGCGGCTCCTCCAGCCAGTAGGGGCGCCGCCAGAAGCTATCGGCGCGGAAGAACACGATCGGATCCGAGGCGTATTGCAGATAGACGATGCGCATCGGGCCCCAGGGCGCCTCGGCCTCGGCAGTGCGGTCGGTCTGGCCGGTGAAGCGGATCAGGCTGCCGTCGCGGAATCGGGGTGCCCAAAGAGGGCTGCCCGCGACGCGGCCCTGCGTGATCGCCTGCCAGGAGGGGGTGGCGAAAGGCGGTCCGGCCCAGAGCGCGCCCTGATAAGGCGCCGCGATCACATCATAGAAATCTGCTGCCAGATCACCGTTCATCGCACCGAGCGACAGACCGAAAAGGTAAAGCCGTGGCCGGTCTTCCACCGGCAGGCTAGCCCAATGACCATAGATCGCGCGGAACACCTCATGGGCGGTCTCGCCACCGTATTCCGGCTCGACCAGCAGCGACAGCCAGCTTGGCAGATAGGAATATTGCACCGAAACCGAGGCGATGTCGCCATCGGTCAGGTATTCCACCGGCGACATGCCGGCAGGATCGACCCAGCCGGTGCCGGTCGGAAAGGCGATCACCAGATATTTGCGGGAAAAGCCGCCGATCCGGCGCAACTCCTCAAGCGCCAGCGCCGCACGCGCCTCCGGCGTGGCGGCACTGTTCAACCCGACATAGACCCGGAGCGGCTCCTGCGCCGGACGGCCGGACACCGCCGAAATCCCTGCCGCATCGGGGCCGGAGGCGATGCGGTGACGCCCCTCTGCCCCGAGGCTGTTCCAATGCACCACCGAGCCCGGCCCACCTGTTTTCAACGGATCGGCGGGGGGCGGGAGATCCATCGGTCCCACATCGTCAACCTTTGCATAGATCGTGTCGAGCGTGCCCAACACCCGGTCGAGAAACACCCCTGCCCCGATCGCCCAGAACAGCCAGGCCGTGGCAACCAGCCCCACCAGCCGCGCCAGCCGGCGTGGCAGGAACGGCTCCACCTGCGCCGCGACGATGCGGAAGGTGCGGCGGAACAGCCGGCCGAGGAACAGCAGCACCGCCCCCAGCACCAGCGCAATGGCGGCGATGGTGAAGGGGCGCGCGGTCTCGGAGGGCGGCATCTGCATGGCCGCGCGAATGTCGTCCTGCCAGCCCGCCGCCATCCAGAGCGCCCAGATCACCACACCCAGGGCCAGCACCGCTGCGATACGGCTATGTCGGGCAAGCGCGCGCGGCGGCGCCGGCGCGGGCTGCACTACCCAGACCCAAAGCAGCGTCAGCGCGCCCCCGGCCGCATAGCCGATCCCCAGCGCAAACCCCGCCAGCATTCCCTGCACAGCCCCGCTGCGCGGAATGAGACTTGGCCAGAGCGCCGCCGCGAAGGCCGCCGCCCCGAGCAATGTCCCAAGCGGCGACAGCCGCCCCAGCAGCGGCAGATCCTGTGACCTGCGGTAGAATCTCCGCATCCCTTCCTCCGATCCGAAGCCGGGCCGCAGGCTTCCCGGCAAAACCCTGTCCCGTCAAGCCCCTGCCATTCCTGCCATCGCACGTGGGGAAATCAATCCGGTCGCGCCGGCATCGTGGTTCCTTGGCTTCCTGCCCCCACGGGGGGGAGTCGACGCCGGCCGATCTGCCCGCGCCGCGTAATCATCGTGCCCCCGCGCGGGGAAACACAGCGCGATTGGCGTATCTGAACGACTTGACCGCAGTCCTGCCCCGCGCGGTGGAAATCAGGACACGGTGACCGACGACGATATTGTCGAAGTCTTCTTGCCGGCGCGCGCGGAAAAGCCGGAATTCCATCCACCGGCAATTCCCTCAGTCATCTTCTTGCCAGCGCGCGCGGGAAAGCCCCTGCCAAGTGGTGTCTCGAACTCCGCCCATGCCTCTTCCTGTCACCGAGCACGGGAAAGCCAGGCTGGACCCGACATCTCTTCCGGTCTCACGCTGCATTCTGAGGAACTCTACATTTCCGTCCTCGTCCCTCCACGCAACGGAGGGTGGCACCCGACCACGGGTGGGCGCGTCCTCCGGCTGTGGTCTGCATTTTATAGTGACACCCCACCTAGCTCATATCCCGCGCAGGTGTCACCGAAGCGCCCGCCCGGGGGGAGGTCGGGCGCTACCCGGCGGGCACTATGTGCCTTGGTCCGGGCCGGGAGGGCTCACACGGCGCTTCGGCAGAGCCCACACGGTGTTCCACACCAATATACAGCCCCTCCGCCGGGGGACATCTGAAGCCGATCCGCACCAAGCCCTCTCGCTCCCTTCTGGTCTGAATCTCCTTCTCTTGTCGCCGCGCGGGGTTCTAAGGCGCGCTACACTCTATCCTCGCGATCGTGGTCCTCTTGTCGCCGCGCGCGGTGGCGCTAAGCTGACCCC
>JAIRJX010000022.1 GCA_031260425.1 Gemmobacter sp.
AGAATCGCCGCCGCCGCCGGACTGCGGTGATGGATACAGGCCAGGAGCGAAGGCGCCTCGCCATCGGCGGAAACCGAGGTGAGCGAGCTGATGGTGACGCCGAAGCGCCCCGCCTCACCGTCGGTGGTGGCAACGGCAACGAAGGTGGCGGCGCGGCTCATGCCCTCGATGAAGCGGGTGCGAAGATCCAGGTCCATCCCCGCTCATCCCAGGTCGAAGAAGCGTTCCAGTTCCACATCCGGCACGCGGCGGCGGAACTCGTCATGCTGGCATTGGCGGGTCGCGGTGAAGGCTTCGACGAAGCGCGGGCCCAGCCAGTCCTTCGCGAAGGCCGAAGCCCGCAGCCGTTCGATCGCCTCGGGCATGGAGCGGGCGAAGTCACGGCCGGGTTCCTGCGCATAGCCTGAACCGATGACCTCCGGGTCCGGCTCGACCTGCTCGATGATGCCGGCCACCCCGGCGGCGATGGTCGCGGCGGCGGAGAGATAGGGGTTGCTGTCGGCGCCAGGCAGGCGGTTCTCCACCCGCAGGCTGCCCGCATCATGGCCGACGAGACGGAAGCAGGTGGTGCGGTTCTCATAGCCCCAGGTCAGTCCGGGCGGGGCGAAGGTGCCGGGAGCGAAGCGGCGATAGCTGTTCACTGTCGGCTGGAAGACCAGCGTCATGTCGCCGATATATTTCTGCAAGCCGCCAAGGAAATGGCGGAAGATCTGGCTGACACCGTTCTTCCGGCTTTCGTCCCAGAACAGCGGCTTGCCGGCCTTGTCCTTCATCGAGATATGCAGGTGGATCGACTGGCTGTCGGCCTGTTCGTTCCAGCGCGGCATGAAGGTGACGCTCCGCCCCTGCCGCAGCGCCAGCGCGCGGATGAAATTCTTCAGCAGAACCAGTTGGTCGGCCGGCTCCGTCCCCTCGCCCGCACCGATGCAGGCTTCCATGAAGCCCGCGCCGATCTCTTCGTGCATCTTGGCGAGGTCGATCCCGAGCGGCTCGCACATCGCGGCCACCGCCTCATACCATTCGCTCTGCACCACCTGATAAAGGATCAGGTCGTGGCTTGCATGCATCGTGGCGGGCTTGAGATTGCGGTATCCCTTGGCGCGGGCACTTTCCGGCGTCTCGTCAAACAGGGTATATTCCAGCTCCATGCCGTATTTCGGCACCAGCCCGGCTTCAGCCGCGCGCGCGATCACCTTTCGCAGAAGGGCGCGCGGACAGATCTCGGCCGAGGCGCCGGTATAGTTCGACAGCACCAGCAGGTCATGACCCGGCTTCGACCAGGGCAGGTGGCGCACCGTGGCCGGGTCAAGGAGCAGCGGGTCGTCATGGAAATCGCCGCTGTCGTCATTGACGCCAGGGATAGTGAGCATCGCATCGGTCGGGTCCAGCGCCAGCTGCGCCGGGGCCATGCCCATGCCGTTCTTCGCGATACCGGCAAGGCTGCGGGTAGAGACCATCTGGCCGCGCAACAGGCCGTTGGTATCGGTCATCGCGACCGTGGCGAAACGGTTCGCCGGATCGTTGATATAGGCGTCGAGCGTCATGGTCACTCCATTGGGCGGCCGGGCGGCACGGAAAGGGTGGCAAGGGTTTCAAGGTCGTGCGCGGGGTCGGTGGAATAGGCCCGGAGAAACACGCGCAGGCCGTTGGTTACATGGCGGGCCAGTTCTGCCCGGCCGGGCAGGGCGTCGGGGATATGCAGCGCGCGGTTGCGCGGGGCCGACAGGATCAGGCCCCAGAGGTCTTCCGCCGCCAGCTCGGCATCGTCGAACACCAGCCGCCCGGCGGTGCGCTGGGTTTCGAGATGGGCCATGACCCCGGCCAGAACCCGGTCGGGACCGGAGGCCTGATAGGCGCGGCCAATCTCGGGAAAGCGTTGCGCCTCGCCGATGATCAACCGGGCAAGCGACAGCAGCTCGGGCCGAAGCACGGTATCGGCATAATGCCAGGCGAAGGCGTGCAGATCGGCCACCATGCCCCGACCGGTCGGATGGGCGAAGGCATCGAGCATCTCGTCGCGCTCCTGCGACAGGATCGCGCCGAAAAGCTGCTCCTTGGAGCCGAAATACTGGTAGAGCGTCGGTTTGGAGACCTTCGCCCGCTGTGCGATCTCATCCATTGAGGCGCCGGAATAGCCGGTCTCGGCAAAGACCGAAAGCGCGGCGGAAAGGATGCGCCGGGATTTCTCGATCCGGTTCTGCTCTCGCCGGGGCAGCGCATTCATCGCGCCACCTTCGACAGGAAGGAGACGAGATGCGCGTTATAGGCATCCGGGTGCTCGACGTTGCAGACATGGCCGGCGCCGTCGATCACCTCGAACCGCACATCGGCGCAAGGCGCGCACTCGGCGATGCGGGCGGAGACGGCGCGGATCTCGGCGGGCGGCGCGAGGCGGTCATGCTCGCCCGTCATCATCAGAACCGGCATGGTGAGGCGCGCGAAATCGAAACGCTCCAGCGGGTTGGTAAAGCAGATCAGCGCATCGCGATAGGTTTCCGCCGAAATGGCGGCCATCGAGGCCAGAAGGTCGGCCTTCACCTGATCGCCTGCCTCCGGCCCGGCCAGCACCTTCACCACGGCGGGGGCGAAATCCGCCGGGCGCTGGCCCGCGTTCAACGGCACCTCGCGGCTGACACGGAACGCCTCGCGCTCCTCCGGCCCGGCCTCGGACATGCCGGTGCAGCCGCCGGAAAGGACGAGCCCCGCCAGCATTTCCGGGTGGCGCATGGCAAAGGAGGTAGCGATCCACGACCCGTAGGAGAGACCACACAGCACCAGGCGATCCGCGCCCAGCACGTCGCGGATCCGCAATATGTCGGCGCAATAGTCGTCCACCGTGCTTTGCCGGAAGCCCAGCGTGCTGTCGCCGTAGCCGCGCAGATCAAGCGCTGCGGCGCGCATCACCGGCGCCACCGCCTGCAACTGGCCACGCCAGTTGACCCGCCCGCCGCCGATACCATGGAGGAACAGGCAAAGCGGCCCACTCCGTTCCGGCGTCATGGTCAGGGCAAGACGCGGGGCATCGTCGACCCGCATCTCACGCAGTTCCACCGGGACGGCGGCGGGGGCCAGCACTTCCGGCACGGAGGGGCTCATCTCTGCCCGCGCAGCCAGCGCGGCAATACCGGCCTCGAACACCTTCTTCGTGCCCTCGGCGATCTGCCCGGCACGGGTGGCCGGAGCCGTGAGCGTGGCAGTCCACGTGATGACGCTGCCGCCCTTCTCCGCCGCACCGACGCTGAGGCGCGCCTCATAGCTTTCGGCGCCGGCGATGCCTTCCAGATGGGTATAGGCCAGGGCGCGGTCGCTATCGGAAAACCAGGTCAGTTGCTCGCGGTAGAGCGTGTCTTCGCCCTGCACCGTGAAGGCACGGATCAGCGCGCCGCGCATATCACGCTCGGTCCGGACCTCCGCCAGGAACGGATGCCACAACCCGCAGAAATCGCGCGCCACCGCCCAGACGGCGGCAGGTTCCGCCGCCGCAAAGCCGATGACATGGACCTGCTCGCGCGCCATGGCTCAGCGCAGCCCCTTGATGGTGCCGCCCGCGCCGCGCCAAAGCGAGGTGCGCCCGCCATCCGCGTCACCCGGCGCATGGTCCAGTTCGTCCATGTCATAAAGTGCCAGGACGCCGATATAGTCCTCCATGATTTCAGAGGTATAGGGCAGCATCAGCGCCCCGCAGCGGCTATCGCGATACATCCGCTCGAGCGGTAGCGAACGCAGCATGGATTGGCCGCCACAGGTGCGGATCGCCAGCGCCGCGATCTCCTGCACGCCTTCCATGATGTTGTATTGCGCGGCATACATTCGCATGACCTCGCCTTTGGTGGGAAAACCCTTGGCCTCGGAAAACACCTGCCACCACAGCGCACGCATATTGGCGAGGCGGGCATACATCTTCGACACCGCGACACGCTTGGTCGCGAACATGCGCCGATCGATCGGTGGCTGGCCCGGCACCCTGCCCTGAAGGTAGGCCACCGTGAAGTCGAAGGCGCCCTGCGCCACACCCATATAGGTGGGCGAAAGAGTCGCCATCATGTGCGGCCAGTTCGCCAGCGTCTTGCCGAAGATGCCGCGCGGCATCAGCAGGTCATCCTCGCTGACCCGCACGTCCTTCAGGATCAGGTCGCGCGAATTGGTGCCGCGCATCCCCAGCGGATCCCAGTCGCCCTTCACCATCAGGCCGGGCGCATCCTTGTGGACGACGAAGATCATGGTATCCTCGTGCTGCGGTTCCTGCCCCTCGAAGACCTCGGTGCAGACGATGGTGTAATAGTCGCAATAGCCGGCCAGCGAGGCGAATTTCTTGAAGCCGTTGAGGATCCAGCCGTCCTCCACCTTGCGGCACTGGGTCTGGTTGGGCTTCGAGGTCCAGTTCTGCCCGCCCTCGGAAATCGGCTGCGAGAAGACCGCGCGTTCGGCGATGGCGCGACGGAACTGGCGTTCGCGCAGCGGTGCGAAGGCGGCTTTCTCTTCGGGCGTCAGGTTCGGCATGTCGAACATGAAGCGCGACCAGGCCATGGAGGAATTGTGCATGTTGAAGGTCAGCGCGGTCGCCCCGCAGAACTTGCCGATCTCCGCGCCCACCATGGCATATTCCCCCATGGCGAGGCCCAGGCCTCCGAACTCCTCGGGGATGCAGAGGCCAAGGAAGCCCTCATCGGCCAAGTCGCGGTAATTTTCCACCGGGAACGAGGCGTCGTCATCTACTGCCTTGGCGCGTTCGGCGAAACGGGGGCCCAGTTCATTCACCCGGCGCAGCAGCTTCTGCACCTCGGGGCGAATGCGGGAGAGGTCGTAATAGTCGTCGATGTCGCTCATGTGAATCTCCGGCGGCGCGGCAGCGCCCTCATGTTTCGGGGAGTGTTCGCGCGCGTTTTAAAGGGCCAGTTCACCTTGCAGCACGCCGTCCCTCACAACGACCTTGCCGTCGAGCGTGATGGTGCAGTTGCGCATCGGCAGGTCGAAATGGCCCAGCGTGTAGCGGCCGGCATATTGGTTGGCGCCGGTAGACCACAGGAAAGACCCGGCCAGCGCCCGAAACTCCACCGCCTGCATGTCGCGCTTGTCATACATCGCAGCGCTGATCCAGCGCGCCCCGGGGTGCATCCCCCAGCCGACATGGCTGAAACCATAGGCGTTGCGATCGTCCCAAGCCTCCATGTATTCGCGGAAATGCAGGGCGTCGATGCCGTCACCGTTGATCGCAGTGACGAAATCATTCTCCACCGTGAAGTCGATGCGGCTGGTCAGGTAGGTCTTGAACGTCAGGTTCATGTCGCCCACGTCCATCACGATGCGACCGTTGACGCATCTTTCACCGGGGAACGCGAGGCAAAGGCCGCCAGGCCAATGCGCCACCGCGCCGGGCGTGGTGCCGAAGCCCGCCGTGCCACCACAGGGTGCACCGCGCAAATCCACCACAAGATCGGTGCCGGCCTTCGAGGTGACGCGCATCTGCGACGCCTCACGCAGCATCTGGATGCCAAGCTGCACCTTCGGCCCGTGTTCCGCCTTCGGCTCGGTGCGCTCCAGAATCTCGGGGTGCTCGTTGGTGATGACCAGCAGCCGGGTGCGCCCGGCATCCTCGATCTCCGGCCATTCAGGGGCATGGATCAGCCCTTCCACCGTACAATCCACGATCACATCGCAAAGCTTCAGCGCCTCGATTACCGCACGGTTCTGCTGGATCGCCCAGCTCGTGCCGGTGGATTTCACCGGAACCGGCGCGATCTGCGGCGGGGTGGGCATCTGGATCATGCAGTATTCCGCCCCGAGGTCGTGGCAGGCCAGATCCGAGAGTTGCACCAGAACCGGGCGCGACTGGGTTTCCGACAGGATGGCGACGCGCGTGCCCTTCCCGATTCCGTTCAGCGTGAAGACCCGACGGAAGCAATCGAGCCACTTCCCCTCGATGCGCTCCTGCAACATCACGTTCCCTCCCCGGTCACTCCGCGTTTTCGCGAAATTCTTTACTGTGCGGTTTAGCTTTACCGACGAAGGGCTTTCCGTCAACATAATTTTCGAAAATTGTCACTTCATCGAAAAGGCAAGTCCGATCAGCAGCTTGCGTGGCGAATTGTCGCAGCCCCTGCCAGAAGTGGATCGGGCGGAGCATCGCCCGCGCCACACACCGCCATGCCGAGAAAATGTTTCATACGGCGGATTGCCGTGCGATCCGCTCTTGATTCGGGGGGGGCAAGTCCTTCATTCTGGAGGCCAGGTTTCGGCCCACCTCCCGCAACGACATGCCTCGCCCGCCCCGCTTGCCACGTGGGACGCAACGGGGGCGGTGCGGGCACACCTGCCACCCAAATTGCCTGATGGAGGCCGCCCGACGTATGATCGCCGACAATCTGATCCTGAGCATCGCCCTGCTGCCTTTCCTCGGCGCCATCGCCTCGGCGACGCTGCCCTTGCATGCGCATACGGCGGCGGCCTGGCTTTCGGGGGCGGTCATGGCGGCGGGCCTCGGGATCATGGCGTTCCTGCGCCCTGCCGTGGCCAGGGGTGAGGCGCTGCGTACGGTGGTCGAATGGGTGCCCTTCCTGCGGCTGAACCTCGTCTATCGCATCGACGGCCTGTCATGGCTGCTGGTGAGCCTGGTGCTGGGCATCGGCATCCTGATCGTGCTCTACGCCCGCTACTACCTGTCGAAAAGCGATCCGGTGCCGCGCTTCTACTCCTTCCTGCTGGCCTTCACCGGGGCGATGCTGGGGGTGCTGATCTCCGGCAACATATTGATGCTGGTGGTGTTCTGGGAGCTGACCAGCCTGTTTTCCTTCCTGCTGATCGGTTATTGGTATCATACGACGGCGGCGCGCGACGGCGCGCGGATGGCGCTGATCGTCACCGCAAGCGGCGGGCTCTGCCTCATGGCCGCGATGTTGATGATCGGTCATGTTGCGGGCAGCTACGATCTCGATCGGGTGCTGGCCTCGGGCGACACGCTGCGGGCGCATCCGCTCTATCCCGCGATCCTCGCGCTGTTCCTGATCGGCTGCTTCACCAAATCAGCGCAGTTTCCGTTCCATTTCTGGCTACCCGGCGCCATGGCCGCGCCGACACCGGTTTCGGCCTTCCTGCATTCGGCAACCATGGTGAAAGCCGGCGTGTTCCTTCTGGTGCGCTTCTCGCCCGCCCTTGGCGGAACCGAGGCGTGGTTCTATGCCGTGAGCGGCACCGGCATGGCGACGCTGGTTGTCGGCGCGGTGATCGCGCTGTTCCGGCACGATCTGAAGGGGCTGCTCGCCTATTCCACCATCAGCCATCTCGGCCTCATCACCGCGCTGGCGGGCCTCGGCAGCGGGTCGGCGGTGCTGGCGGCGATCTTCCACATCGCCAATCACGCGGTGTTCAAAGCGTCGCTTTTCATGGCGGCCGGGATCGTGGATCACGAGACCGGCACGCGCGACATGCGCAAGCTGAGCGGGCTGATCCGCCCGATGCCGATCACCGGCACATTGGCCATCGTCGCCGCCGCCGCCATGGCGGGGGTGCCGCTGATGAACGGCTTCCTGTCGAAAGAGATGTTCTTCGCCGAGGCCGTGGGCTGGCATAACGGCACCTGGCTCGACAACAACATGCCCTGGATCGCCACCTTCGCTGGTGTCTTCTCGGTCGCCTACTCCCTGCGCTTCATCCTGAGCGTGTTTTTCGGTCCGCCCGCCACCGGCCTGCCGAAGGAGCCGCACGAGCCCGCCCACTGGATGCGCCTGCCGGTAGAGGCGCTGGTGCTGGTCTGCCTTGTCGTCGGGGTGCTTCCGGGTCTCACGATGGGCGGGGCACTGAACATGGCGGCGCAATCGGTTGTCGGCCCCGACATGCCGTATTACAACATCGCCGTCTGGCACGGCATGACCATGCCGCTGGTGATGAGCCTCACCGCCATGGTGGCAGGCATCACGCTCTGCCTGACCTTCATGCACCGCATCGCCGAGGGGCCGGAGGGGCCGCCGCTTCTGCACCGCATCCGGGCGCAACGCATCTACGAGCGCCTGCTGCTTGCCCTGACCTGGAAATGGCCGCGCCGGCTTTACAGGCTGGCGGGAAGCGAACGGCTGCAGGTCCAGATGCGCATCATGGTGCTCTGCGCCGCCGGCATTGCCGGGGCAATCCTGTGGCACAGGCTCGGCCTCGCCGCCGGCAAGCGGTCGAACCCCTTCGACCCGGCCTTCGCCCTGATGTGGGTGGTAGGGGCCGCCTGCGCCATCGGCGCCGCCTGGCAAGCGAAATATCACCGCTTCGCGGCGCTGCTTCTGCTTGGGGGCGCGGGCCTTGTCACCTGCATCACCTTCGCCTGGGCCTCGGCTCCCGATCTTGCGGTGACACAACTGGTGGTCGAGATCGTGACTACGGTGCTGCTGCTGCTGGGCCTGCGCTGGCTGCCCCGCCGTCAGGCAGAGATCGCCGGCGATCGCCGCCCCGCCGCAAGGGCACGCCGCATGGTGGATCTGGGGATCGCGGCGGCCCTCGGCATCGGCATCGCCGCGATCTCCTATACCATGATGACGCGGCCGCTCGTGCCCAATCTCGGCGACTGGTTCCTGGCCAATGCCTATCACGAGGGTGGCGGCACCAATGTGGTAAACGTCATCCTCGTCGATTTTCGCGCTTTCGACACCTTCGGCGAAATCACCGTACTCGCCATCGTCGGCCTGACGGTCTACGCCCTGCTGCGCCGCTTCCGCCCCGCGCCGGAAAGCGCGCCACGACCGGCACAGCAACGTGACCGGGGCGAGGAGGCGCTGACCGATGACCTGCGGGTGCCCTCGGTCATCATGCGCTGGATGTTCCCGGTGCTGATCGCGATCGCGGCCTACCTCTTCCTGCGCGGGCATGATCTGCCGGGTGGCGGCTTCTCGGCCGGGGTGACCATGGCCATCGCCTTCCTGCTGCAATATCTCGCCGCCAATCTGCGCTGGGTGGAGCAGCGCATCATCGTGCTGCCGATCCGCTGGATGGGCTTCGGCCTGCTGATCGCGGGCGGGTCGGGGGCGGGGGCCTGGCTCTTCGGCTATCCGTTTCTGTCGGCACATTACCGCTATGTCACACTGCCGGTCATCGGCCCGATCCCCGCCGCAACGGCGCTGATCTTCGATATCGGGGTCTTCGCACTGGTCATGGGGGCAACGGTGCTGATCCAGATCGCCATCGCCCACCAGTCGCTGCGCTCCGTCCGCCTGCGCGAGCAGGAGGAGGAGAAGCACGACCAGACCGGAGAGGGGGCCGCCTGATGGAGATCATCCTGTCCACCGCCATCGGCATCCTCGCTGCTTCGGGCATCTGGTTGTTGCTCCGGCCGCGCACCTTCCAGGTGATTGTCGGGCTGTGCCTGCTGTCCTATGCGGTCAACCTCTTCATCTTCTCCATGGGGCGGCTCACGCTGTCGGCCGCGCCGATCATGCCGAAGGGCGGCTTCATCGATTCCACCGCCTATGCCGACCCGCTGCCACAGGCGCTGGTGCTGACCGCCATCGTCATCAGCTTCGCCACCACGGCGCTGTTTCTGGTGGTGATGATCGCCGCCCGCGGGCTGACCGGCACCGACCATGTCGACGGACGGGAGCGTGACGGATGAACCTCGTCGCACAGCACCTGATCATCGCCCCCATCGTCATCCCGTTCTTCGCGGGCGCCCTGATGCTGCTTTACGACGAGCGGCAGCGGCGCGCCAAACTGGGCCTCGGCCTCGCCTCGGCACTTGCGCTCCTCATCGTCGCCGTCGAGCTGCTCAACCGCGCCAAGGGCAGCACGCTGACCGGCAATAACGACATTGGCCTTTATCTTCTGGGCGACTGGGCGGTGCCTTTCGGCATCGTGTTGGTGATCGACCGGCTTTCGGCGCTGATGCTGGTTCTGACCGCGCTGCTTGCCATTCCGGCGCTGATCTATTCGGCTGCCGGCTGGCACCGGCAGGGCCAGCATTTCCATGCGCTGTTGCAATTCCTGCTGATGGGGCTGAACGGCGCCTTCCTCACCGGGGATCTGTTCAACCTTTTCGTGTTCTTCGAGGTGATGCTTGCGGCCTCCTACGGATTGCTGCTGCATGGCGGTGGACAACTCCGGGTGCGTGCCGGGCTGCACTATATCGCGGTGAACCTCGCGGCGTCGCTTCTGTTCCTGATCGGGGTCAGCCTGATCTACGGTGTTGCCGGCACGCTGAACATGGCGCATCTGTCGCAGATCGTGCCCGCGATGGGCGAGGCCGATCTGGCGATGTTCCAGGCCGGGGCGGCGCTGCTGGGCCTTGCCTTTCTGGTCAAGGCGGGGGCCTGGCCGCTTTGCTTCTGGCTGCCCACGACCTATATGGCGGCCCCCGCCCCGGTCGCCGCGATGTTCGCCATCCTGACCAAGGTCGGGATCTACGCGCTCTTGCGGCTGTCGCTTCTGCTCTTCGGGCCGGACGGCGGCGCCTCGGCCGGCTTCGGCGGGCCGGTGTTGATCGGCGCGGGCTTCGCCACGCTGGCTTTCGGGATGCTGGGTCTGCTGGCCTCGCAGGGGTTGGGACGAATGGCGGCCAATCTGGTGCTGATCTCCTCAGGAACGCTGCTCGCGGTGAACGGCTTCGCGCTGTCGGGGGGGGGACCGAACATGCTGGCCGGGGCGCTTTACTACCTCGTCAGTTCAACCCTCGCCACCGGCGCCCTCTTCCTGCTGATCGAGCCGATGAGCCGCGAAGAGGGTGGAATTGCCGCCATCCTCGCACTGACCGCCGACGCCTACGGTATCGACGATTTCGAGGATGACGGCGCGCCCGAGGTCGGCTTCGCCGTGCCCGGCACACTCGCCGTGCTGGGGCTGAGCTTCGGCGCCTGCCTGGTGGCGCTGGCCGGGCTGCCGCCGCTTTCGGGCTTCATCGGCAAGCTGGCCATGCTGGCCGGGATCATCGACAGCTCCGCCCTGCCGCGTCCGCTGGCCTATGGCTTCCTCGTGCTGCTGCTTGTGTCGGGGCTGGCCACGCTGATCGGGCTGATCCGGGTCGGCATCCAGACTTTCTGGGTCTCGGAAAGCGTGGTGCCCCGCGTTCTGGCGCTGGAGATCGCGCCGATCATGGCGCTGCTCGGCCTCGTGCTGCTGCTGACCCTGCAGGGTCAAGCCGCGATGCGCTACATGGATGCGACGGCACGCTCGCTCTACCGGCCCGACATCTACGCCGACGGGGTCTATGCCGCGCCCCGCAAGGCGGATGCCCAAGCGCAGGAGAGCACCCAATGAGCCGGCTTGTCCCGCATCCATGGCTGTCGCTGGGGCTCATCTGTCTCTGGCTGCTGCTGACCGCGCCGACACCGGGATACCTGATCCTCGGCATGGCCATCGCGCTGATCGCCGGCCGGGCGCTGGCGCCGCTGGAACCGCAGGCGCTGCGCCTGCGCCATCCCGGCGCCATCCTGAAGCTGGCGGGCATCGTCACCGTCGATATCGTGCGCTCCAATGCCGCGGTAAGCTGGCTGATCCTGACCAATGGCCGCTCCGACCACCGCCGCTCGGGCTTCGTTCATATTCAACTCAGGGCGCGCAAGCCCGAGACGCTGGCCATTCTGGCGCTGATCGTCACCGCCACACCCGGCACCGCCTGGCTGGAACATGATCCCGAAAGCGGCGTCATGCTGCTGCATGTCTTCGACCTGATCGACGAGGCGGAATGGCAGGACACCATCCGCAACCGCTATGAGGCGCTGCTGCTGGAGATCTTCGAATGAGCGCCGCCCTCCTGTCCTTCGCCCTTGGCTATGCCCAGATCGCGCTGGCTCTGGCTGCCTGCCTGGCCGGTTGGCGCACGCTGCGCGGCCCCCGCGCCCAAGACCGCGTGCTGGGGCTGGAAACACTTTATGTGCAGGCGATGTTGCTGTTCCTCGTCACCGGCATGGTGACCGGCACCCACTATTTCTTCGAGGCGGCGCTTGTGATCGGGGTCATGGGCTTCGTGGCCACCGTGGCGCTGGCCCGCTTCCTGTTGCGCGGCGAGGTGCTCGAATGACCGGCTTTCAGGATATTCCGCTCTGGATCGCGGTTCCGGTGGCGCTGTTCCTGCTCCTCGGCAGCACGCTCTCCATGCTGGGCGCCTTCGGCCTGATGCGGCTGAAGAGCTTCTATGACCGGCTCCATGCGCCGACACTGGCCACAAGTTGGGGCACGGCCGGTATCGTGCTGGCCTCGATCCTGCTGACGAGCTGGCTTCAAGGTCGGCTGGTGCTGCACGATCTGGTCATCGCGCTCTTCGTCATGCTGACCACGCCGGTCACGCTGATGCTGCTGGGGCGGGCCGCGCTGAATCGCGATCGGGCGGAGGGGGCACCGCTGCCCCCCGCCATGCCTGCCGGAGAAGATCCGCCGGCCCCCTGACCCCGCCGGAGGTTGCACTTTCCTCGCCATCGCCTTGCGGCTAGACTGTAGCGAAAGCAGCGACAAAAGAAACCGCACAGGCAAATCCATGCGTATTTCCCGATCAGCCCTTACCTTCGCCCCTGCACTCGTTCTTGTCGCCGCGCTCTCCGCCTGCATCGGCGGTGATGTCGGGCAATCCGGGAGCAACCCCACCGTGATCAAATACGGCCGTGACCAGAACCCCGATCCGGTCAAGGTCGCCGGGCTGAACGACTGGATCACCGCGTTCCGGCCCCGCGCGCTGGCCGCAGGGATAGCCCCCGCCACCTATGATGCCGCCTTCCGCGAGGTGGCCTACAACCCGACCGTCATCCAGCGCTCGCAGAACCAGGCAGAGTTCACCAAGTCGCTCTGGGAATATCTGGAGACTGCGGCATCTGAGAAGCGCGTGGCCGAGGGCCGGGCCATGCTTGCCCGTTACGAGCCGCCGCTGAGCCGGATCGAGGCGGCCTATGGTGTCGACAGAGAGGTCGTCGTCGCGGTCTGGGGCATGGAAAGTTCCTATGGCGAAAAGCGCGGCGACCTGCCGCTGATCGAGGCGCTGGCGACGCTTTCCTATGACGGGCGGCGGGCCGAGTTCTTCCAGGGCCAGTTGCTGGCAGCGCTGAAGATCCTGCAATCGGGCGATACCGACGCGCACCACATGATCGGAAGCTGGGCGGGGGCGATGGGGCATACCCAGTTCATCCCGACCTCCTACCTTGCCTATGCGGTGGATTTCACTGGCGACGGCAAGCGCGATATCTGGTCGGACGATCCCTCCGACGCGCTGGCCTCGACTGCCGCCTATCTGGCGAAATCCGGTTGGCAGATGGGCCAGCCCTGGGGGGTGGAGGTCACGCTGCCTGAAGGCTTTTCCGGCACATCCGGCAAGGCGGCCAAGCGGCCGGCTGCGGAATGGCAGGCAATGGGCATCACCCGCGCCGATGGCGGGGCGGTGCCGAACGGGGAAGCGGCGCTCCTGCTGCCTTCGGGGGTGAAGGGTGCGGCCTTCCTGATCTACCGCAACTTCCACGCCATCGAGCGCTACAATCAGGCCGACAGCTATGTGATCGCGGTGGGCCACCTCTCCGACCGGCTGAAAGGCGGCGGGCTGCTGCGCAAACCCTGGCCCGAGGGCGACGCCACGCTGCGTCTGGCGGAGCGGATCGAGTTGCAGGAACGACTGACCGCGCGCGGTCATGATACCGGCGGAACGGACGGCAATGTCGGGCCGAAGACCTATGCGGCGGTGAGGGCGTTCCAGGCGGCGCAAGGGCTGGTGCCCGACGGCTATCCCGACCGTGAGCTGCTGGAAATACTGCGGCGGCGCTAGGGGCGGATTGGCCTCCGAACCGCCACCCTCAGCTTCGCACCGGCGGCAGTCGTTCGTCGCGCGACAGCTTCAGCCAGGCAATCATGCCTGAGAAAAAGCCGATGGCGGCCAAAATGGTGGCCACGGTAATCTGCGTGGCATCCTCCACTCCGGCCGACAGGGCCAGATAGCCAAAGGCCCAGAAGCCCGACCAGCTGATCACGCAGATCAGGGCAACAAGCTTGTTCATACGGTTCCTCCCAACCTTCTACCCACATTGGGAAATTGGGACAGTTTGTCGCAGGGATCCAGCGGAATCGTCGCATTGACAGGCTGAAAATCCCGGCCCGCGAGGAAGACCCTGCGGCTCTCCGGTGCTGGCGGTCCCGGCGGGGGCCCCCCCCCGCCCCCCGGGGGATTTTAGACCCCACAATAACACCGGGGCCCGGCCACAATCATAGGGTCGGGAATATCCTCAG
>JAIRJX010000098.1 GCA_031260425.1 Gemmobacter sp.
CCCGCCCAATTGGTCCAGCCAGAAGTCCTAGGCCTCCTTCAGGCGCGCGCCGGTCAGCCAACTGCGTTGCCAAAGCGCGAAATCGCCATATTGCACCTCCAGTTCGGGCAGAGGATTCGGGTCACCACGCAGGAAAGCGCCATAGATTGCCGCGACTTCCGCGATCATCACCCCCATCGACCATCCATCGGAGATGATGTGATGCATGTTGAACAGCAGCAGGAAATCCTCGGTCCCGAGCTGCAAAAGGCTCACCCGCAGCAAGGGGCCGGTGCCCAGATCGAAGGGCTGCGCCGCCCTGGCCAGAGACAACTGCTCTGCAGTGGCCTCGATCTGATCCGGCGGACCGCCGGTCAGGTCGAGGCGCTCGATCACCAACGGCATCGACGGCGCGATGCGCTGCACCGGACTGCCTGCCTGAACCGGGAAGGTGGTGCGCAGACTCTCATGACGCCGCACCAGTTCGGCCAGCGTCCATTCCAGGGCCGCCTCGTCCAGCCGCCCCGTCAACCGTAATGCGGCGGGAATCGAGTAGAACGGATTGCCCGGCTCCAGTTGATCCAGAAACCAGAGCCGTTGCTGCGCAAAGGACAGCGGCAGGTCCTGCCCGTGATGATCCGGGCCGCGCGGAAGCAAGGGCGGCAGAGCCATGGCCCCGGCAGGCACGGCGGCTTCGATCTCCCGTGCCAGAGCCGCGAGAGACCTCGCTTCGAACATCAGCCGCAGCGGCAGATCAATGCCGAACTGCGCGCGGGTGCGCGCCATGGCCTGGGTTGCCAGCAATGAATGCCCGCCAAGCGCGAAAAAGCTGTCCTGCCGCCCCACTGCGGCTTCAAGGCCCAGCACCTCTTGCCAAAGCCCGGCCAGCGCGGTTTCCACCGGGCCTTGCGGCGCCTCGAACTCATGGGTTTCCTCAGCGGGCAGCGGCAAGGCCGCGCGGTCCAGCTTGCCGTTGGCGGTCAGCGGCCATTGCGGCAATGTCAGAATGGCCGAAGGCACCATGTAGTCAGGCAGGCGCAGCCCCAGACGATCGCGCAGCATCCGCCCATCCAGTACACGATCCGTCTGAACATAGGCCAGGAGCCGCCCGCCATGTTCCGTCACAAAGCAGGGCGCACCCTCCGTAAGCTCTTTCAGCGCGCCCTCGATCTCGGCCGGTTCGATCCGATAGCCGCGCAAACTGATCTGGATATCCGCGCGGCCCAGATATGCCAGCCTGCCATCTGGTTGCAGCCGCGCCAGATCGCCGGTCCGATACATGAGGGAACCGGGCGGCCCGAACGGATTGGGAAGGAAGGCCGCGGCCGTCAGATCCGGACGTCCGGCATAGCCCTGGGCGAGGCTCGGGCCGGAGATGTAAAGCTCCCCCACCGCGCCGATCGGAACCCGGTTCAACGCCGAGTCCAGCAGATAGTTGCCGGTATTCTCGATCGGAACACCGATCGGCGGCGGGTTGTCCTGCGCTGCGATCTCGCCCGCCGTCACCACACTGGAGGCCTCAGTCGGGCCATACAGGTTGGCCAGCCGGTATCCCGCCGAGGCGGGCGGCGGCTGGCGCAACCGGTCCCCGCCGGTCAGCAACCATTTCAGGCCGTCCGGCAGGTGATTGCCCCGCATGGCGAGTTCGGCCAACGGTGTAGGCAGGAAGCCGATATCCAGCCGCTGCCGCGCAAACCAATCCAGCAGCCGCGCCGGATCGGCAAGCACCTCCTCGGGGGCAAGAACCAGCGCGCTGCCCGAAGCCAGCGCCATCCAGCATTCCAGCACCGATCCGTCAAAGCCGAAGCGGGCCACGGCACTGGTCCGCTGAGCCGGGCCGGCACCGAACATGCCGATCGCCCAATGGATCAGGTTTTCCAGGCCGCGATGCGGCACGATCACGCCCTTGGGCCGTCCCGTAGACCCCGAAGTAAAGATCACATAGGCAGGGGCCTCGGGATGCGGCACGATCCGCTGCGGATGGCCGGCAGGATGGCGCGCCATCAGATCCAGCACCGGGCAGGCCGGAGAGAAGGGTAGCTCCCCCTCCGCCAGAATCAGGCGCGGTCGCGCGTCCTCGGCCATCATCTGCAGGCGTTGCGTCGGATAGGCGATGTCGAGCGGCATCCAGGCACCCCCCGCCCTCAGCACCGCCACCATGGCCACCACACGCTCGACCGATGCCGTCGCGTAGATCCCGACCGTCTCGCCCGGCGCAAGCCCCGCCTGTTGCAAGGCCAGCGCCAGCGCATCGGCCCGGTCATTCAACTCGCTCCGGGTCAGCCGGGTCTCGCCGCAAGTGACAGCCGGCGCATCCGGCGCCTCTGCCGCCAGGACCGCCGCACGGGCGGCAAGATCACGCGGCGCGGGCCGCACCGGCCCTTGTGACAGCGGGCCCTGCAGCAGCACCTGCTCCTGCATGCCCAGCATTTTCAGATCGGAAAGCCGGGTCTGCGGGTCGGCGGCTGCCATTGCGTGCAGGATGGCCGTGAAGTGCCCCGCCACCCGCCCCATCCGTGCGGGATCATAAAGTGCGCGGCCATAGGTCAGATCGCCAACCAGTCCGCCTTCGACAGTCTCAGCCAGGGTAACGGTCAGATCGAACTTGGCGGCGACCGTTTCAGGCACCATTGCCTCGATCGTCAGCCCGGGCAGATCAAGCGGCCCGGAGCCGGCCTCGACCTGACTTGAACCGGCATCCTGCAACACCAGCACCGTCTGAAACAGTGGCGCATGGCTGAGCTGCCGCTCGATACCCAGCCGCTCGACGAGCCGGTCGAAGGGCAGATCCTGATGCCCGAAACCCGCCAGCACCCGGTCACGCACCTGGTCGAGATAGGCCCCTATCGTCAGATCGGGTTGCGGGCCGATGCGCAGCGGCAGCATGTTGACGAAAAAGCCGATCATCCCCTCCAGTCCGGGGCGAGTGCGGTTGGCAATCGGGCTGCCGATACAAAGGTCGGTCTGCCGCAGGTGCCGTGCCAGCACCAGCCCGAACCCCGCCAGCAGCATCATGTAAAGCGTGGCGCCATGCTGCGCCGCCCGCTGCCGCAGCGAGGCGACCAGCGAGGCATCAAGGCTCAGCCCCAGACGGGTTCCCGCATGATCTTGCAGGATCGGACGCGGATAGTCCGGCGGCAGGGTGGACAAAGCCGGCAGATCCGCGAGAGCCTCCTGCCAGAAGGCCTCATCGGCAGCCTGCACCGCACCGCCAGGTCCCCGCTGCCATATCGCGTAATCGCCATAGTCCATCTCTGCCGGCGGCAGATCCAGCCCGGCATAGGCCTGCACCACATCGCGCAACAGCACCCCGATCGACCAGCCGTCCGAAATGATATGATGCATGTTGATCGCCAGCACGAAGTCGTCTTCGCCCAGCTGGATCAAGGCCACCCGGAACAGCGGTCCCTCCGCCAGATCGAAGGCGCGCACGGCATGTTCCGCAGCCAGCCTTTCGGCTTCCCCATGCCGGG
>JAIRJX010000153.1 GCA_031260425.1 Gemmobacter sp.
AATCAACCTTTCAGATTTCCATCTGATCAACCGGGCGGAAGCGCTGGCCCTTGCGAGTGAGACGGCGGAGGGCGTGCTGCTTGACCTTACTGCGCTTGATGGAGGCACGGTGCTGCTGGCCGGCGTGACCGATGCCTCGGACCTGCTCTTCATTCTGTGATCCGGCGCCGTGCAGCGCGGGTGGTAGCCATGAATTGATAAAAGGACGGTGCGCGGGCACCGCCCTTTCTTGATCGGGCCTGCACCCGATCAGGGGCAGGGTTTCTCGGCTGTCGCGACACAGGCCGCCACGGCCGGGGCGAGTTCTGCCGGTACGGGTTCCGCCGTGGCAGCGGGTGCTGCGGGTTCCGCCAATATCGGCGCTTCCGGGGTGGCGGCTGCCGGCTGCGGCGCGGGGAGGGCCGGCGCTGGCGTCATCACGGTTGGCGTCGGAACGGTCGGGGCGTCGGTGACCAGCGGCGAGGTGACGGGCGCCGTCATGGTCGGGAAACCCGGCGCCGGCGCACCCGGATTACTGACCGGGACCGGCTCGGGGGCGGGCTTCGGAGCAGCGGCTTTCTTGCGCGACGGCGGCGGCAGTTTCAGCGCGGTCGGACGGGTGCCATCAGCGTTCAGCACCACCACCTTCACCCCGTCCGGCACACGATTGTAAAGGTCGATCACGTCCTGGTTGATCATGCGGAAACAACCCGACGAGGCGTTGCGCCCGATCGACTTCCATTCCGGCGTGCCGTGGATGCGAAAGCCGTAATCGACACCGTTGGTGGTAAGATAAAGCGCCCTTGCACCAAGCGGATTGGTTGGCCCGCCGGGCTGACCCTTCTCCCATTTCGCCAGTTCCGGTTTGCGCTCGATCATCTCCTTCGGCGGAGTCCAGGTCGGCCAGTGTTTACGGCTGGCGATCACCGCCTCGCCCGCCCATTGGAAGCCCTCGGCTCCCACGGCGATGCCGTAGCGCATCGCTTTGCCGGGTGCGGTGATCAGGTGCAGCGTCTTGTGTGTCGGGTCGATGACGATGGTTCCGGGCAGATCCTGGCTCTCATAGGCCACCTCCTGCCGGCGCAGATGCTCGGGGATCTTGTCCTCGGGCACGGCGGGGATGGTGAAGGCATCATCCGGCCGCGCGGCATAGGCGTTCACGAAATCCTCGGGCACCGGCTGCTTGACAACCGATGCCTGAGACCCGGGCGACTTGGTGGCTTCGGTCACGCCGGGTTGCTGGACACAGGCCCCCAAGCTTCCGATCAGCCCCCCGCCCAGAACGAGGGCAAGCACATTGCGCAGCATATGATCACATCTCCAGCGAATCCGAAACGGAACGGCTTATACCGATACATCATGAAAACCTCTAGGATAGTGTGCCGTTCCGGTCCATCGTGGATTGATCACAGAGATGTGCGCAGGTGCCACAGTTCCGGGAACAGTTCGACCTCCAGCATCCGGCGCAGGTATTGCACGCCAGAGGTGCCGCCGGTTCCGCGCTTGAAGCCGATGATGCGCTCGACCGTGGTGACGTGGTTGAAGCGCCAGCGGCGGAAGTAATCCTCGAAATCGACAAGTTTCTCCGCCAGTTCGTAGGCTTCCCAATGCGCTTCCGGTGCGCGGTAGACGGTTTCCCACACCGCCTGCACCCCGGGATGAGCGGTCCAGGCCTGCCGCAGGTCACGCTCCAGCACCTCTTGCGGCACCGGCAGGCCCTGTCGCGCCAGAAGGCGCAGCGCCTCGTCATAGAGCGAGGGGCGGGCAAGCTCCGCCTCCAGCTTCGCCATCAGGTCGGGACGGTGGGCGTGCGGCTTCAGCATGGCGGGGTTACGGTTGCCGACCGCATATTCGATCAGCCGGTATTGCCAGCTCTGAAAGCCCGAGCTCTGTCCCAACCCGTCGCGGAAGCGGGTATATTCCGAAGGGGTCATGGTGCGCAGCACATCCCAGGCGGAATTGAGTTGTTCGAGGACCCGGGCGATGCGGGCCAGCATCTTGAAGGCCGGGCGCGCGCTACTGGCGGCAAGACAGGCGCGCGCCGCGTCAAGTTCGTGCAGCGCCAGCCGCATCCATAGCTCCGAGGTCTGGTGCTGGATGATGAACAGCATCTCGTCATGCGCGCCGGTCTGCGGGTGCTGGGCATCAAGGATGGTGTCGATGCCGAGATAGTCGCCATAGGACATGCGGCCGTCAAAGGACATCTGCGCACCGTCCCGGGCGGGATCATAGGTGGTCATTGGTTTTCTCCGGTTGAATACAGCGAATAGGGGTTTTCAGGCCCTGCCTTGCCGGTTCAACACGGAACAGTTGCCCATCCGCCGCCACAGGCAGATCCAGCCCGCCGGACGGCAGAGCGGGCTTGGCGCCTCGTTGCCAGACATGCGGGGAAGGGACTGGATCATCTCGTCCTGGCTCCGGGCCGGAATACTTGCGCCGACACAATGCGCGGGCACCGAGGCAAAAGCAAGCAGCATGGCCAATGGGTCGGAAACCCCGCAATTCACCCGCCATTTTACAGCCGCAGAGCCACAAAGCGGCGGCGGCAATGCGGCCATGGGTTGCAAAGTCGGAAATCAGCCGGAATATGCCGGAACAAAGCGGCAGACGGGAAGGGAGTTTGTCGGCCGGATCAGGGCTGAGGCCCCTGGGCAGCGTTCGTTGTGGCAATGTTGCGCAATTTCATTGCGGATCGGCGGCGTTTCTAAGAGGATTATTGCGCGCTCGGATGCGGTCGGGTGGCGCGCGCGAAAAGGCGCTATGGAACGGGGGAGATACGGTGAAGATCGGAGCGGTAAGAGAGATTTTCGCGGGAGAGAATCGGGTTGCGCTGACACCCGACTCGGCCGTGCAGTTGCAGAAGCTGGGCCATGCCTGCGTGGTGGAAACCGGCGCCGGGGTGAAGGCAGGGTTTTCGGACGCGGCCTATGCGGCGGCGGGTGTCACCGTTCTGCCCTCGGCGGCGGCGGTCATCACGGTCGCCGATGTAGTGGTGAAGGTGCGCGGGCCGGAACCTTCGGAGGTTGCGGCGTTGCGCAAGGGCCAGACGCTGATCTCGTTCTTCTGGCCGGCCCAGAATACCGAACTGCTTGAGGCCGCGAAGGAGCGCGGTGTGACGGTTATCGCCATGGACATGGTGCCGCGTATCTCGCGCGCGCAGAAGATGGACGCGCTCTCCTCCATGGCCAATATCTCCGGTTACCGCGCGGTGATCGAGGCGGGCAACAATTTCGGCCGTTTCTTCACCGGGCAGGTGACGGCGGCGGGCAAGGTGCCCCCCGCAAAGGTGCTGGTGGTGGGCGCGGGCGTGGCGGGGCTTGCCGCCATCGGCACCTCCACGAGCCTTGGCGCCATCACCTATGCCTTCGACGTGCGCCCCGAAGTGGCCGAGCAGATCGAGTCGATGGGTGCGGAATTCGTCTATCTCGACTTCAGCGAACAGCAGACCGACGGCGCTGCGACGGGCGGCTATGCGGCGCCCTCGTCTCCGGAATTCCGCGAGGCGCAACTGAAGAAGTTCCGCGAACTCGCGCCCGAGCTGGATATCGTCATCACCACCGCCCTGATCCCTGGCCGGCCTGCACCGAAGCTTTGGACCGAGGATATGGTGAAGATCATGAAGCCCGGCTCGGTCATCGTCGATCTGGCGGCAGAGCGCGGTGGCAATTGTGACCTCACAGTGCCCGACTCGAGGATCGTCACCGACAATGGAGTCACCATCGTCGGCTATACCGATTTCCCCAGCCGGATGGCGGCGCAGGCCTCGACGCTTTATTCCAACAATATCCGCCATATGCTGACCGACCTTACGCCGAAGAAGGACGGAGTGATCGACCACAACATGGAGGATGACGTGATCCGGGGTGCCACCGTCACCCATGACGGCGCCATCACCTTCCCACCGCCGCCGCCCAAGGTGCAGGCAATCGCGGTGCAGAAGCCGAAGGAAAAGCCGAAGGAGCCGACGCCCGAGGAGCGCCGCGCCCGGGAAGCTGCCGCCTTCAGGGCGCAGACCCGTAATCAGGTGCTGCTGCTGGCCGTGGGCGGGGGAATGCTGCTTCTGGCAGGCCTCTATGCGCCGGCCAGTTTCATGAGCCATTTCATCGTCTTCGTGCTGTCCTGCTTCGTCGGTTTCCAGGTGATCTGGAACGTCTCGCATTCGCTGCACACGCCGCTGATGGCGATCACCAATGCCATTTCGTCGATCATCATCCTTGGCGCGCTCTTGCAGATCGGGTCGGGTAACTGGCTTGTGGTCATCCTCGCCGCATTGTCGGTGCTGATGGCGGGGGTCAATATCTTCGGTGGCTTCCTCGTCACCCGGCGGATGCTCGCCATGTTCCAGAAGTCGTAAGGGAGGGGGAGCGATGGAAATCGGTTTCACCACCGCCGCTTATGTTGTCGCGGCTGTTCTGTTCATCCTTTCGCTGGGCGGTCTCTCGGGACAGGAAAGCGCCAAGCGCGCGGTCTGGTATGGGATCGTCGGCATGGCGCTGGCCGTGGCCGCCACGCTGATCGGCCCGGGTGCGGGCCTGTGGCAATTGTCGCTGCTCCTGATCCTTGCCGGCGGGATTGCTGGCTGGGTCGTGGCGCAGCGCGTCCAGATGACCGAGATGCCGCAGCTTGTCGCCGCGATGCATTCGCTGGTGGGTCTCGCCGCCGTGTTCATCGGCTTCAATACCCATTTCGAGATGGTGCGTGTGGCCGGACTGGACGACGCCGGCCGCGCGGTCCTCGACGGCTTTGCCGCACTGGTGGCGCAGAAGTCGCCGGTCGAGATCGCCATCCTGCGGGTGGAGACTTTTCTTGGCGTCTTCATCGGGGCGGTGACTTTCACCGGCTCCGTCATCGCCTTCGGCAAGCTCGCAGGCCGGGTCGACGGCAAGGCGAAAAAGCTGCCGGGCGGCCATGTGCTGAACGCGGGCGCGGCGCTGATCTCGCTGGCGCTCCTGCTGGTCTATCTGCAATCAGGTTCCACATTGGCGCTGATCGGGATGACCATTGCCGCGCTCTTCATCGGCTATCATCTGATCATGGGGATCGGCGGCGCCGACATGCCGGTCGTGGTGTCGATGCTCAACAGCTATTCCGGCTGGGCGGCGGCGGCTATCGGCTTTTCGCTGTCGAACGACCTGCTGATCGTCACCGGCGCATTGGTGGGTTCCTCGGGTGCGATCCTGAGCTATATCATGTGCAAGGCGATGAACCGCAGCTTCGTCTCGGTGATCCTCGGCGGCTTCGGCACCACCACCGGCCCCGCAATGGAGGTGACGGGCGAGCAGATCGCCATCGACGCCGAAGGCGTGGCGGCGGCGCTGAACGACGCCGACTCGATCATCATCATCCCCGGCTATGGCATGGCGGTGGCGCAGGCGCAGCAAAGCGTGTCGGAACTGACCCGCAAGCTGCGCGCCAAGGGCAAGAACGTCCGCTTCGCCATCCATCCAGTCGCCGGCCGCCTGCCGGGCCATATGAACGTGCTGCTGGCCGAGGCGAAGGTGCCTTACGACATCGTGCTGGAGATGGACGAGATCAACGATGATTTCCCCGATACCGATGTGGTCATCGTCATCGGCTCGAACGACATCGTGAACCCGGCGGCACAGGAAGACCCGAACAGCCCCATCGCCGGCATGCCGGTGCTGGAATGCTGGAAGGCCAAGCAGGTTTTCGTGTCGAAGCGCGGCCAGGGCACCGGTTATTCCGGTATCGAGAACCCACTCTTCTACAAGGAGAATACGCGGATGTTCTATGGCGATGCCAAGAAGAGCATCGACGCGTTGCTGCCCATGATCGAATGAGCGGCTATAGTCGCCAGACGAGGGCCCCGGAGGAGACTCCGGGGCCTTTGGCGTTTGCTGCGCCGCTCAGCCGCCCGGTATCGGCGCCAGTCGCGCCGGGATCAACCCGCGCAGCGCGTTGCCGACCCAGAGCCGAACCTGCGCCAGGTCCGCGGCTGTCAGGATCTCCTCGCGGCAGCCCTGTGCCAGAAGTTCGGCCCGCAGCACCCCGGGCAGCAGGCCAGAGGCCAGAGGCGGGGTGCGAAGGCCCGCGCCACGGTCGAAGAACAGATTGGTGATGGTGCCCTCGCAGAGCTCGTCACGGCTGTTGAGGAACAGCATTTCGTCCAGTGCTCCGGGTAGTGCGGCGCGCGCCGTGTCGTGATGCGGGCGGCGAGTGGATTTCAGCCGCAGCCAGGGATCGTCCGGATCGAGCCGCGCTTCAGCCAGCCCGACCCGCCATTCGGGACTGGTGGGGGGCAGGGCCGTGCCGGTCACCTCGGGATCGCCCGCCGCGCCGAGCGTCAGGCGCACCCGTGCAGGCCCGGCAGGGGCGGGCAAGGCCACGCGGACTGCCTCGGGATCGCAGCAAAAGCCCAAGGCGGTGGCGGAGGCCGCGAGCCGCGCCAGATGCAGCGGCAGCCG
>JAIRJX010000143.1 GCA_031260425.1 Gemmobacter sp.
CGTCATCTGATCGTCCTGGTCGTCGAGCAGAGCGGTGCGCAGTTCCTCATCAAGCTGGCGGGCGCGGCTGACATAGGCATCATTCAGGTGGACGGGCTGGCCGGGCTCCCACAGCGCCGCGAGATCGCGCATCGCGGCGCGGTCGAGGTTGAAATAGGATTGGCTGAGCCGCGCCGCCTCGTATTCCGTCAGCCCCATGTTTTCCAGCACATAGCGTCCGGCGCGGATCGAACTGTCGAAAGTTTCGCGCACGATATCGTTGGCGCCGGCGCGGTAGAGTTCGTAGACATGCACCCGGTCGCGGGCGCGGGCGACGATATGCAGATCGGACCGGGTCTGACGCGCGGCGGTGACGATGCGCAGCGCCTTGGCCGGATCGTCCACCGCGACGACAAGGATCTGCGCTTCGGCAAGGCCCGCGGCCAGCAGCAGTTCGGGGCGCGAGGGATCGCCGAAATAGCCTTTCACGCCGAAGCGGCGCATCCGCTCTATCACGCTGGCATCGGCGTCGAGCACCACGGTGGGAATACCGGCCGCGCGGGCCATCCGGTTCACCACCTGGCCGAAGCGTCCGATGCCGACGATCAGCACCGGGCCGGTCTCTTCCACTGTGTCCGGGAGCGCTTCGCCCGGCCGGGCGCCGCGATGGTGGGCGAGGCGGTCGTAGAGTGCGAAGAGCAGCGGCGTCAGCAGCATCGACAGGCTGATGACCAGCAGCACGCGCTGCGCCTCTTCCGCCGGCAGAATGTCCTGTGCGAGGGCGAAGCTGACGATCAGGAAGCCGAATTCGCCGCCCTGCGCCAGCGCCAGCGAGAACAGCGTGCGGTCGCGGCCCCGCAGCCGGAACAGGCTGATGAGCGGATAGAGCACCGCCATCTTCGCTGCGATGAGCGCGAGCGTCAGCATCAGGATCCGCAGCGGTTGTGCCAGCAGCCCCCCGGTATCTATGCTGATACCCACCGTCATGAAGAACAGGCCGAGCAGGATGCCCTTGAACGGTTTCAGATCGGCCTCGATCTGGTGGCGGAACTCGGAATTGGCCAGCACCACACCGGCGATGAAGCTTCCCAGCGCGGGCGAGAGCCCCACCAGCATCATCAGGAAGGCGATGCCGATCAGGATCAGGAGCGAGATGAAGCTGCCCATCTCCGGCAGGCGCGCCGCATGGACGAAGCGGAAGACCGGGCCGGTAAGGAAATGCCCGACCAGCACGATGATCAGCACGATGCCGAGGGTGAGCAGCGTCACCTCCCATCCCGGCAGCGACTGCACGAGGGTGAGAAGCGGTTTGGCCGCGCCCTCCGGCGCCTGCTGGCGGGCGTGCAGCCCCGCCATCAGCGGGATCAGCGCCAGCATCGGCACGACCGCGATGTCCTGCGCCAGCAGCACCGCGAAGGCCGAACGGCCGCCGGGGCAGCGCATCAGGCCCTTTTCGCTCAGCGTCTGCACCACGATTGCGGTGGAGGAGAGCGAGAGCAGGAGGCCAAGTGTCAGCGCCACGCGCCACGGCTCGCCCATCGCGAGCAGGAGGGCGGCGATCAGGCCGGAGGTCAGCACGACCTGCATTCCGCCCAGCCCGATCAGCCGGTGCCGCATCTCCCACAATGTGTGGGGCCGCAGCTCCAGCCCGATCAGGAAGAGCATGACCACGATGCCGAATTCCGCGAAATGCTGCAGGTCATGGCTTTCCTGCCCGGCAAGCCCCAGCACCGGCCCGAGCAGCAGCCCCGCCGCCAGATAGCCCAGCACCGAGCCGAAGCCGAACCGCACGGTGATCGGCACGAGCAGCACGGCGGCGGCAAGATAGTAGGTGGCCTGAAGCAGGAAGCTTTCCATGCGGCGACTATCGGGAAGCCACCGCGCCGCCGCAACCGGCTGGCCGGTCACAGATTCTGTGTGGTCTGAAACATCGTGTGAACGATCCGCTTCGATGCCTTTGTGCCGGGCAGCGCTGCACTCCGTCGGGTGGGTGCTGCGCGATGGTCTGCTCCCATGGCGCGCAGGTTCAAGCGGCCAGAGGGCCTGCCTCACGATATTTTGCGCGGCTGGGTCGAAGCCGCGACGTGCAGACCGCAATCGGGGCAAGCGCCCTCCCTCAGCCGCCCTCGTTCTATCTCCACCTGAACGCCATGAAGCGTCTCGGAGCCGCCGTGCTCCGCCTGTCCCGGTCTTCCGGCCTTAGCCTTTCGGCATCGTCAGCGCGACGATGCGGCTGCCCTTCTTGTAGCGCAATTCGTTGTCGGTGATGGCGGCGATGGTGCCGCCGTCCACCCGGTCACCCACCCGGACCTTCTTGTATTGCCCAGATCCGGTGCGGATCAACGCATATCGTTTGGTGGGCGTGCCATAGACCCCGATCAGGTTGGTCTTGCCAAGGTCGATGGCGTTCCTGAAGGTGGCGTTCTGCGCGACGGAGGCGTTGCTTCCCGCGCCTGGCATCTTGGCCGCCGGAAGATCGGGCTCTTCGTCCTCGCCGGGGATGGCCTTGGCGAAGTTGCGCTTGGCGGGTTCGGCGGCGGCAACCTGTTCGGGCCGCACCTCCTGCGGTGCTTCCGCTTCCGGCTGCGCTTCAGGCACCGGGCGTGAGGCGGCGGCCACGGCGGCGGAGATCGCCTTGCTCAGGTCCTTCGGTCGCTGCGGCGGATAACGCGAGATGGCGATGGCGAGCGGGCTGACCGGGCCGGCAGTATCCTTTTGCGGCGCAGTCGCG
>JAIRJX010000306.1 GCA_031260425.1 Gemmobacter sp.
GGTGGCCTCGACCAGCGCCGGGCTTTTCGCGGCGTTGTCCACCGCAGCTTTCAGCGTGGCCTTGACCGAGTCCTCGAGCGAAGACGCGTCGATCAGGCTGGTGATCTTCGCGGCATCGAAATTCGCCGGGTCGAGCACCGTGGCAGCCCCCGACACGGCATCACTCACCGCTTCGGTCGTGGCGGTGGCGGCATCGGTCGCCTCGGTCGCAACGGTGGAGGCGGCCTCCCCGGCAGCGGTCGCGGCGTCGCTCGCAGCCTCGCTGGCCGCATCACCCGCAGCGGTGGCGGCATCGGTCGCGGTGTTCGCAGCCTCGGCAGCAGCGCCGGCGGCGGCATCAGCCGCATTGGAAGCCGCGTCCGCCGCGGCCCCGGCAGCCTCACCCGCTGCATCAGTGGCCGCCCCGGCGGCTTCGGTCGCCTCGGTCGCGGTCTGCTCCACAGCTTGTGCCGCGTCATTCGCCACCCGCTCCGCCGGCCGAGCGAAGAAGTAATAGCCTGCAGCGGCAGCCACGACGATGACGCCGCCGATGATGACCTTGTTGCTCATCTCTGTCTCCTTCTTCCTTTCCGCCGAAACCGGCGGTCCCGCATAGACATGACCCCGATCCGTGCGGATTGAAAGACCTTCTGTCCCGCCCCGGCGGGAAAAAACGCCGCATCCTGTCAGGCAGGCGGGTCTTCGCCCCGCGAATCCGGTTGAACTGCGCGGGCGGGGCCAGTATTTTACGCGCGCAATTCCAATGGCAGAAGGATCACAGCCATAGCCCGCAGACCCCACAACGCCCCTCCGCAACGCGAGACGGGCCCCCGTGTGAATGAACGCATCCGCGCCCCCGAGATTCGCCTGATCGGTGCTGATGGCGAGAATGTGGGCATCGTCTCTCCCGCCCGCGCGATGGTGATGGCGGAAGAAGCAGGGCTGGATCTGGTCGAGATCTCGCCCAATGCGGAGCCGCCGGTCTGCAAGATCATGGACTTTGGCAAGTTCAAATACGAGACGCAGAAACGCGAGGCCGAGGCCCGCAAGAAGCAGAAGATCATCGAGATCAAGGAGATCAAGTTCCGCCCCGGCACCGACGATCACGACTATGACGTGAAGATGCGCTCGGTGCAGAAATTCCTTGGCGAGGGCGACAAGGTGAAAGTCACCCTGCGCTTCCGTGGCCGCGAGATGGCGCACCAGGAACTTGGCCTCGAACTGCTGAACCGCGTCGCCGCCGATGTGGCCGAGACGGGAAAGATCGAATCGATGCCGAAGCTGGAAGGCCGGCAGATGGTGATGATGATCGCCCCGAAGTGACGGGCGGCAGATCCGGTTGCGCAGAACGGGGGCCATGCGGCCCCCGTTTTTCATTGTGCCGCCGTCATGTGCCGCGCCTGCGGGACCGGGCGCGACGCGGAATGATCAGTTCGACGCCCGGACCTGCTGCATCAGCGGCGAGATCATCCGCACCGCGGCGCGGCGGTTCATCGGTTCCGCAAGGACCGTGTCGATAAGCAACTCGCTCTCGCCGTAGCCCTGCACCACCATGTTTTCCGGCGCGACACCGAAATATTCGGTCAAGGCCAGCGCCACGCTTTCCGCCCGCCGGTCGGACAGCGCCAGGTTCATCGCAGCACTGCCCACCGCATCCGTATGGCCCTCGATCAGGAACATCTCGGCCGGGTTCGCTGCGATCATTCCCACCATGAAGCGACCAAGCGCGGTAAGTTTACGCGCCTCGGACGGCCCGATCACCGAAGAGCCGGTCGGGAAGGTGATGCTCTCCACGTTCACCGTCGGCGCCAGCGCCCGCACCTCTCGGTAGTCGCGGATCTGGGCGAGGCTGAAGGCACGGCCAGCCGCCCCGACCTGCTGGCCAAGAAGCGCCGCGCGCAACGCCGCGTCCTGCTGCGAGGCGGAAACCACGAGCCCGCCCGGCAGAGGCTTCGGCAGCCGGCTGACATCGACCTGCTGCACCTGCTCGCTCAGATCGTCGATCAACAGGGTCTGCGAGCCGTCGAGATTGACCCGGGCCCGCCGCAGCACCCGGCCCGAGGCATCACGGATGGTCACGATCTCGGTCCCATCGGGGCGGTGAACCGTGCTGCGGGTCGAGCCGTCGGAGAAGGTTTCGGTCCGCACCTCGTTGCCCGGCTGACGGAGCAGCGCATCATCGTCCTTCCAGACGACATAGTCTCCGTCACCACGGTCGACGATCACCCGGTCGCCGGTATTCGACACCACGCGATTGCCGTTCTGCAGGATCGCCCCCACCGCCAGCGCGCCAAGCACGACAAGCCCCGCCTTCTCCAGATCCGACAGGCCGCCTTTTTTCGCGGCCGTCTTGTCCTCGGGCGAGGTCGGGAGGCCCTGCCCGGCGGCATCGGGCTGGTCGCCCGGCTCGCGGTCGGCGCGGCGGGCATCGCTCTCGGTGACGCGGGTCTCGGTCACCTGCACCTCCCCGGCTCCGCCGCCGGCCTCTGCCGCCGCCGGGCGCTTCGGCTTGCCTTGCTTGCGTGGCGTGGCCCCGGCATCGGTCCGTTCCGCCGTCGTCTTGCCTTTGGGCCGTGCCGGCGCATCCTCGGCCAGGATCTGATCCAGCGCCATGGCGGCCTCCGGCGTAGGGGCCGCCTTGCCCGCCGACGCGACCGGCACCTCGACGATTGCCGGATTGCGGCCGGAGTCCTGCGCCACCTCGTCCGTCGGCGTCACCGGCTGACCCTCCGCCGGTACTACGGCCGCGCCGCCGGATTTCCGCACCTTGCCTTTGGATGCGGCCTTCGCAGCACCGGCCTTGCCGCCGGAGGTCGGCTGGCCCTCGGGCTCCGGCGCGGCGGAAAGGCTGCGCTCCTGCTGCGCTTCGGCGGCGGGTTGCTGCGGCCTTGCCTTCTTGCGCCCCTTCGGCACCTCTTCGGCAGCGGGCTGCTCCTCCGGCTTCGGCGCTTTCTCCGTCTGCTGGGCGGCCTTTTTCTTCTTCGGCGCCACGTCTGCCTGCTGGCCCGCGCCGCAGGCGACCTCGCCGTTCTGCGCGCAGACCGCATCTTCGGTCTGCGCCCTCAGCGCCGCGGGATTGATGGCGGCAAGCGCGAGCGCCAATGCGGTGGAGGAGGTGATAAAACGTTTCATCGTCCTGTCCTGTCTGCGATTCGCTTTGGATCAACCCGCAACACCCTGCGGCGGTTGCAAGCCATGGCCCCGGTTCCGCAGATATGCCATAACAAGGCGCACGTCATCGGCTGACAACCGCCACTTCGCCGCTTGAGGCTTGCGCCCCCGCACCGAGCCGTGTATGCGAGCCCATCCTTCCGCATGACCCATGAACCGGCGCAGCCTCTCGTGGACGGGCCGCGGAAGGCCGAAGGCCCGCCCTATGAAATGCGCCCCTGCAGATACGGAGCTTACATGCCGCTCTACGAGCATGTCATGATCGCGCGTCAGGATCTGTCCAACGCGCAGGCCGAAGGTCTCATCGAACATTTCTCCACGGTTCTCGCGGATAACGGCGGCAAGGTCGTCGAGCACGAGTACTGGGGCGTCAAGACGATGGCCTACAAGATCAACAAGAACCGCAAGGGCCATTACGCCTTCCTGAAATCCGACGCCCCGGCGGCGGCGGTGCAGGAGATGGAGCGCCTGATGCGTCTGCATGACGACGTGATGCGCGTGCTGACCATCAAGGTCGACAAGCACGGCGAGGGCCCGTCGGTCCAGATGCAGAAGCGTGACGACCGCGAGCGCGGCGAACGCGGCGAGCGTCCCGATGGCGAGCGGCGCGAGCGCAGCTTCGGCGGCGATCGTGGCGAGCGTGGCGGTGACCGGGGTGACCGTGGCGGCGACCGCGGCGGCTTCGGCGGCGACCGTCGTCGTTGATCTGAACGGGAAAGGACCATCCAAATGGCGAACAAACCCTTCTTCCGCCGCCGCAAGGTTTGCCCCTTCTCGGGTGAAAATGCGCCTGCGATCGACTACAAGGACGTGCGGCTGCTGCAGCGCTACATCAGCGAGCGCGGCAAGATCGTGCCGTCGCGCATCACCGCCGTCTCGGCGAAGAAGCAGCGTGAACTGGCCCAGGCCATCAAGCGCGCCCGCTTCCTCGCCCTGCTGCCCTATGCCGTGAAATAAGGAGCGACGAATATGCAAGTCATCCTTCTTGAGCGTGTGGCCAAGCTGGGCCAGATGGGCGATGTGGTGAAGGTGAAGGACGGCTACGGCCGCAACTTCCTGCTGCCGCAGGGCAAGGCGCTTCGCGCGACCGAAGCCAACATCAAGTCCTTCGAGACCCGCAAGGCACAACTTCAGGCACAGAACCTGGAAACGAAGAAAGAGGCCGAGGCCGTGGGCGCCAAGCTCGACGGCCAGGCCTTCATCGTGATCCGCTCGGCTTCCGATGCCGGTGCGCTTTACGGCTCGGTCACCACCCGCGACGTGGCGGATGCCGCGACCGCCGGCGGCTTCACCGTCAACCGGGTTCAGGTTGTGCTTGATCGTCCGATCAAGGATCTGGGCCTGCACTCGGTGAGCGTCGTGCTGCACCCCGAGGTTTCGGTGCGCATCTCGATCAACGTCGCCCGTTCGGTCGAGGAGGCCGAGTTGCAAGCCTCTGGCAAGTCGATCCAGGAACTTGCCGCCGAGGCTGAGGCCGCAGCCGAGTTCGAGATTGCGGAGCTCTTCGACGAAGTCGGCGCCGCCGCTTCGGACGAGTGATCCGGCGGACAGGAACGAAAACCGCGCGGGGATCGCTCCCCGCGCGGTTTTTTTGAGGGGCGTCATGTATACTACAAAGAAAGAGACTGTAGTATACGCAATCTATACTACAAAGAAAGAAACTGTAGTATAGAATCATGATCGACCGCCACAGCACTATCGCTCACAGCGCGTATCACGATCTGCTCCGCAGCCTGAAGGCCGAGCGGGCAGGCGGCATTCGTGGCTCCGTGATGCGGGAAGAGCGCGCCAATGGCCGCGCCTACTGGTATGAGACGGCGCGCATCGGCTCCTCGGTCCGCCGTCGCTATATCGGCGAGGACAACCCGGAACTCGCCGCCGATCTGGCGGCACGGGCCGTCTTGCAAAGCGAGGCCAAAGACCGCGCCGCCCATCGCACCCGCCTCGTCCGGCTGCTGCGGGGCGAGGACTTCCTGCCGGTAGAGGCACGCTTCGGCTCACTGCTGAAAGCCTTGGCCGATCAGGGCACATTCCGGCTGGGCGGCACCATCGTTGGCACCCATGCCTTCCGGCTCTATGAAGGGGAGCTTGGCATCCGCTACACCTTCGACGATACCGCGCAGACCGACGATCTGAACATTGCGCAGTTCGAGCGGCTGGTGCTGGCGCTGGACGACGGGGTGGAGGACGGGCTTGCCGCTACCTTCAGGGATTTCGACTTTGTCCCCGTGCCATCTTTGGCGAAAACCGCCGTCTGGCGCTGGCGGCAAACCAGGTCGGATACCGTAATCGAATTCCTCACCCCCTCCTTTCGCCCTGAGGAAGACATCCGGCCGCTGCCTGCGCTCGGCGTCTCGGCGCAATCACTGCATTTCCTCAACTTCCTGATCGCGCGCCCGATCCCCGCCGCCCTGCTCTACCGCTCCGGCGTACTGGTGCAGATCCCGCGCCCCGAGGCTTTCGCCATCCACAAGCTGATCGTGGCAAGCCGGCGGCAGGGCGGGCCCGATGCACTGAAGGCGGAAAAGGACCGCAGGCAGGCCGCTTTCCTGATCGAGGCGCTGGCCGAGGACCGCCCGGACGAGTTGGCCGAAGCCTATGACGATGCGCTTTCGCGCGGCCCGAAATGGCGTGGCCATATCGGGCAGAGCCTCGCCCGGATGCCTGTGGTGGCCGCGCGGCTGGCGGCCCTCAGCACATAGGCGCCGCCGTCACCACCTCCTCGCCGTCCCGCACCACCGTATGGAAGCAGGAGCGCCGGTTGGTATGGCAGGCCGGTCCCGCCTGCGTCACCATGAGCAGCAGGCAATCCCGGTCGCAGTCGAGACGCAGTTCCACCAGCCGCTGCACATGGCCAGAGGTCTCGCCCTTGGCCCAGAACGCCCGGCGCGAGCGCGACCAGTAGGTGACATTGCCGGTCGCCAGGGTCCGCGCGATGCTCTCGGCATTCATCCAGGCCAGCATCAGCACCTCGCCCGTCGCATGGTCCTGCGCGATGGCGGGGATCAGGCCATTGGCATCGAAGATCAGGCTGGCGGGATCGAAAGGCATCTGGGCCTCCTTTGCAAGGCGTCGGGCGCGGTCTATCTATGCCCTTGACCACCCGGAGGGAAGCATGAGCGACGATCTGGTGAAACTCTATTCCGGCCGTATCCTCGCGCTGGCGGCCGATATCCCGCATCTCGGCCGCCTGCCGCAGCCGCAGGGCAGCGCCCGGCGCCGCTCGCCGCTTTGTGGCTCGACGGTAACGGCGGATGTCGTGCTGAAGGACGGAAGGGTGGCGGAGTTTGCGCAGGATGTGAAGGCCTGCGCGCTGGGTCAGGCCGCGGCCGGCGTGGTCGGCGCCGCCGCCCTGGGCCGCAGCCGGGCCGAGATCGAGACCGCGCGCCTTGCCCTTGCCACCATGCTGCAGGAGGGCGGCCCGCCCCCCGCCGCCCCCTTTGCCGGGTTCGAAGCGCTGCTTCCCGCCCGCGACTACCGCAACCGCCACGCCTCGATCCTGCTTTCGATCGAGGCCTTGGCCGAGGCGATGGACGTGGCGATGGCATGAAAAGGCCGCTGCGGGCGAACCGCAGCGATGGGAACACAAAAAAGCCGCTGCGGGCGAACCGCAGCGGCAGGGGCGTATCTGGCGGGATCAGCGTCGGGACAATGACGCGGCATCGCTTAGGGATCGATGCATCCGCAAACAGATCGCAGGCAGAAACTCAGATCGTGACAGGCAGCAGATGCAGCCCCACGACAAGCAACGCGAAGATGGCAACGGTGCCGAGCGCATCCCCCACCACTGCGGCGGATGAGCGGGTGAAGACGGCTTTCACTTCCTTCAGCATGATATCCTCGCTGGTTCATGTTCCCTTATTGTTTCCATAGTGTTCATGATTTGTAAAGAACTTTTTGCGAACACACGAGAACAATGCACTGCCGGCGGGAAGGTATTGCCGGCAAGTCCTTGATTTTCAACCCACCGCGATCAGCTTGATCGCCCGGTCCTGATCGAGCAACCACAAGAGGTTACGCACCGCCCGCCCGCGCGGGCTTTCCAGCCCCGGATCTTCGGCCAGCAAGCGGCGGGCATCGCTTTGCGCAATCTCCATCAGCGAGGATTGCCGTTCCAGATCGGCGATTCGGAACCGGGGCAGGCCGGATTGCGCGGTACCGATCAGATCGCCCGCCCCGCGCATCGCCAGATCCTCCTCGGCAATGCGAAAGCCGTCCTCGGTTTCGCGCAAGGTCGTCAGCCGGCGGCGCCCCCCCTCGCCTAGCGGCGGCTGATACATCAACAGGCAAGTCGATTGAGCGGTGCCGCGCCCGACCCGGCCGCGCAACTGGTGCAACTGGGCGAGACCGAAGATCTCGGCCCGCTCGATCACCATGATCGAGGCATTGGGCACGTTCACCCCGACCTCGATAACCGTCGTCGCCACCAGAACCGCCGTCTCGCCGGCAACGAAGCGCGCCATGGCAGCGTCCTTCTCGGCGGGCGGCATCTGGCCATGGACCAGCCCGACCCGCTCGCCCAGCACAGCGCGCAACTGCTGGAACCGCGCCTCGGCGCTGGCGTAATCCAGCACCTCGCTGTCCTCGACCAGCGGACAGACCCAATAGGCCTGACGCCCCTCGGCCAGCGCCTTGTGCAGATGCGCCACCACCTCATCGATGCGCTCCACGCTGATCAGCGCGGTCCTCACCGGCTTGCGCCCCGGCGGCTTCTCGTCCAGCACCGAGACATCCATGTCGCCATAGCTCGCGAGCGCCAGGCTGCGCGGAATCGGCGTCGC
>JAIRJX010000363.1 GCA_031260425.1 Gemmobacter sp.
TCGCCTCGCGGCTCTGGTTCCAGGCGATCACCGCGCGCTGCGGGAGTGTCGCGAGCGCGGGGCCGGGCAGGACGAGAACCGGCGCCTGACCTTCGAACAACGCTGCCTCGACCACGGCCTCCGCCTCGGAGCCCCGACCCTTGCCATAGGGGCGGGGCAGCACGACGAGATCGGCGAAGCGGGCGCGCAGGCCCACCAGATCGCCAAGCGCGCCGATCTGCGCCACGGCGCTTTCCACGCTCCAGCGCAGATCGGCCGGCTGTTCGCCGCAGGCCTTGCGCACCGCTGCTTCGGCCTCGCGCGCCTCGGCCTCGGCACGCTCCATGGAGATCTGCAGGAGCGCGCCACCGCCGCCGACATAGGAATACCCCACCTGTGTCCGGTCGATACCGAGGGCCAGGATCTCGAGATGGGCGTCGAGCGCCACGGCCAGCGTGGCGGCCGGGGCGATCACGGACTGAGCCTCGGTTGCCGATGTGACGATGGTGGTCAGGGATTTGTAAGCCATATCCATGTCTCCTCGCGCGTATGGATAGCGGAAAACCTAAAAGGCGGGTCGGCGGGCCGCATTGACCTTGATCAAGTGGCCGCCTCCCGGAGATTGACATGGATCAAAGCTGGCTGGAACCGCTTCTGCGAAAGCGGAACAGTCGAGAAGCGCCCGGACGACTCGCGCGAGCGGGGCGGACCGGGCCAGGACGAAGGGACGCAAAATGTGGGATTACGTTAAACTGGTCGTGCTTGGCGTGATCGCGGTTCTTGCCGCGATCGCCGCCAATTACGCGCATGACCTTGCCTATATGGTGAACGCGATCGTCGTCATGCTTGCCGCCGCCCTCACATTTCTGTGGGTTCTGCGCAGCATGGGCGAGCCGGTCGCGGCTTCTGCCAACGAATATAACGACGGTGTCGTGCGCGCCGGCGTCATCGCAACTGCCTTCTGGGGGGTCGTGGGCTTCCTGGTCGGTGTTGTCATCGCCTTCCAGCTCGCCTTTCCGGCACTGAACATTCCCGGCATTGAGGGTATCCTGAACTTCGGGCGCCTGCGTCCGCTTCACACCTCGGCCGTGATCTTCGCCTTCGGCGGCAACGGGCTGATCTGCACCGCCTTCTACGTCGTGCAGCGCACCAGCGCCGCGCGGCTCTGGGGCGGCGGTCTGGCTTGGTTCGTGTTCTGGGGTTGGCAGCTCATGGTCGTGCTGGCGGCGACCTCCTATGTGCTGGGCGGCACCCAGTCCAAGGAATATGCCGAGACGGTCTGGTATATCGACTGGTGGATCGTGGTGGTGTGGCTGTCCTTCCTGGCCGTCTTCCTCGGCACGCTGATCAACCGCAAGGAGCCGCATATCTATGTGGCGAACTGGTTCTACCTTGCCTTCATCATCACCGTGGCGATGCTGCATGTGGTGAACAACGTGGCGCTGCCAGTCAGTATCCTCTCGTCCAAATCGGTTCCGGCTTGGGCCGGTGTGCAGGACGCGATGATCCAGTGGTGGTATGGCCATAACGCGGTGGGCTTCTTCCTGACCGCCGGCTTCCTCGGCATGATGTATTACTTCGTGCCCAAGCAGGCCGAGCGTCCGATCTACAGCTACAAGCTGTCCATCATCCACTTCTGGGCGCTGATCTTCATGTATATCTGGGCGGGTCCGCACCACCTGCACTTCACCGCGCTGCCCGACTGGGCGCAGACGCTGGGCATGGTGTTCTCGGTCATGCTGTGGATGCCCTCCTGGGGCGGCATGATCAACGGTCTGATGACGCTTTCGGGCGCGTGGGACAAGCTGCGCACCGATCCGGTCATCCGTATGATGGTGGTGGCGATCGGCTTTTACGGCATGTCGACCTTCGAGGGTCCGATGATGTCGATCAAGGCGGTGAACTCGCTGTCGCATTATACTGACTGGACCATCGGCCACGTCCATTCCGGCGCCCTGGGCTGGAACGGCATGATCACCTTCGGCGCGCTCTACTTCCTGACGCCGCGCCTGTGGAACCGTGAGCGGCTCTACAGCCTCAGCCTCGTTTCCTGGCACTTCTGGCTGGCCACCATCGGCATCGTGCTCTACGCGGCTTCGATGTGGGTCTCCGGTATCATGGAGGGGCTGATGTGGCGTGAAGTCGATGCGAACGGTTTCCTTGTGAATGCCTTCGCCGATACCGTGGCTGCGAAGTTCCCGATGAACGTGGTGCGGGGTGTTGGCGGGCTGCTGTTCCTCAGCGGGGCCATCATCATGTGCTATAACCTGTGGATGACCGTGCGTGCGATGCCTGCCAAGGCCTCTGCCCCCGCGGCTGTCCCGGCTGAATGAGGAGGGTGAGAGAATGTCTTTCCTCAACAAACACAAAGCAATCGAAACCCATGCCACGCTGCTGCTGGTCCTGTCCCTGCTGGTGGTGAGTATTGGCGGTCTGGTGCAGATCCTGCCGCTGTTCTATCTTGAAAACACCATTGAGGATGTCGAAGGGGTCCGCCCCTATACGCCGCTCGAACTGGCGGGGCGCGAAATCTACATGCGCGAGGGCTGCTATGTCTGCCATAGCCAGATGATCCGCCCGATGCGTGATGAGGTGGAGCGCTACGGCCACTACTCGCTGGCGGCCGAGTCGATGTATGACCGGCCGTTCCTGTGGGGCTCCAAGCGCACCGGGCCGGATCTGGCCCGGGTAGGGGGGCGTTATTCCGACGAATGGCATGTGGATCACCTGATGAATCCGCAATCCGTGGTGCCGGAATCGATCATGCCGAAATACGAGTACATGATGGGCAACGTCATCGACGCCCGCTACATCAAGGACTCGATGCGCGCGAACCAGATCTTCGGTGTGCCCTATACCGACGAGATGATGGCGAATGCCGAGGCCGATTTCGCAGCGCAGGCCGATCCGAACGCTGATGGTGACGCGCTGCTGGCGCGCTATCCCAAGGCGCAGTGGCGTAACTTCGACGGTCAGCCCGAACTGACCGAGATGGATGCGCTGGTGGCTTACCTTCAGGTGCTGGGCACGATGGTCGACTTTTCGACCTTCCAGCCCGATCCGAACCGCTGAGGAGGGGAGATCATGGAACTCTATTCCTTCCTGCGCCACTTCGCCGATAGCTGGATGTTGATCCTGATGGTGGCGCTGATCCTGGGCGTGGTGCTCTACACTTTCCGGCCGGGCAGCCGCTCGCTGCATGATGACGCCGCAAATTCGATCTTCCGCAACGACCGTCGCCCCGCGCCGGCCGGCGCGGGGGCCGGCAGCCGCAATACCAAGGAGGCGTGAGACATGTGCGCCAAGCAAGTAAAGAAGGCCGGCGAGGTTCCTACCACCGGTCATGAATGGGACGGCATCCAGGAATACGACAATCCGATGCCGCGCTGGTGGCTCTGGACTTTCTACCTGACGATCATCTGGGCAATCGGCTATACGGTCTACTATCCGGCCTGGCCGCTGATCAACGGGGCGACCCAGGGGATTACCGGCCGGACGGCGGCCGGGGATACAAGGCTCGCCGTGGCCGAGGAGATCCGGCGCTTCGACGAGGCCAATGCGGCGATCAAGGCGAAGCTGGTTGCCGCCGACCTGAACGCCATCACCACCGACCCGGAACTGGACAGCTTTGCCCGGGCTTCGGGTGCGGCAGTGTTCAGGACGTGGTGCGCCCAGTGCCACGGTGCAGGTGCAGCCGGCAATGTCGGTTATCCGAACCTGCTGGACGATGACTGGCTGTGGGGCGGCGACCTCGAGTCGCTCCATACCACCATCACCCATGGTATCCGCGCGCCCGATGATCCTGACGCCCGCTATTCGGAAATGCCGAAATTCGGCGCCGATGGCCTGCTGGAGCCGGCGCAGATCGGCGACGTGGTGGAATATGTCCTCCAGATCTCGGGGCAGGAGGGTTATGACCCGGCCAAGGCAAGCGCCGGGGCGCAGGTCTTCGCCGACAATTGCGCCGCCTGCCACATGGAAGACGGCAAGGGCGACCGGACGCAGGGCGCGCCGAACCTGACCGATGCGGTCTGGCTCTATGGCGGTGACCGGGCGTCGGTGACCGCAACCGTCACCAATGCACGGTTCGGGGTGATGCCGAAATGGGATCTGCGCCTGAGTGAGGACGAGATCCGCGCCGTTGCGGTCTTTGTACATGGTCTCGGCGGCGGCGAGTGAGCCCGTGGCCGCAGGATGACGGAAAGGCCCCGGGAAACCGGGGCCTTTTCCTTTGATCGGCCTGCACGGGAGCAATTCACGAGATGCCAGGCAGGCGCCGGGTGCGGCGGGCTGACGCAGATGTCGGCCACCTCGGCCTGATGCCGTTTGATGCAGGTCAAGGAGTGCGGCGCAGAATCATGCAGAATGAACCTGTCCGGTTCGAAAACTGGGACATCGGCACCGCCACTCCATCCTGTTCGCGCGTTTCCTGGGGGCGGCGGTGCCTTTTCAATTCACCGGGCAGGATCGGCGTTCAGATGCCTTCAGGGTAGCCATGAATGGGTCGTGAAACTGTGCGTCGCTTCCGCTCAGGCCCCGTATGTATGTGCCCGGAGCAAAGGCGCACAGCGCCGTCGGGCTCTGCCCTCTGTCGCGTGTGGGCATACGGTCTTCACTGGGAGAGTTGCACAAACCACGGACGCTTGCCGATCCGGCCCGGCCATCCCCGGCGTGTTCGGAGCCTGCGTCACCTTGTCAGGGGCAGGGATGACCATTTGGGCATTTTGACGCATGGCTTAGGTATATTCCGGATGTGATTTTTGATACAAGTCAAGGCGGGACCAGCCTTTGGGTCACATATCTGCCGCCAGCACGCCAGTCGGAGTCCTTCGCCCGTGTCCAGCCAAGATGCCGAACCATCCCTTTATGCCGCGCGCGAGCCGGTCTTTCCCAAACGAGTGAAAGGAAATTTCCGCCGCCTGAAATGGTGGCTGATGGGCTTCATGCTGGGCGCCTACTATCTGCTGCCGTGGATCCGCTGGGATCGAGGGCCGGAACTGCCCGATCAGGCGGTCCTTCTCGACCTCGCCAACCGGCGCTTCTTCTTCTTCATGATCGAGATCTGGCCACATGAATTCTATTTTGTCGCGGGCCTGCTCATCATGGCGGGACTGGGGCTCTTTCTGTTCACCTCGGCCCTGGGCCGCGTCTGGTGCGGCTATGCCTGCCCGCAGACGGTGTGGACCGACCTGATGATTCTGGTGGAGCGCTGGGTGGAGGGGGACCGCAACGCCCGGCTGCGACTCTACCGGCAGAAATGGAACGGCGAAAAAATCCGCAAGCGCCTGGTGAAATGGACGCTCTGGCTGCTGATCGGTCTTGCGACCGGCGGGGCCTGGGTGTTTTACTTCACCGACGCGCCGACGCTCCTGCGCGCGCTGTTGACCGGCAACGCCCATCCGGTTGCCTATACCACCATCACCATTCTGACCGCGACGACCTTCACCTTCGGTGGTTTCTTCCGCGAACAGGTCTGCATCTATGCCTGCCCTTGGCCACGTATCCAGGCCGCGATGATGGACGAGGACACCATCACCATCGGCTATCGCGATTGGCGAGGCGAGCCGCGCGGCAAGCTCCACAAGACAGAAGGTGCCGGGGGGCCGGGCGATTGCATCGACTGCATGGCCTGTGTGAATGTCTGCCCGATGGGGATTGACATCCGCAACGGCCAGCAGCTCGCCTGTATCACCTGCGGCCTGTGCATCGACGCCTGCAACGAGATCATGGACCGGATCGAAAAGCCGCGCGGCCTGATCGGCTATCTCGCCCTGACCGACGAAACGCGCGAGCGTGCGGGCCAGCCACCGAAGAACATCTGGAAGCACGTCTTCCGGCCGCGCACCATCCTATACACGACGCTGTGGTCGGCGGTGGGCATCGGCCTTGTCGTGGCGTTGTTTCTGCGCTCTGACCTCGACATGAACGTAACGCCGGTGCGCAACCCTCTTTACGTCACGCTGTCGGATGGCGGCATCCGCAATGCCTATGATATCCGGTTGCGCAACAAGCTGGGCTCCGACCATGCCTATGCGCTGAGCGTGACGCCCGATGATGAGTTGACATTGCGTATCGAGGGGGCGGAGGGTAACGTCGTCACCGTGCCTGCCAACGATACGCTGGCCGTGCGGGTCTATCTGGAGGCGGCGCCCGACAGCACGGCGGCCAGGACCGAGCGGACCGAGGTCCGGCTCTGGGTCAGCGATGCCGGCGGCACCGCTACGGGCGACAGCCGCGTGCATCACGACACGGTGTTCAACGGAAGGGCGAAGTGAGATGGGCGAGATTACCGGGCGCCAGGTTCTGGGCATTACCGTGGGCGCCTTTGCCGTCATCATCGGGGTGAATGTGTTCATGGCGTGGGAGGCGGTCTCCACCTTTCCGGGGCTGGAAGTGCAGAACTCCTATGTCGCCTCGCAGCAGTTCGAGGCGGCGCGCGAGGCGCAGGACGCGCTGGGCTGGACACTGGTCGAGGCCTATGAGCCGGGCCGGGGCCTGACGCTGCGCTTCACCGATGCCGCAGGGCAACCGGTGCAGGTGGAGGGGCTGGAGGTTCTGGTCGGCCGCACGACCTCCGCCGCCGAGGATCAATGGCCTGCCTTCGCCCACGAGGCCGGGACCTATGTCGCCGGAATCGGCCTCGGACCGGGCAAGTGGATGCTGCACGTTACTGCCTCGGCGGCGGACGGCACCCGGTTTCAGCAACGGCTGGATCTCTATGTGAAGGGCTGAGTCATGACCATCGCGGAGCGGATCCCCATGGCAGAAGACGAGGCGCGGATGGCGGCCTCGGCCTGTCCGGCCTGCGTGGCAGCACCATCGGCGGAGCGATTGGCGGCACTGGCCGCACCGAAAGATGCCCGGCTTATCCTGTCGATCCCGACAGCGCATTGCGCCGCCTGCATCTCGACGGTGGAGGGGGCGCTGGCTGCGCTGCCGGGGGTTCGCTCGGCCCGGGTGAACCTGACGATGAAGCGGGTCTCGGTCGAGGCTGCCCCGGAGATCGAGGCCACCCCGCTGATCGAGGCATTGAAGGGCGTGGGCTACGAGGCGCATGAGCTGGACGCGGGCCTGCTTTCCTCGACCGAGACCGACCGACAGGGGCGAGACCTGTTGATGCGCTTGGGCGTCGCGGGCTTCTCGATGATGAATATCATGCTGCTCTCCGTCGCCGTCTGGTCGGGGGCAGAGGCGGCGACGCGCGACATTTTCCATTGGATCTCGGGCGCCATTGCGCTGCCAACCGTGGTTTTCGCGGGGCAGCCCTTCTTCAAGTCCGCCTGGGCCAGCCTGCGGGTCGGGCGGCTGGGTATGGATGTGCCGATCAGCCTTGCCCTGATCCTCGCCTCGTCGATCTCGGTGTTCGAGACCCTGCATTCCGGCCATCACGCCTATTTCGACGCCGCTGTGATGCTGGCTTTCTTCCTGCTGGCCGGGCGCTATCTCGACCATCGCACCCGCGCCGTTGCGCGTTCGGCGGCGGAGGAGCTGGCGGCGTTGGAAGTGCCGCGCGCCACCGTGATCCGCGATGGCGCCGAGATGGTGCTGGCGATCTCCGATATCGTTGTGGGTGATCTGGTCCGCGTCCGCCCCGGCGGGCGGATGCCGGTCGATGGTGTGGTGGTCGATGGCACGTCCGAAGTGGACCGTTCGCTCCTGACCGGCGAGAGTCTGCCGGTCTGGGCAGGTCCCGACACCGTGGTCAGTGCAGGCGAGGTGAACCTGACCGGGCCGCTCACCCTGCGGGTTACGGCGGCGGGCAGGGATTCGAGCCTGCACCGCATGGCCGATCTGGTGGCGGTGGCCGAAAGCGCCCGCACTCGCTACACCAGCCTTGCCGAGCGTGCTTCGCGCGCCTATTCGCCGCTGGTGCATCTGCTTTCGTTCAGCGCCTTCGGCTTCTGGATGTGGAGGACCGGTGGCGACATCCGGTATGCGGTGAACATCTCGGCAGCGGTGCTGATCATCACCTGCCCCTGCGCGCTGGGGCTGGCGGTGCCGGCGGTGGTTACCGCTGCCTCAGGCAAGCTGTTCCGCAAGGGGTTGCTGATCAAGCAAGGCACCGCGCTGGAGCGGCTGGCAGAGGTCGACACCGTGGTCTTCGACAAGACCGGCACCCTGACCATGGGCGTGCCGGAGCTTACCAATCCGGACGAACATCCGCGTCAGGCGGTCGAGGTCGCGATGGCGCTGGCCGAAGCCTCGTCGCATCCGCTGGCGCAGGCGCTGGTGCAGGGGGCAAAGGCGGCGGGATTGTGCCCGGCGGTGGTGAGCGAATTACGTGAAGTGCCGGGCTATGGTGTCGAGGGCGAGTGGCGCGGCCACA
>JAIRJX010000096.1 GCA_031260425.1 Gemmobacter sp.
ACCCAGGAACTCAGATCATTGCTGGGCGAGAGCCTTCTGAACAGATGAAGCCAGGGACGCCTCCTGTTCATCATCTGTTCATAAATATCCTCAGGGGGTGAATTGAGCCGAAGGCTCAAGAGGGGGCGCGAGCGCCCCCTGCGACAGTGCTTGCCCCGCGCGCGCCTCCACGGTAAAGCGCGCCTTGAAACCTGAGGGGACAACCATGGCGGTCGAGGTCGGAATCATCATGGGCAGCCAGTCCGACTGGCCGGTGCTGCGTGAAGCGGCGACGGTGCTCGACGAGTTGGGCCTGCCCTATGAGGCGAAGATCGTTTCCGCCCATCGCACTCCGGACCGGCTCTGGGCCTATGGCAGGACGGCGGTGGAGCGCGGGTTGAAGGTGATCATCGCCGGCGCTGGCGGGGCAGCGCATCTGCCGGGAATGATGGCATCGAAAACCCGGCTGCCGGTGATCGGTGTGCCGGTGCAGACCAGCGCCTTGTCGGGTGTCGACAGCCTTTATTCCATCCTGCAGATGCCGAAGGGCTATCCCGTCGCCACCATGGCGATCGGTGCTGCGGGAGCGGCCAATGCCGGGCTGATGGCGGCGGGTATCCTCGCACTCGGCGATCCGGCGCTGGCAGCGCGGCTTGACGCGTGGCGGGCCGCGCTTTCCGCCTCGATCCCCGAAGAGCCTGTTGACGATTAGGCCCAGCCCGGGCGCCGCGCCTCGGGTATCGGAGGCTGGAACATGACCATGACCACCCCTCTCCCTCCCGGTTCGGTAATCGGCATCCTCGGCGGCGGGCAGCTCGGCCGGATGCTTTCGGTCGCGGCGGCGCGGCTCGGGTTTCGCAGCCATGTCTACGAGCCGGCACCGGCACCACCCGCCGGGCATGTGGCCGACCGGATCACCACCGCCTCTTATGACGACAGGGTGGCGCTGGCGGATTTCGCCGCCTCGGTCGATGTGATCACCTACGAATTCGAGAACATCCCCACTGCAGCGCTCGATCTGCTGGAGGCCCTGCGACCGATCCGTCCGAACCGGCGAGCGCTCGCCATCTCACAGGACCGGATCGCGGAGAAGGATTTCCTGACCGGGCTGGGCCTGGCCTGCGCGCCCTATGCCGCGGTGGACGGGGCGGCGGATTTGCAGGCGGCGCTGGTGCGGATCGGCACCCCCTCGATCCTGAAGACCACCCGGCTCGGCTATGACGGCAAGGGGCAGTTCCGGTTGCGCGGGAAGCAGGATGCCGAAGCCGCACTGGCGGCGATGGCGGGGGCCGCCGCGGTGCTGGAGGGCTTCATCGACTTCTCGCACGAGGTTTCGGTGATCGCGGCGCGCGGGCTCGACGGCTCGGTCGCTTGCTATGACCCGGGCGAGAACGTCCATCGCGACGGCATCCTGCATACCACCACCCTGCCCGCCCGGCTGAGCGCCAGCCAGCGCAGCGACGCGGTGCTGCTGGCGGCGCGGATCCTCACCGCGCTGGATTATGTCGGCGTGATGGGGGTAGAGCTTTTCGTGACACCGCAGGGCTTTCTGGTCAACGAGATCGCACCGCGCGTCCACAATTCCGGGCACTGGACGCAGAACGGTTGCGCCATCGACCAGTTCGAGCAGCATATCCGCGCCGTGGCGGGCTGGCCGCTTGGCGACGGGTCGCGCTTTGCCGATGTGGTGATGGAGAACCTGATCGGCGATGACATTCTGCGGGTGCCGGAAATCGCGCGCGAGCGCAACGCTGCGCTGCATCTCTATGGCAAAGTCGAAGCGCGGCCGGGCCGCAAGATGGGCCATGTCAACCGGATCGTGACGGGCTGATCCGGCCGGAGCATCAACGGCTCCCGTCAGCGCTTTTTGACGAACCCGGTCAGGATGACGATGCGCTGACCCTCCACCCTGCCCTCGATCTGGCCGGGATTGTCAGGCACGAGGCTGATGCCGCGTACGGCAGTGCCCCGCTTGGCTGTAAAACCCGCGCCCTTCACCGGCAAATCCTTGATGAGCGTCACGGTATCGCCAGAGGCCAGCAGCACACCGTTGCTGTCACGGTGTTCGACCGCACCGGCAATCCGGGTCCAGCCTTCGACCCCGGGCAGGAGCGTCATCGCGTCGCGCGTCTCGATCGCCCAAGGGTCCGCAAGTTCGGTCAGCTTGCGCCAGACCGCAAGCTGCACCGCCGGCTCCGCCGACCAGGCCGCCCCTTCGAGGCAGCGCCAATGATCCATCGCCACGGCAGCCTCACCCCGGCAAGCGGCACAAAGCAAAGCCGGGCCGGCAGGCGCTACCTCCTGTGCCTCCAGATCCGTGGTTGCACCGCAGAATTCGCAAGCGCCGCCTGCACGGGCAATCAACTCGGTATCGGCCATTCTGCCATCCTTCGTTTCGGCTGCGACGCAGCCGGGCGGGCGCCGCCCCTACGCTGCCCGTCAAGCTGCGTGCCAGTGTAGCCGGCCGCGCATCGCATGATCGAAGGCGGCTTGCAACGACACCGCCGAGCGCAGCAGGATCGGCATGGCATAATCCTCGGGGAAGACCGATTCGGAGCATTCGTGCGAGATCAGGATGACGGGCACGGTGCTTCCCGTCCCACGCAACAAGGCCACGGCACGATGGCCGACCTCCGGCCCGCCGAAGGCGTCACAATCCATCACCAGCAGACCGTAGCCGGTCGGGTCGTCCATCATGGCGCTGATGGCGCTGAACATTTCGTCGAAATGCTCGACCGATCCGCCGAGACCGGCGATACGTCGCGACATGACCTCCCGCTCCTGCGACAGGTCGGCGGTGAGCATCGCCACCCGCACCCGCCAGCCGACGGGGGCCGCATCCTGTTCGAAGGGGCGAAACATCTGCATGGATCCTGCCTCGTTGATCTGACTGCATCCCAGAATGAAAGTAGTCACCCTTTGTGGCTTTTTTTAGCGGCAGCACGGGTGCTTTCATCAATCTCACGTCACGTCATCGCGATGGGCAGCGCCATAATCTTGCCCGGTTCGCAGCCCTATTCCCGGACCGATTCCCGAAATGAGCATGCAGGCAGGATGACAGGCGCCGATTACCAGACCCTTAGCGACGGCCCGGCCCTCCTCCGCCGGAGCCATCGGACTTGCGCTTTTCGGATTACCGGATAGCTGGCCGGAATCGGTGTGAAAAACGCCGTCGGGACTGATGCCGCAGTCGAGGGAGTAACCCGAGGCCGGACCTACCTTCCCTCCCGGCTCTGGTGATCTCGCGGCAAAGCCTTCATCCCTGCCCTGGCCTCTCGCCACAACAGAGGGCGCCCCGACCGCGGGCGGGTGCCGAGACGATTGTGGCCGCCACTCTATGGCGCAATCCCGCCTGACTCCAATCCCCGCGTCAACCTCACCAAAACGCCCGCCCTCGGAGCGGTCGGGCATTACGTGCCTCGTTCCGGGCTGGCGAAAGGGCGCGCACAGGCCGCTTGGGCGAGATCGACACAAGGGGTGTTCCATGGAAGCCCCCGACGGCCCATAGCAGTTTCCGCCGGGGACCGCTCGGGCCGAAGGCGCACGCTCCTTCAGTTGCCGGCACTGGCCATGCGGCGATGAGCCAGCACCTCCTCAAGCCAGCCAAGGCGCATCTCGGGCACCGAGGACAGCAAGAGGTCGGTGTAATCATCAAAGGGCGGGCTCAGCACATCGGTCTTGGAGCCATACCGCTGCACCTGCCCCTTGAACATCACGGCGATCCGATCGGCAATCGCCCTCACCGTAGCGAGATCATGGGTGATGAAGAGATAGGCCACCCCCTCCTCGGCCTGCAGGTTCAGGAGCAGCTTCAGGATGCCGTCCGCCACCAGCGGGTCAAGCGCCGAGGTCACCTCGTCGCAGATGATGAGCTTCGGTTTCGCCGCAAGCGCCCGGGCGATGCAGACGCGCTGCTTCTGGCCGCCGGAAAGCTCGGCCGGATAGCGGTCGGCGAAGCCGTGGCCCATCTCGATCTGGTCGAGCAGTTCCTGCACCCGCTTGCGCTTCGCCTCGCCCCGCAGGCCGAAATAGAATTCCAGCGGGCGGCCGATGATGGTTTCCACCGTCTGGCGCGGGTTCATCGCCACATCGGCCATCTGGTAGATCATCTGCAATTCGCGCAGGTCGTCGCGCGTGCGCCCCGTCAGATCGGGCGAGAGATCGCGCCCGTCGAAGCGGATATGGCCGCGCGTGGCAGGCAGAAGACCGGTGATGACCCGCGCCAGCGTCGACTTGCCGGAGCCGCTTTCGCCCACGATGGCCAGCGTCTGGCCCGGCGGCAGGTCGACCGAGACATTCTTCAGCACATCGAACCCGGTGCCCTTGTAGCGCGCGGTCACGTTCTGGATGCTGAGCAGCGGCGGCGCCTCCGCCTTCTCGACATGATCGATGGAGCGGACGGAGACGAGGGCGCGGGTATATTCCTCCTGCGGGGCCTCGATCACCTGCTTGCAGGGGCCGTATTCCACCGTCCGGCCATGGCGCAGCACCATGATGTCGTCGGCCACCTGCGCCACCACCGCAAGGTCATGGGTGATATAGAGCGCGGCAACCCCGGTTTCGCGGATCGCCCGCTTGATCGCCGCCAGAACGTCGATCTGCGTCGTCACGTCAAGGGCCGTGGTCGGCTCGTCGAAGATCACCAGATCGGGCTTGGGGCACAGCGCCATCGCCGTCATCACCCGCTGAAGCTGCCCGCCAGACACCTGATGCGGAAAGCGGGTGCCGATGGTCTCGGGGTCGGGCAGACCAAGCTGGCGGAAGAGATCGACCGCCCGCGCCTCGGCCTCGGCCCGGCCGATCTGTCCGGAGGCAAGCGTGGTCTCGATCACCTGCCCCATCAGGGGCTTCGCGGGGTTGAACGCGGCGGCGGCGCTTTGCGCGACATAGGTTACTTCCTTGCCGCGCAAGGATCGCAGGCCCCGTGCCCCGGCCTTCAGAATGTCGCGGCCATTGACGATGACCTGACCACCGGTGATCCGCACCCCGCCCCTGCCATAGGCCATCGCCGAAAGTCCGATGGTGGACTTTCCGGCCCCGCTTTCGCCGATCAGACCCAGCACCTTGCCCTTTTGCAGGCAGAGCGAGACACCATGCACCAGCGTCACGTTCTTCGGCGGCTCGCCCGGCGGATAGGAAGTCGCCTCCAGCACCAGATCACGGATCTCCAGCAGGTTCTCCGCCACGGCACTATCTGGCATTGCGGCCTCCTTTCAGGCTGGTCGTGCGGTCAAGCACCCAATCGGCGACGAGATTGACAGAGATCGCCAGCGTCGCGATGGCGAGGGCGGGGACAAGGGCGGCAGGGATGCCGTAAACGATGCCCTCCTTGTTTTCCTTCACAATACCACCCCAATCGGCCATGGGCGGCTGCACGCCGAGGCCCAGGAACGAAAGCGTGGAGATGAAAAGCACTGCGAAGATGAACCGCAAGCCCATCTCGGCTACCAGCGGCGACAGCGCGTTGGGCAGGATCTCGCGGAAGATGATCCAGCCCTGTTTCTCGCCCCGCAGCCGCACGGCCTCCACATAGTCCATCACTGCGATATCCACCGCAACGGCGCGGGCCAGCCGGAAGACGCGGGTGGAATCGAGGATACCCATGACGAGGATCAGCACCGGGATAGTGACCGGAACCACCGAAAGCACCACCAGCGCCGAGATGAGCGAAGGAATCGACATCAGGAGATCGACCAGCCGTGACAGGACCTGATCGACCCAGCCGCCGCGCACGGCGGCGAAAAAGCCGAGGACGGAGCCGAGACCGAAGGACAGGGCCGTCGCGGCGGCAGCCACGAAGATCGTGGTGCGCCCGCCCCAGATCATGCGTGACAGGAGATCGCGCCCGATGGAATCGGTGCCGAGCCAGAATTGCGCCGAGGCGGGCTCCCAGCTCTGGCCCACGATCTCGGCCACGCCAAAGGGGGCGATCAGCGGCGCCAGCAGGGCTGCGGCGAAATAGGCGGTCGTGAGGCAAAGGCCGATCAGCGCGGAAACGGGCAGGCGCATCATCTTGGGTGCCTCAGCCGCGGATTGGCAAGGATCGACACGATATCGGCGACCAGATTCAGCCCGATATAGACGGCGGCGAAGACAAGGCCGCAGGCCTGCACCACCGGCACGTCGCGCTTTGCCACGTGATCGACCAGATATTGCCCCATGCCGGGATAGACGAAGACCACCTCGACCACGACGACGCCCACCACCAGATAGGCGAGGTTGAGCATGACCACATTGACCACCGGCGCCACGGCATTGGGAAGCGCGTGTTTCGCGATGATGGCGAAGGGGCGCAGGCCCTTCAGCTCCGCCGTCTCGACATAAGCCGATTGCATGACGTTGAGGATGGCGGCGCGGGTCATCCGCATCATGTGCCCGAGCACCGCCAGCACCAGCACGATCACCGGCAGGCCGATGGCGTGAAGCCGGGCACCGAAGCTCATCCCGTCATAAACCGTCGAAAGCGAGGGCAGGAACTGATACTGCACCGCAAGGAAGAAGATCACGATATAGCCCAGCAGAAATTCCGGCACCGAGATGGTGGCGAGCGTCACCGCCGAGATCAGCCTGTCAGGCCAGCGGTTGAGATAGCGCACCGAGATCAGGCCAAGCAGGATGGCCAGCGGCACGGCGATCACCGCCGCCGCGCCCGCCAGGAACAGCGTGTTCCCCAACCGCTTCGCCAGGGCCGGCGCGATGGGTTGGCCATTCGAAAGCGCTATGCCAAGATCGCCATGCAACACCCCGGCCAGCCAAGAGAAATACCGCGTCAGAGCCGGTTCGTTCAGCCCCAGTTGCTCACGCAGAGTGGCAAGGGACTGCTGCGTCGCGGAACGGCCGAGGATAGCCTGCGCCACGTCGCCCGGCAGGATCTGGGTGCCGAGAAAGATCAGCACCGATGCGGCGAACAACAGGAGCAGGCCCAGCGCAATGCGCTGAGCCGCCAGTCTCGCTACGGGATGAAGCGTCATCACTCAGGCAAACCAGGTCTTCTGAGTGAGGAAGCCGTTCATCAATTCCATCTGCGGATCGTCGATCCACCCCGCAATGCCTTCGCTGATCGCATCGACAGAATCGTTGAACATCGGGACGATCACCCCGCCCTCTTCCCGCAGGATCATCGCGGCCTGGCTATACATCTCCTTGCGCTTGGCCTCATCCAACTCAGCGCGGGCGGCGATGATCAGGTCGTCGAATTCCTGATTCCTGAACCTGGTGTCATTCCATTCTGCGTTCGAAAGATAGGGAACGGAATACATCTGGTCCTGCACCGGCCGCCCGGACCAGTAGGAAGCGCAGAACGGCTTCACGTTCCATACATCCGCCCAGTAGCCGTCATCCGGCACCCGCATGACCTCCAGCGGAATGCCCGCCTGCTGAGCCGATGCCTGGAACAGTGCCGCTGCATCCACAGCACCAGGGAAGGCACCCTCGGCCACATAAAGCTCGATGGGCGAGCCGTCATGGCCCGAAGCCTTGTAATGCTCCGCCGCCTTTTCAAGCGAGAATTCCCGCTGCGGCAAGCTTTCATCGAACAGCGGATAGGAGGCGTTGATCGGAAAGTCGTTACCGACCGTGCCGAAACCATCAAGGATCTTGTCGACCATCTCCTGCCGGTTGATCGCATATTTCAGCGCGAGACGGAGTTCCTTGTTGTCGAAGGGCGGCTTGTCCACCTGCATGATGAAGACGTAGTGACCGGGGCCGGGTATGCTCTTGACCTGCACACCGGGCGCGCGGGACAGAAGCTTCGCCACTTTCGGATCGACGCGGTTGATCGCGTGGACCTGCCCCGACTGCAAGGCGGCGGTGCGGGCGGTGGTGTCGTTGATGACCAGAACCTCCACCCCGTCGTAATGACCACGCGCCGGGTCCCAGTGATCGGCGAAACGCTCGAAGACATAGCGCAGGCCGGGCTCGAAGGAGACCAGCTTGTAGGGGCCGGTGCCGATCCCGGCATCCGGATTGTCCATCCCGCCCTTCGGCTGGATCTGAAGATGATAGTCGGCCAGCAGGTAAGGCAGGTCGGAATTGCCCGATTTCAGGGTGATGACCACATTGTCGCCATCGACCGTGATCTCCTTGATACCCTCCATGATGCCGAAGGCGCCGGACTTGGAATTCTCGTCGGAATGGCGGCGATAGGTGGCGGCCACATCCTCCGGGGTCATCTCGCTGCCGTCATGGAACTTCACGCCCTTACGGATGCGGAAGGTCCAGGTGACGGAATCGGCGCTACCTTCGAAGCTTTCGGCCAGCCGGGGAACCAGTGCCTTGTCCGGCGCCACTTCGACGATGGTGTCGCCCCATTGCCGGACGACATTGTTCTTGGCGGGCGCATTGGCCAGACCCGGATCGAGCGTATCGGTGCTTTCCCCGCCCTGCAGGCCGAGCTTGACCACCCCGCCCTTCTTCGCTTCCTGCGCCTTGAGGCCCTGCGGCAACAGCGTGGTGCCCAGCGCCGCAGTCAGGCCGAAGGCCGCGGTACGGCCGAGGAATGCCCGGCGCCCCAGACCTCCCTTGTCCACAAAGGCCAGCAACTTCGCGAGATCGTCGTTCATCACATACTCCCTGACAGTGTCTTGGTGTTGTTTTCCTAAACATGAAGCAAGTCGGGCTAATCCGTAAATCAAATTTCGAGGCGGATTCCTGTCGTTTTTAGATCAGATATGGTCGCGTTTGACATAATCGCGAAATTCCCGGCTGAATACACGCGCATCGCCATCCCATGCCTCCAGCCGGGCAGAGAAAATCAGCCGGTCCAGTTCGGATGTCATGCGCACCTCGGCACGGGTCAGGACCGACCATTCCCCCCGGGCGAGCCGCTGTTCGTAGCTGATCTCCACCCCCGCCGAAAGCGGATCATCGGGATGGATCGTCCAGACCTCCCGCATCGTATCGCCGGAAATCAACCCGTGATCGAGGTTCTCGGCATCGCCGCTATCCTCCTCCACCACCAGCGAGACGCGGCCGGAGACCAGATCGGTCTCGATGCGGCGGGCACTCGCCCCCTCGCGCAGAATCCGGTGCCGCCAGGCCGACGCCATCGCGACCGGCGGCGGCACCCATTCGTCGCCTTGACTGCCGCGGTGGTACGGCAATTCGATGCTGCCCCCGTGCAGGGTCAGCGCCGCCGCCTCGGCGCTTGGCCACAGGAAGGGCCAGTAGGTGGTGGAAAGTGCCAGACGCAGCCGGTGCCCCGGCGCCAGCCGATACCCCATCTGGTCGAGTGTAAGCGTCACATCGATCACCTCGCCCACCGGCACGGGCGACGGGCTCTCCATGCTGTCGCGATGGCGCAAGTTCAACATCCCGTGGCTGATCCGCACCGAGGCGCCGTCCGGCGCCACGTCACAAAGCCGGGCGACAAGGAAGGCCTGCGGTCTGTCGCAGCTCAGCCGCAAGCGAAGCACCGCCTGGCCCAACAGATCCATCCCCGTGGCCAGCGGCTCAGTGTCGAAACAGACCGACATTGCATCATCGGCACGCTGGTCGCCCGGCATCGCGGCATTGAGGCCCATCGAGAAATACTCGCCCGCCATCAGGCCCAGATGCTGCGGCGTCTTCACCCGAAGCCCGAGCGCGCCACCCTCTCCGCCGATGCGACCGGGCGAGAGCGCCAGCCGCTCCATCGTCACGCGCGGCGATGGCCACCGCGCCTCCTCCACCCAGTGCCCCTTGCGGAAACGCGGTGCCGCGTCGGGGGGCTCGGAATGCAGCATATAGGCGCGGTAGCGCGGCCCCTGCGCCACCCCGTTCTCCACGCCCTTCAGCCAGCAATCCCACCAGCGGATCGCCTCCTGAAGGAAGCCGATCTGTGGCCCCGGCACGGCAGTATGCGGATATTGATGCGTCCAAGGCCCCATCAGCCCCTGCGCCACGCCAGGCTGTTTCTCCATGATATGACCGACGGTATTGAGATAGTTGTCGGCCCAGCCACCGACACTGAGGATCGGCACGGTGATTCGTCCCCAATCCTCGCAGATCGAACCATGTTTCCAGTAGGCGTCGCGGCTCTGGTGGCCGGCCCAGCGCGGCGCGAGGAAGGGCTCGTTCTCCAGCCGGTGCAGCCAGTCCTCCTTCCAGTCTGGCCGAAGCGCCGGGTCGGCAGGGCGCGAACTGAACGAAAGCATCACAGTGCCCCAGCCGGCATTCTCGCCCAGCAGACAGCCGCCCTTGAAATGGATATCGTCTGCGAAGCGGTCCGAGGTGGAGCAGACCGAGATCACCGCCTTCAACGCAGGCGGCCGCAGATAGGCGGTCTGCAGGCAGTTGAAGCCACCCCAGCTCTTGCCCATCATCCCCACGGCGCCGCTGCACCAAGGCTGTTTCGACAACCAGTCGATGACGGCTACGGCATCATCGAGCTCCTGCGGGGTGTATTCGTCGGTGATCAACCCTTCGCTGTCGCCGGAGCCACGGATATCCACCCGCACACAGGCATATCCATGGCCCGCAACATAGGGATGTATCAATTCGTCACGCGGCAGCGTCCCGTCGCGCTTGCGATAGGGAATGTATTCCAGCACCGCAGGCACCGGATTGGCGGCCGCATCCTCGGGCAGCCAGATCCGCGCCGAGAGCCGCACCCCGTCCGCCATCACGATGCCGACATCCGGCAAATCCCTGATCCGGCGCGGAAAGCTGCTCACAATGGTCATTGTCGTTCTCCGGTGGTTCTGGCCCGTGTTCCGCCGCCTGCCTGGGCAACTGGCCGAATCGGGGCCAGGCGATGGTCCGACCGGATCCGGCACGCTTCCTC
>JAIRJX010000156.1 GCA_031260425.1 Gemmobacter sp.
CCGGGCAGGGGAAGCGTTCACGCGGCATGAAGCCGGACCGATACCCGACCGGATAGCGGCAACCCTCGCTCAGGCCGGATAGAGGCCCGCCCGCCGACGCCTCAGCGCCGGAACCTGTCCTTCAGCGCATCGGCAAAGGCATTGCCGCCGCCCTGCGATCCGGCGAAGGAAGTGCCGTGCGGCATGGGTCTCGCAGGCTGCGCCCCACGCTCCCTTGTGGCCTCGCGCGCCTCGCCTGCATCCTTGCGCATGGTCAGCCCGATACGTTTTCGCGGCACGTCAACCTCCACCACCCGCACCCTCACCACATCGCCAGCCTTCACCACCTCATGCGGGTCCTTCACGAAACGGTCGGCCAATTGGCTGACATGCACCAGCCCGTCCTGGTGCACGCCGATATCGACAAAGGCGCCGAAGGCTGCAACATTGGTCACCGTGCCTTCGAGCAGCATCCCCGGCCGCAGGTCCTTGATATCCTCCACCCCCTCGGCAAAGCTCGCCGTCCGGAAGCCCGGGCGTGGGTCGCGACCCGGTTTTTCCAGTTCCGCCAGAATGTCCCGCACGGTAGGCAGGCCGAATTTCGTATCCACGAAATCACGCGGCTCCAGCCGCTTCAGCACAGTATTGTCACCCATCAGCGCGCGAATGTCGCGACCGCAGGCAGAAACGATTTTTCGTGCCACATCATAGGCTTCCGGGTGAACCGAGGAGGCATCGAGCGGCTCTTTCCCGCCGGTGATGCGCAGGAAACCCGCCGCCTGCTCGAATGCCTTCGGTCCCAGGCGCGCCACTTTCAGCAGGTCCCGGCGGGTGGCGAAGGGGCCGTTCTCGTCGCGATGCGCCACGATGCTTTCGGCCAGAGACGGCCCCACACCCGAGACCCGCGCCAGCAAGGGCGCCGAGGCGGTGTTCAGATCCACGCCCACCGCGTTCACCGCATCCTCCACCACCGCATCAAGCTGCCGTGCCAACCTGAGCTGGTCCACGTCATGCTGATACTGGCCGACGCCGATACTCTTCGGCTCGATCTTCACCAGTTCCGCCAGCGGATCCTGCAGGCGCCGCGCGATCGACACCGCGCCCCGCAGCGAGACATCGAGCCCCGGAAACTCCTTCGCCGCCAGTTCCGAGGCGGAATAGACCGAGGCCCCCGCCTCGCTTACCACCACCTTCACCGGTTTCGGCCCGCTGCCCGGCAGATGCGACAGCAGCTCCGCCACCATCTTCTCTGTCTCGCGGCTGGCGGTGCCATTACCGATGGCGATCAGTTCCACCCGGTGCTTCAGGATCAGGCCCGCGAGTTCCGCCTGCGCCCCGCGCAGGTCGTTCTTCGGCTGAAACGGATAGACGGTCGCGGTCGCCAGCACCTTGCCGGTGGTGTCGATCACCGCCACTTTCACCCCGGTGCGGATGCCGGGATCAAGGCCCATCGTGGCCTTGCCGCCCGCAGGCGCCGCCAGTAGCAGGTCTTTGAGATTACGGGCGAAAACCCGGATCGCCTCTGCCTCCGCGCGCTCGCGCAACTCCGCCACCAGATCGAGCGTGAGCGAGGTCTTCAGCTTCACCCGCCAGGCCCAGGCCGCCGCCTCACGCAGCCACTGGTCCCCCGCGCCGGTCCCGCTTGCCGCCAGCGCCGCAGCGCAGATCCGCTCGGCCGGCGACTGTCCGCGCGGCGCTTCGGGATCGACTTCCAGATCAAGGCTCAGTATCCCTTCGCTGCGGCCGCGCAGCATGGCCAGAACCCGGTGCGACGGCGCCTTCCCCCAGGGTTCGCGATGGCTGAAATAGTCGGAGAACTTGGCGCCCTCCGCCTCCTTGCCCGGCACCGCCGCCGCCGCCAATACCGCCGCCTGCTTCATATGGTCCCGCAGCCGGCCCAGCAGATCGGCATTTTCCGCCAGCCCTTCGGCCAGGATATCGCGCGCGCCCTCAAGGGCAGCCTTCGCATCCGGCACGGTCTCCGTCACATAGCCCGCCGCCAGAGCAGCGGGATCGACGCGGCGATCGGCCAGAATCGCCTCCGCCAGCGGCCCGAGGCCGTTTTCCCGCGCGATCATCGCACGGGTGCGGCGCTTCGGCTTGTAGGGAAGATAGATATCCTCCAGTTCCGCCTTGGTCTCCGCCCCGGCGATGCTGGCCGCCAGATCACCTGTCATCCTGCCCTGCTCGGTAATCGAGCCGATGATCACGCTTCGGCGCGCCTCCATCTCGCGCAGGTAGGCCAGCCGGTCGGACAGGCTGCGCAACTGCGTATCATCAAGGCCCCCGGTCATCTCTTTACGGTAGCGCGCGACGAAGGGAACGGTGGCGCCGCCATCCAGCAACTCGATGGCCGCCGTCACCTGCCCCGGCTGGGCGCCGATTTCGCGGGCGATGGTGAAAGGGATGCGGCGTGCGGCGTCCTGAATCATGGCGGCTCCTTTGCTTAGGGGCGCGACCATAGCCCGCCGCAGTCTGAGCGCAAGACGCAGGACATCACATCGGGTCTTTACGAATCCTTAAGAGGACCGGATATATGTTCCATGAATGTTCTTGTATGGTTCAAACGCGATCTACGGGTGGAGGATCATCCGGCACTGGCTCTCGCGGCTGCGAAGGGCCGTGTCCTGCCGGTCTATATCGCCGAGCCGGGCCTGTGGCGGCAGCCCGACCGCAGCGGTCGGCACTGGGCCTTCACCACCGAGGCCCTGTGCGAGTTGCGCGAGGCGCTGGGGCGGATCGGCCTGCCGCTGGTGCTGCGGGTGGGCGAGGCGGTTCAGGTGCTGGAACGGCTGGTGCGGCTGCATGACATCAGCGAGATCGTCTCTCACACCGAGGCCGGCTGCGGCTGGTCCGCCGCCCGCAATGCCCGCGTGGCGGAATGGGCGCGGGCCGCCGGCCTGCGCTGGAGCGAACTCCTCCCGGAAGCAGAAGGGCCCGCCACCGAGTGGCGCGCGGTGGAGGGGGTGGAGCCCGGCCCCATCCCCCCCGCCCGCGCATTGGGTCTGGCCGAGGATCCCTGTCCCCATCGTCAGCAAGGC
>JAIRJX010000213.1 GCA_031260425.1 Gemmobacter sp.
GGCAGCGGCGATGGCGCGGCGGCGGCCGCGCAGTTCCTCGGCGACCTCAGGCATGTAGGCGGCCTCGACAAGGCGCATGGCGGCGCAGCGGCGAACGCTTTTCTCGTGGGTGAAGGTCACCTCGACCAGATCGCCGGCTTCGATGCCAAGGGCTGCGCCTTCGTAATGCGCCAGATCGCGGTGATCGGCACACCAGACGATGGCCGCCCCGGTGCGTCGACAACTCCAGATCACGACGCCAAGCATAAGGCACCTCCATTCCTGAACAGGCTGCGATAGCTCCGGACATTTCTGCCCGTTCGGTCATTTATGCACAGGCGAACTGACGCTGCATTTGGTTTTGCGCATCAATCCCGTAGACAAGCCGACGATTTTGTTACAGGACTGACGCCAAGTAGCGTCATACGCAGCGATGGCATCGAGGATCCGATGGCGCCGGCCCCGCTTTCTCCCTCTGAAATACGCTCGATCTTCGGGCGCAATCTGCGTCAGCTCTGCGATGGCGGGCCGCCGATCTCGGCATTGTGTCAGGAGATCGGCATCAACCGCACCCAGTTCAACCGCTATCTCTCCGGCGAGGCCTTCCCGCGCCCGGATATCCTGGCCCGGATCTGCGCGCATTTCGACGTGGATGCCCGCATCCTGCTGGAGCCGCTGGAGGCGCTGCGCAGCGCCCTGCCCGACCGCTTTCTGATCGAGATGCGTGACAAGCTGTTGATCGGCCGCTCGCGTCCGGTGGATCCGGCGGTGTTGCCGGACGCGATCTACAGATTCTGGCGCAAGTCTTTCATGTTCCGTGGAAAAATCGTCACCAACGTCGCGCTGATCCGCACCCGCAGCGAGGTGACGATGTTCAAGGGGTTCGACGAGAACCTGCTGGCCAAGCAGGAGAACCCGGATGCAAGGCGCTTTCCGCGCCTCGCCTATTACGGGCTGGTGCGGCAGCATCTCGACGGGGTGTCGATCTATTGCCAGGACCGGCAGAACCAATCGAATATCAATTTCTTCGAATTCGGGCTGGAGGGAAACATGCGGTTCTATCCCGGCTTCGCACTGCTGCTGCGGCGACGGATCGACGGGATGAACCGGATGACAGCGGCAGTGCTGGAGCGGCTGCCGAACGACCCCGCGCTCTGGCGCAACATCGTGCGGCAGGACACGGTGCATGACCTCGAATATGCGCCGCCGATCGTGCAGCGGGCGCTGGACCGTATCCCCGACGGGCTATGACACGAAACCGCGTCAATTGCGCGGCAGGGTCTTGAGGTGGAGCGATATCAGCCGTGACGGAAGATCGGCCGGGAACCGCCGGGCCACCGCATGCCCCCCCGGAGCAAGGCGCGCAGCGCCTCCGGGCGGGCGCTATGGTGACACAAGCGAGAGGATCGAACATGGGCGGGTTTGCACCATAAAGTGCAGACTACGATCGTCGAAGCCGCCCATCCGCGGTCGGGCCGTGGCCCTTTGTGGCTTGGGATGTCCAAGGTGGCAGTGGGGACCCTGGCTGCGGCGCCCCCTCCCAGCCAGACGCTGGAAGGTGCGGCGGCAGGTGATCGTTCTTGCCACAGGTGACCGCCCCCCCCGGGCTGCAGATAAGGACCGCCCCCCGTGCCCTTCGCATCAATCGCAGAGCGTCACGGTCACCCGGCGGTTGACGCGGCCCTTCTTCTCGATCTTGCCGATCTCGATCCGGCCGATCTCGGCGGTGCGGGCGACATGGGTGCCGCCGCAGGGTTGCAGATCGATCTGCGCCGCCCCCTGCCCGATCCGCACCAGCCGGACCCGCCCCTGCCCCAGCGGCGGCATGACGGACATGGTTTTCACCAGGCCGGGATTGGCGATCAGCTCGTCGTCGGTGATCCAGTCATCGGTGACCGGCAGGTCGCGGTCGATCAGCCGGTTCAGCGCCTCGGCCAGGGCGGCGATATCCGCCGGCGGCTCGGGCATGTCGAAATCCAGCCGACCACGCCCGGCCCCGATCTGCCCGCCGGTCACCGGCAGCGGCACCACCACCGACAGCAGATGCAACGCGGTATGGATGCGCATGTGCAGGTGCCGGCGCTCCCAGTCGAGATGCTGCATGACCTCGGCCCCTACCGGCGGCAGCGACTGCGGCGCGGCGGCGACCAGCGCTACACGGCCATGATCGACCTTCACCGCTGTCGCGATCTCCAGCGTGTTGCCCTCCCAGACCAGCCGACCGCTATCGCCCGGTTGGCCGCCCCCGGTCGGGTAGAAGACCGAGACGTCAAGCAGCACCCCCCCCTCGGGAGTATGGCCGGTGACGCGCGCGGGTGCTTCGCGCAGATAGGCGTCTTCGCGGAAGAGTGGGCGGGTGGGTTCTGGTATCATCTTTCGGTCTCATCATCATAGGCGTCGTCGGACGATGCCGACGGGGAAACGGCGGGCGGGGCGGCTGCGGGGGCGGCATGGTGGGGCGACATCCGAGCCGCCTGCGAGGGAGTTGCGAGTTGCATTACCTCCAGCACGGTCGCGATATCGTCGATCCGGCTGGGAAAGGCGCCGGTAAGGATGATGCCCTCCTCCCGGAAGCGCTTCACGATCTGATGGTTCACTTCGGTCCGCACCTGGGTCGAGAAATTCACGTCGCGGATCAGCATGCGGATCTCGAAATTCAGCGCATCCGCCCCCATGCCGGTAAAGGCGATGGCGGGCGGCGGATTGAGCAGCGCCAGCGGTTGCGCCTCGGCGATCTCCTGCAGGATGCGCGAGACCTGCCGGCTGTCGGAGCCGAATTTCACCGAGACCGGCATGATCACCCGGCCCGTCAGGCTGAACCGGGTCCAGTTGGTCACCCGCTGACTGACCAGATCGGCATTCGGCACGATGATATCGGAGCGGTCAAAGGTCTGGATCCGGGTAGAGCGGACCGAAATCGTCTTCACCGTGCCCGACACCGTGCCGACCTCGATCCAGTCGCCTTCGCTCACCGGGCGCTCGATCAGCAGGATGATGCCCGACACGAAGTTCTGCACGATGTTCTGCAGGCCGAAACCGATACCGACCGACAGCGCCGAGGCGACGATGGCAAGGCCCGACAGGTCGATCCCTGCCGCCGAGACCGCGACCAGCGCCGACAGGAAGATGCCGACATAGCCGGTGCCCGAGACGATGGCATTGCGCCCGCCCTGGTCGAGCCGGGTTTTCGGCAGGATCGAGCTTTTCAGCGCACCCTGAAACAACCGGGTCACCCCAAAGCCGATAACGAACAGGACCAGGAAATAGACGAAGTTCGAAGGCGAGATACGCGTCTCGCCCACCATGAAACCCTCGGTGAAGCGGTTCCACAACTCGCCCAGATCCTCGATCCGCGCCCCCCAGATCAGTGCGAAGACCGGCAGCGAGGCGATGGTGAGCAGAAAGCCCGCCAGCACCGGCAGCAGGAGCCCGTCCTCCTTGCCGTCCATCTCGGCCCGGATCACCGCGCGATAGATGTCCGACAGGAACTGCACCAGCACCACCAAAAGCCCGGCAAGGCCAAGCGAGGCGG
>JAIRJX010000351.1 GCA_031260425.1 Gemmobacter sp.
AACTTGGTCATGTCGACTCCCTGAGTGCTGCGATGGCCGCATTTTTTGTTGATTGACGAGTCAATAAAAAACGCGCTACCCCGATTTGGCAAGAGTTTTTTTGAGAGCCCCTGCCATGCCGAAGATTGGAATGGAGCCTATCCGAAAGGCCGCGCTGGTCAATGCGACCATCGTGGAGCTTGGCCGAGCCGGCTCTCTCGACGTGACGGTAAGCCAGATCGCCAAGCGCGCCGGCATGTCCTCGGCGCTGGCGCATCACTATTTCGGCTCGAAAGAGGACATTTTCCTTGCGGCGATGCGTCATGTGCTTTCGCTTTACGGGGCGGAAGTGCGCGGGGCGCTGGCGGCGGTGGACGGGCCGGAAGGGCGGCTTCACGCCATCATCCGTGCGAGCTTCACCGCCGGGAGTTTCCGGCGCGAGGCGGTGGGGGCCTGGCTGAATTTCTATGTCCTGGCCCAGACCGTGCCGGGTGCGCGGCGGCTGCTCTCGGTCTATCAGCGCCGCCTCAGGTCCAATCTGCTCCACTGTCTGCGCCCGCTGGTCGGTCTGCGGGCGGGGCGAACGGCGGATGGCCTGGCCGCGCTGATCGACGGTGTCTATCTGCGCGAGGCGCTGAGGGAGGGCGCGCCCGATCCGGCGGCGGCAGTGGCCGTGGTGATGGAATTCGTGGCGGCGGAACTCGGGAAATCCAAAGAAAAGTGAAGGAATACAGGATGCGGGCGCAGCCGAAGGCCAGTCATTTCGTCAACGGGGCCTATGTCGAGGATACGGCAGGGGCGGTGATCGAGGTGGTCTATCCTGCCACGGGCGAGATGATCGCGCGCCTGCACGAGGCGACGCCGGCGGTGATCGACACGGCGCTTGCCGGGGCGGCGGCGGCGCAGCGGGAATGGGCCGCGACCCGACCGGTCGAGCGCGCCCGCATCCTGCGCCGGGCGGCGGAGTCGATTCGCGCCCGCAATACCGAACTCTCGAGGCTCGAGACGCTCGATACCGGCAAGCCGATCCAGGAAACCGAGGTGGCCGACTGGCCCTCGGGCGCCGATGCGCTGGAATATTTCGCGGGGCTGGCGCCGACCGTCACCGGCGAGACGATCCCCCTTGGCCGTGATTTCGTATATACGATCCGCGAGCCGCTGGGGGTCTGCGTCGGTATCGGCGCCTGGAACTATCCCAGCCAGATCGCCTGCTGGAAGGCGGCGCCCGCACTCAGCCTCGGCAATGCGATGGTATTCAAACCCTCAGAAGTGACGCCGCTCGGCGCCTTGAAGCTGGCGGAGATCCTTGTTGAAGCCGGGCTTCCGGCGGGACTTTTCAACGTCGTGCAGGGGCGCGGCTCGGTGGGGGCGGCGCTGGTTACCGACAAGCGGGTGGCCAAGGTCTCGCTCACCGGTTCGGTGCCGACCGGGCGGCGGGTCTATGCCGCCGCCGCCGAGGGTATCCGACATGTCACGATGGAACTGGGCGGCAAGTCGCCGCTGATCGTCTTTGACGATGCCGATCTGGAAAGTGCCATCGGGGCTGCGATGCTGGGGAACTTCTATTCCGCCGGCCAGATCTGTTCGAACGGCACCCGTGTCTTCGTGCAGAAGGGCATCAAGGACCGCTTCATCGCCCGGCTGGCCGAGCGGACCCGGGCGATCCGTCTTGGCGATCCTCTTGATCCGGAAACGCAGCTCGGGCCGCTGGTCAGCGCACAGCAGTTCGACAAGGTGATGGCCTATATCGCGAAGGCCGAAGCCGAGGGCGGGCGGCTGGTCGCGGGCGGCAGCCGCGCCGCATTGGGCGGCCTCTATGTCGAACCCACCGCCTTTGCCGATGTCACCGACGAGATGACGCTGGCTTGCGAGGAGGTCTTCGGCCCGGTCATGGCGATCCTCGATTTCGAAACCGAGGATGAGGTGATCGCGCGCGCCAATGCCACCGAATTCGGGCTGGCAGCGGGGGTTTTCACCGCCGATCTGGCGCGCGGCCACCGGGTGGTGGGGCGGTTGCAGGCCGGCACCTGCTGGATCAATGCCTATAACCTCACCCCTGTCGAGGGACCGTTCGGCGGCGTGAAGTCCAGTGGCGTGGGGCGCGAGAACGGCAAGGCCGCCGTCGAGCACTATACGCAGGTGAAATCCGTCTATGTCGGCATGGGGCCGGTGGACGCTCCTTACTGAGGCGAAGATGAGCAGCGATTACGTCATCGTCGGCGCGGGTTCGGCCGGTTGCGCCATGGCCTGGCGGCTGGCCGAGGCGGGCCGGTCTGTCACCGTCATCGAGTTCGGCGGCTCTGACGCCGGGCCCTTCATCCAGATGCCCGGCGCGCTCAGCTATCCGATGAACATGGCGCGCTACGACTGGGGCTTCCAGACCGAACCCGAGCCGCATCTGGGGGGCCGGGTGCTGGTCACGCCGCGCGGCAAGGTGATCGGCGGGTCGTCCTCGATCAACGGCATGGTCTATGTGCGCGGCCATGCCCGCGATTTCGACCATTGGGCCGGGCAGGGCGCGCATGGCTGGTCCTATGCCGATGTGCTGCCCTATTTCCGCCGGATGGAGCATTGGCACGGCGATACCGGCGATGGCGCCTATCGGGGCGACAGCGGCCCCTTGCACATCACCCGCGGTCCGCGCGCCAACCCGCTTTTCAACGCCTTTGTCGAGGCCGGGAGGCAAGCCGGCTATCCGGTGACCGAGGATTACAATGGTCGCCAGCAGGAGGGCTTCGGCGCCATGGAGGCGACGATCTGGAACGGCCAGCGCTGGTCGGCCGCCAACGCCTATCTGAAACCGGCGCTGAAGACCGGCCGGGTGAAGGTGGAGAAGGGTTTTGCCCGCCGCGTGATGATCGAGAACGGCCGCGCGACCGGGGTGGAGATCGAACAGAAGGGGGGGATCGTGGTGATCCCGGCCCGGCGCGAGGTGATCATCGCCGCCTCTTCGATCAACTCGCCGAAGCTGCTCATGTTATCGGGCATCGGCCCGGGGCCGCATCTGCACGCGCATGGGATCGAGGTTCTGGCCGACCGGCCCGGCGTCGGCCAGAACCTTCAGGACCATCTGGAGCTTTATCTGCAATTTGCCGCCAGCCAGCCGGTCACGCTTTACAAATACTGGAACCTATGGGGCAAAGCGCTGGTGGGCGCGCAGTGGCTTCTCACCCGCAAGGGGATCGGGGCATCGAATCAGTTCGAAAGCTGCGCCTTCATCCGCTCGAAGCCCGGGGTCGACTACCCCGACATCCAGTTTCATTTCCTGCCGATCGCCGTGCGCTATGATGGGCGCGCCGCCGCCGAGGGGCACGGCTTCCAGACCCATGTCGGCCCGATGCGCTCGCTCTCGCGCGGCTCGGTCACGTTGCGCTCGGGGGATCCGCGTGTGCCGCCAAGGATCCTGTTCAACTACATGAGCCACGAGGCCGACTGGGACGATTTCCGCCGCTGCATCCGGCTCACGCGCGAGATCGTCGGGCAGGAGGCGTTCCGGCCCTTCCTCAGGTCCGAAATCCAGCCCGGCGTGAATGTGCAATCCGATGACGAGCTGAACGCCTTCATCAAGGCGCATGTCGAAAGCGCCTTCCACCCCTGCGGCACCTGTCGGATGGGCGCGGCGAGCGATCCGATGGCGGTAGTCGACCCCGAGGCGCGGGTGATCGGGGTGGAGGGGTTGCGCCTTGCCGACAGTTCGATCTTCCCGCGCGTTACCAACGGCAATCTGAACGGGCCGTCGATCATGACCGGCGAGAAGGCGGCGGACCATATCCTTGGCCGGCAGATGCTGGCCCCGTCCAATCTGGAACCCTGGATCAACCCGGGCTGGCAGGACAGCCAGCGCTGAAATGGTCCCGGCATGGCGAGCGCCGAAGACCAGCCGGCGCTTGCGCGGGCCGGGATCTTCGGGGCTCCCGCCGATTGGTCACAGGACGGGCAGGACAAGCTTCGGCCTCTGCAGGTCCGACATGCCGACCATGGGCCACGACCCGGAAAACATCGCTTTCGGCACCAGGCCGACCCAGGACGCACAAGGCGCTTTCACTACATTCTTTCCAACCCGCCTTATGGCGTCGATTGGAAGAGGTATCGGGAGCCTGTCCGGGAGGAGGAGGCGACCCACGGCAAGGACGGCCGTTTCGGCACGGGCCTGTCGCGCATCTCGGACGGCCAGCTTCCGTTTCTCCAGCTCATGATTGCCAAAATGCGGGCCGACAAGATAGGTTCGCGCATCACCATGAACGGCTTACCGCTCTTCACCGGCGCGGCAGGATCGGGCGAGAGCGAAATTCTCCGCTGAATGCTTGAAACCGACTGGATCGAGGCCATCGTCGCGTTTTCTATATTACCGGCATCCAGACCCATGTCCGGCAGCTGATCAATCTCAAGGAGCGGAGGCGGCGCGGCAGGCTCCATCTCATCGACGCATCGGGTGAACGCTTCCGGGCGCCCATGGGAAAGAGCGCCGGCTCGATGCGCCGGGAAATCCGCGATGATGGGCATGACGCCATCACGCATATTTTTCACGAGACGGCGGACGGCGGCCGGCCGTGGAGCGCGGCGGCGCCTCAGGCCCCGCGAGACAGAAACCCATGCACCGCATCCCCGTCCTCAAGCGCTGCAAATTCTGTGTCGGCTGTCACGATCCGGGATATCGACGATATCCGGAACGGCCCGCAGGATATGGAAAAATACCCCCTTGTTTCACATTAGCCTGCCACATATACGGGTCGGCGGAGTGGTGGCCGAGTGGTCGAAGGCACACCCCTGCTAAGGGTGCAGGCGGGAAACCGTCTCGAGGGTTCGAATCCCTTCCACTCCGCCACTTCAGTCCCTGAGTGGGCACTGAGTTTACGCCGCTTTTTCCGGTGAGCGCCTGTAGCAGCCGGGTTTTCGATCCCATGATCCTAACCTCGGCGTCCGCGATCTCGACCCGCTGGGCGCGCGCGCAGATGGTCGCGGCGATAGCCGCCGCCTTCAAGCCGGATGCGCTGGCGGGCGGTCTTCGCGAAGGTGCGGACCATCTGCGGAGTGATGGCCTTGGTGCCGGAGTTGTCGAGCATGGCCTGGGCGCGCTCGGCGTCGGCCTTGGCCTGATCCCTGATGGCCTTGAGGCCGTCGATGCGGTCTTTCAGGGCCGGATCGTCGATGTCGGCCACGCCCGCCTCGATGGCGTCGTAGAGACGCTTGAGACGTAGTTCTGATTCGGCGGCCCGCTTGTTCAATTCGGCGATATGCTCGCGGCGACGCTCGGATTGCTCCTGCCGCCGGTCGAGGACACTGGCGAGGATGGTTTCCAGCCGCTCGGGCTGGAGAAGCTGGTCTTCCAGATGACTGGCGACAAGATCGTCCAGCTTCTCCATCGGCACGGCCATGCCCTCGCAGGCGGTCGGCCCCTGCCGGGCTTTCATGGAGCAAGCATAATAGCGATAGCGCCCGCCCTTGCCGGTGCGGATGGTCATGGCCCTGCCGCACTTGGCGCAATGGATCAGGCCGGTCAGCATGGTCGGACCGCTGATGACGGCGGAAGGGATGACTTTGGGGTTGCGGGCTTTCAAGAGCGCCTGCACAGTGTCGAACGTCTCCCGGTCGATGATCGGTGGCACCGGAACCGTCACGATCTCGCTGACCGGCTTCAGTTCCTTGGTCTTGCTGCGCTTGTTGAACTCATGCTCGCCCATGTAGGTGCGGCGGGTCAGGATACGGTGAACCTGCCCGATGCCCCAGCGCCCGCCGTCACGGGTGAAGATGCGGCGGCTGTTGAGATATTTGACGATGTTCTTGATGCCCATCTGGCCGGTGGTCCCGTCGCCTTCCAGTGCGAGGCGATAGATCAGCCGCACCGTGTCGGCGTGAAGCGGGTCGATCTCCAGCTTCTTCTTGGTCTTGGCCCCACGCTGCTCGGCCGCGACGACACGGTAGCCGATAGGAGGAAGCGAGCCGTTCCAGACGCCTTGCCGGGCGTTCTCCTTGAGCGCGCGCAGAACGTGCTTGGCGTTTTCCTTCGACTGGTATTCATCGAACAGCGCCATGATCTGCCGCATCATGACGTGCATGGGGTCATCCCCCATTTCCTGCGTGATCGAGACCAGCTTCACGCCGTTCTTCGCGAGTTTGCGGACGTAGAACTCAAGCTCGAAATGGTCGCGGAAGAACCGGCTGAACGAGTGAACCACCACCACGTCGAATGGCGCGGGCTTGGAAGTGCCCGCCTCGATCATGCGCTGGAATTCGGGCCTGCGGTCGTTGGTGGCCGACGCGCCCGGCTCCACATAGGTTTCGACAAGCTGATAGCTGCGTGAGGCGCAATAGGCTTCGCCCTGCCGCTTCTGGTCGGGGATGGAAACATCATGCTCGGCCTGCCGCGCCGTCGAGACGCGCAGGTAAAGGGCGGCTCGCAGGGGGATTGTGGAAGCGGTCATGCCTGGCCTCCTTCGGCAGCCGCCTCATCAGGCGATAACACCGCGATACCGAATGGCAGGAAATGCTTCGTGTTGCGGGTGACGATGACGAGTTCATGCGCTGCGGCGATACCGGCGATCACGGCGTCCGCCATGCCCGGATCGTGGCCGGCCACAAGCGCCTTCGCTTCCAGCCGCCCACCGATTGCGGCGGCCTGCGCATCGAAGCCAATGATCTTGTCATCGTATGTGGAGACGAGACCACCCAGCCATGCTTTCAGGCTCGCGGCCTTCGCCGTTGCCCCCTTGTGGTCGAGGAGCGCGATTCCCTTCTCGATTTCATGGATGGAGACAACCGACAAAAATATCCGACCATCGGCGTCCATGCGGTCCAGCCAAGTGAGGAAGCCTGCGGACGCTTCCACCTTCGACGGCGCGAGCATGGAGACGACGTTGGTGTCGAGAAGGAAGCCGCTCAAAGCTCGACATCCCGCGATGGTTTGCGGTTGCGCGGGAACTCTCCGCCTGGGAACGTCCGGAGATAACTGACAAGGCCTGCACGTTTGCGCGTCAGCGCCTTGCGCGCGATCTCCGCCGCCTCGACCGAAACCAGGGCCGCAACGGGCTTGCCATGACGGGTGATGGTCACGATTTCTCCGTTGACGGCTTCATCGACCAGGCTGGAAAATCCGGCCTTCGCGTCTCTGAGGTTGATGGTCAGCATGTCGCGCCTCCATATGTAGACATATGTGACTACATGTAATCTATTGGAGGGCAGATTTCAACGCCGATTTCGACGCCTGAAGCATCAGCCGCCGGGGCCGAACAACTCATCGAACAGGTCGCCGAACCATTGCTCGAACACCTCGATCTCGGCCTGCGTGACCGGAACGGGACGCGGCCAATCATCGGTGACGATCCAGGTGGACAGGTCATGCTTGGGCGGCCGGCCCATCGGAACATGGTATCCCAGCAGCACCTCAAGTTGCTCTGATGCCGTGGGCGGCCTGACGCGCCGGGAGCGGGACAACGCGCGATCAGACGCCATCGAGGTCCCGCCCGCTTCCCGGCCGCCATGCCACGGGGTTGGCGACCCAACGGTCGATGTCGGATTCCCGCCAGCCTGTGCCGTTGATGCTGATCTTGAGCTGGGCCGGGAACGTGCCCTCGGCGATCTTGCGGTAGATGGTGGACCTTGAGAGACCCGTCCGGTCGCGGACGGTGTCCATGCGGATGATACGGTCTGGCTGGCGCATGGCCGGGCTGCCTCCTGCTGGCTGTTTCTGACGGTTGCCGAGCCAGACAAGAGGAAGGGATTTCCCTTACGCAATAGTGATTTAGGCGTCGTAGGGCTGTGGCGAAGAAACGGCGGCAAATAGGATGGTTCTATGATCCCAGGTCGCGCCCGCTGCCGAAGTCGATACCGTGATTGAAGGCCAGTTCCTGCCCAAGGCTGCGGACGAGTCGAACCTTCCACGAAATACCGAAACGGGCACCTGGTCGCCTAAAGTCCGAGGCCACGTCCGCGCCCCAGCCCATAGTCGATGCCATGCTGGAGGCAGAGTGCCCGGCCAATCGAACGCTGGGCGTCCATCGAGATGCCGAGCGCCGCCTTCCGGTTGGCAAGGATCGATTCCAGTTGCGGATCGCGTTCGAGCTTGAACGCCATCTCGCCGATCGTGCGGCGGGTGGCGTGATAGCCGGACATGTCGCCCGCCTGATACTGGCGCTGGCTGGTCTGGCCGAGCTTGTGCCAGCGTTCGACGAAACGGTCGGCGCGCTGGGTCAGGTCGGTGCGGATTTCGGTTTCGAGCTGGAGCGCGCGGATGGCGCGGTTGATCTTGCCGCCCGCCGCTTCGCCGGCAAGGTCCGGCTCTTTGACATAAGCCGCCTCGGCATCGCGCCAGCCGTAGGGGCGGACTTCCTCGAAGGTTTTGCGGGCATCGACCAATTCGCGCCGCTGCGCCGGGTCGGCTTTGCCGCCTGCATCCTCGGCGCTGAAGATGGCGTCCACGGCGCGGGCATGGCGTTTGAGCGCATCGGTGCGCGCCCGGCGCAGCGCCACTTCCGGGTCGTCCGTCACCGTCCTTTCCGGCGTTTGCCCGCCGGCGGCGGGCAGGCGTAGGCCGTCGAACATGCCGCGCACCTTTTCGGGCGCCTGCTTGACGATCTCGACCACGCGCTCGACACGCTCGCGGAAGGTGATGCCGCGCCGCTCGGCATAGTCGCGCTCCGGATCGCGCTGTTCGTAATCGCTCGCCATATCCTTGGCGCGGTCGCGGCCCAACGTGCGAGCAAGTTGCTCGTCGTTGCGGAAGTCGTCGCGGCCGTAGTGCAGGTCCACGCCGCCGCGGTGGCGGGACAGGGCGGCATAGCTGCCGTGGCGGTCCATGCCGGGCGTCGCCAGAATATGGGTACGGTCCACCGTCATGCCCTGCGCCTTGTGGATCGTGGCGGCATCACCGTGGTCGATCTTGTTGTAGTCCTTAAGGTCGAACGCAACGCCCCGCCCGTCATCGGTGCGGACGGTCATACTCTGCGCGCTGACCTGCTCGATGGTCCCGAGCGTGCCGTTCTTCACGCCAAGCCCGCGCTCGTTTTGCAGGAACATGATGCGGTCGCCGGGGGCGAAGATTCGCACACCACGTTCGGCGGCGACATGCACATCGTCGCCAAGGTTTCCGGCTTCGCGCATCCGTTCGCGGGCAGCTTCGTTCAACTCCCGCACCTCGGCATTGGTATGGGTGAGGATGATGCGGC
>JAIRJX010000014.1 GCA_031260425.1 Gemmobacter sp.
CAGACTGCAGCGGTGGTGGAGTTCAACGACCTCGCCGGGGTGGAGGCCGCGCTGGCCACGGGCGAGATTGCTGCCATCCTGACCGAACCGGTACTCACCAATTCCTGCATGGTGCTGCCGGAGGCGGGCTTCCATGACGGGCTGCGCACGCTCAGTCGCCGCTATGGCGCGCTTCTCGTCATGGACGAGACGCATACGATCTCGTCCGGGCTCGGCGGCTATACCCGCGTCCATTCGCTCAGCCCGGACATGTTCGTAGTCGGCAAATGCGTGGCGGGCGGGATCCCCGCCGCTGTCTGGGGGATGACCACCGAGGTAGCGGGCCGCTTTGCCGCCTATGATGCCGAACGCCCCTCGGGCCATTCCGGCATGGGCACCACGCTGGCTGGCAATCCGATGCAATTCGCTTGCCTCAAGGCCAACCTGTCGCAGGTGATGACCAAGGCGGCCTATGCCCATATGGAAAAAGGGGCCGAGCGGCTCTCCGCCGGGTTGCGCCGCGTGATCGAGACCCATCGTGCGCCTTGGCATGTGGCGCGTGTCGGCGCGCGGGTGGAATTCATCTGTGCCCCCGGCCCCTTGCGCAACGGCGCCGAGGCGGCACTCGCGCATCAGCCGGAAGTGGAGGCCGCAATCCATACCGGTCTCGTCAATCGCGGCTGCCTGATCGCGCCGTTCCACAACATGATGCTGGTCAGCCCTGCCACCAGAAAGCGCCAGATCGACCGCCTCATTGCCGCCTTCGACGAAATTCTGACCGAGCTGTTTTCCGCATGACCGATACGCCCAGCCCCTCCGGTTCCCGCCTCTCGGAGGCCGAAGCTTTCCTCGCTGCCCATCCCGAGATCGAGGCCTTCGACATCGTGTTACACGATGCGAACGGAATCGGGCGCGGCAAGATCATCCGGCGCCATGAGCTTTTGTCCTTTTACAACAATGGACGGCATCTGCCGATCTCGATTCTCGGGCTCGACATCTGTGGTGAGGATGTGCACGAGACCGGGCTGATCTGGGATCAGGGCGACGGCGACCTGCGGGCTTGGCCGATCCCCGGCACGCTGAAGCCGCTGCACAAATCCGATCCGCCGCGCGGTGAGGTGTTCATGTCGCTCTACACGCTGGAGGGCGACAGGATGACCTCGGATCCGCGCCACGTCCTGCAGCGGCAGGTCGATGCGCTGGCGGCGACGGGCCTATATCCGGCGGGGGCGTTCGAACTGGAATTCTTCCTGCTGGCGAATGAACGCGATGCACAGGGCAAGATGGTGCCGGCGCGCGACGTGCTGGATGGTCGCCCTTCCCGGAAGACCGAAGTCTATTCGGTGGATCACCTGCACGGGATGCTGCCACTCTTTTCTGACATCTACGCAGCGGCGGGGAAATCCGGGATTACGGCAGAGACCATGATCTCGGAATACGCCCCGGGCCAGTATGAGTTGACGCTACATTACCGCGCCGACGTGATGCAGGCGGCGGATGATCTGATGCGGCTGAAACGCATCGTGCGGGCGCAGGCCCGTGCCCATGGCGTGACCGCCTGTTTCATGGCAAAACCGAATGAGGACTATGCCGGGTCGGGGATGCATTTCCACGTCTCTCTGCTGGACGGGACAGGCCACAACGTCTTCATGGAGGAAGCCGGAGGGTCGTGGTCGGATCCGATCCTCCATGCATTGGGCGGGTTGCGGGCGACTATGGGCGACTCCATGCTGGTCTTTGCCCCGCACGCCAACAGCTGGCGCCGCTTCGCATCCCAGTCCTACGCGCCGGTTGCGCCAACCTGGGGGGTGAACAACCGCTCGGTGGCGCTGCGCATCCCCGCGGGCGACATCCGGGCGCGCCGGATCGAGCACCGGCCGGCCGGCGTCGATGCCAATCCCTATCTGGTGGCGGCGACCGTGTTGGCGGGTATCCGCAAGGGGCTGGACGAACGGCTCGACCCCGGCCCCGAAACCACCGGTAACGGCTATGAGGGCGGGCAGGATGCCCCGCCGATCCCGATCGACTGGCGCTCGGCCATCGCGGCGGCCCGAGCCTCGGCCTTCCTGAAAGAGGCATTGGGCGAAGACATGCATCGCACTTTCACCGCCATCAAGGCGGCCGAATATGCCCGCGTGGCACGCACCGTTTCGGAGGTCGATTTCGACCTTTACCTCCACACGGTCTGATCCCCTGACCCTGCGCCCGGTCCCGTCCGGGTATTTGAGTATTTGGACAAGAAGCAAAGCCAAGCCGCTTCAAGGGGAAGGGAGAACGGCTCAATTGCCGGGCGCCCCCGGGGCGCAGCCTGCGACACAGAAGTTCTGCGGTGAATCGAGGGCTTCACGTCGGGACAGTCTGCGCTCTTTTGAGAATCGGCGGGCCGGAGCAATCGCTTTTGGCGCAGGAAGCATCTGAGGATTGCAGGCGCCGGGCGCCATTCGGCTTGCGCCATCTTCCCCTCGCGGTTTAGTCTGCATCCGTAAACGACGGTTCAACGCGGCGATGTCCGACATGCAGAGCCGCGCGACCCTGCCCAACGTGGTGGTGGATTCCGCCAAGGTTCAGGCGTCGGGCTTGCTGAAGGACACGATTATCCTTGATGTCCCCAAGGATGCGGGCCAGTTCGATACCGTGCTCGTCCGTCGTGGCACCGACAAGCTGAGGGAAATTTCGGCCGCTTGGGTGGCCTATGGCCAGCAACAGGACGATGCCGACACCGTGCTGCCGCTGATGGTCCTGCAGGTACCGAACGCACCCGATCACAACGAGATCGGCAAGGCGCTCGACACCATCTTCGCACAATGGCCAGACCTCACCGAGGATGCAGTGGCGCATGTGTTCGGGGAACATACTGCCCAGACCTTCGGGGCTCATGCCGTTCCCTACATCTCGCCCGAGCGTGTGCAGGAATCGACCTGGATCCGTGTACTGATCGCGAAAGACGCCATCAGCACCGGCTGGGACTGCCCGCGCGCCGAGGTCATGGTCTCGTTCCGGCCTGCACGGGACAGGACGCATATCACCCAGCTTCTGGGCCGGATGGTGCGCACGCCACTGGCGCGACGGATTCCCGGCAATGATCGGCTGAACTCGGTCGACTGCCTGCTGCCGTTCTTCGACGAAGCCTCGGTGACCGATATCGCCAAGGCCCTGATGTCGGGCGGGGACGGAGGCGACGAGCTGCCCGGCCGTCGGGTGCTGATCAACCCGGTGGAGCTGAAGCCGAACCCGTCCATCCCGGAAGAAGTGTGGGAGAAACTGCTCTCGCTTCCGTCCCAGACCTTGCCGAAGCGACATGCCCGCCCTGTGAAGCGGCTCACGTCGCT
>JAIRJX010000147.1 GCA_031260425.1 Gemmobacter sp.
TCCATCTCGGCGGCGCGGGGCTACAAGGCGGCGGCGTCTGTGGGGGTCGAGCCGGTGGATGCGATCGCGTTCATGGTCGACGGGTCGTTGCGCGCGGGCATGGCTTTCGAGGCGATGAATAATGTCGGCCATCTGAGAAAGCGGCTCTTCGTCATCCTCAACGACAACGAGATGTCGATCGCCCCGCCGGTCGGCGCGCTGTCCTCCTATCTCTCGCGGCTCTATGCCGGGGCGCCGTTCCAGGAACTGAAGGCGGCGGCCAAGGGTGCGGTGAGCCTTCTGCCCGAGCCGTTCCAGGAGGGCGCGCGGCGGGCGAAGGAGATGCTCAAGGGCATGACCGTTGGCGGCACGCTGTTCGAAGGATTGGGGTTTTCCTATGTCGGGCCGGTGGATGGCCACGACCTCGACCAGCTTCTGCCGGTTCTGCGCACCGTCAGGGCGCGGGCCGACGGGCCAATGCTGATCCATGTCATCACCCGCAAGGGCAAGGGCTATGCCCCGGCGGAAGCGGCGGCTGACAGGGGCCATGCCACGGCCAGGTTCGACGTGCTGACCGGGGTGCAGCAGAAGGCGAAATCCAACGCGCCGGACTATACAAAGGTCTTCGCGCAAAGCCTCATCGCGGAAGCTGTGCGTGACGAGCGTATTGTTGCGGTGACGGCGGCGATGCCGGATGGCACCGGGCTCAACCTCTTTGCCGAGCGTTTCCCGAAGCGCTGCTTTGATGTCGGCATTGCCGAGCAGCACGCAGTGACCTTCAGCGCCGGTCTTGCTGCGGGGGGAATGAAGCCGTTCTGCGCGCTTTATTCAACCTTCCTGCAACGCGGCTATGATCAGGTGGTGCATGATGTGGCGATCCAGCGCCTGCCGGTACGTTTCGCCATCGACCGTGCCGGGCTGGTGGGGGCGGATGGCGCTACCCATGCCGGGGCTTTCGACGTGGCCTTCCTCACCAATCTGCCCGGCATGGTGGTGATGGCGGCGGCGGATGAGGCGGAACTGATGCATATGGTCGCAACAGCGGCGGCCCATGACGCAGGCCCCAGCGCCTTCCGCTATCCGCGCGGCGAGGGCACCGGGGTGGAGATGCCCGAGCGCGGCATGACCCTGGAGATCGGCCGTGGCCGGTTGATGCGCGAGGGGGGGCGGGTAGCGCTGCTCTCGTTCGGCACCCGGTTGGCCGAGGTGCTGAAGGCCACGGAGGCGCTGGCGGCGCGAGGCGTGCAGTGCACCGTGGCAGATGCCCGTTTCGCCAAGCCGCTGGACCGCGACCTGATCCTGCAACTCGCCCGCCATCACGAGGCGCTGATCACCGTCGAGGAAGGCGCGCTGGGCGGCTTCGGCAGCCATGTCGCGCATCTGCTGGCCGAGAAGGGCGTGTTCGACCGGGGCCTGAAATACCGCTCCATGGTGCTGCCCGATACCTTCATTGATCAAGCCAGCCCCGAGGCAATGTATGCCGTGGCCGGTATGAACGCCCCCCAGATCGAGGCGAAGGTGCTGGAAACGCTGGGCGTGGCGGTGGTTGGGATGCGGGCCTGAACGGACAGACACCTAAGAGCAGGAAACGGGTTGAGACAGACTTGTCCGAGCGAAATATGAACCTCTGACTTCAGGAGGTTTCCGATGGAAAAGATAAAGTTTCTTCCGCTTCCGAGCGACAAGGTGAATGCGCTGCGAAACGGCGGGCGCGATGCGTATGATTGCCTGCCCGAGCACGCAGTTTCCGATGGCGAAGGCAACCCGTGCCGGCACTGCCTGGACTTCATTCCCAAGGGGGCAGGGATGTTGATCCTGGCCTGGCGGCCATTCGACGGGGTGCAACCCTTTGCCGAGACGGGCCCGATCTTCCTGTGCGCCGACGCGTGCAAGCCATGGTCTGGCGCGGGTATTCCTCCAATTCTGACCAGCCCGGACTACTTGCTCAAAGGCTATACGGCTGATCAGCGGATCCGCTACGGGACAGGGAAGGTTGTCGCCCGGAGCGAAGTCGCCAGTTATGCAGCCGAGTTGCTGGCGCGCGACGAGATCAGCTTTGTCGACCTGCGATCTGCACGGAACAACTGCTTTCAGACCAGAATTGTGCGCTAGTCCTAAGCATTGACCGGCAGCCGTCCCTACCCTGCCGCACGCATGGCGTCAGCCAGATCCGGCGGCAGGGTGAACTCGACCAGCGCGCGGATACGGGCGGAGGCGGACATCTTGCGGGCGGTCTTGGCAACGATCCCGCGCAGGTCGTCCGCCCCATGTTTCGCGGCGAAGGGCGCGAAATAGTGGCGCAGGAACACGAAGCAGATCACGTCTTCCAGCGCCTGCACCTCTGCGTCGCGCTTGATGCCCTCTTTCCGCAGCAGCACACCGATACGCGCCTGTGCCGCCGCGTCGTAGCCGGCATCAGCCATCATGCCCGCCACTCGCTCGGCGTGGCGGCGGCCCTGTTCGCGACGCCAGTTGAGATAGCCCTCCTTGCCTTCCGGATAGGCGGCGCGGGGCAGGAGCCAGCGCTCCACATGTTGTCCGCGCGCGGCGATGCGCAACAGGTCTGAAGCATCTCGCACCTGCCGCGCCAGTTCCGCGCTCATCCGCTCGCCATAAAGCAGTGCAGCGGGGCGCCCCTCCTCCGGCGTCGGATCCGCCGCGTTAGCGCCGTCGATCGCGTCGAGAACCGCAGCCAGATCCATGGTAGCCTCCCTTTCGCGGCCGATTCTGGGCCGGGCAGGCGGGCGATGCAAGGGGGCGACGCGCGAAGGCTCCGCCCCGATGCTCATTCGGCAACGATCAGCGCCGGCCTGCTGTCGGGTGGCGGCGGCGGGGTTTCCAGCCGCGCCACCCGCGCCTCCAGATCGGTGAGACCAACCGTTACCGCCTCGGGCGTCAGCACCTCGGGCTCACGCTCGCCCGGGCCGACCAGGAGCCGGGCCACCCGTGCCAGCAGGCTCGAGAGATCGTCCATGATGAGAAAGAAGGCCGGCACCACCACAAGGCTCAGCACGGTGGAGGCGATGATGCCGCCGATCACCGCCGTTGCCATCGGTGCGCGGAACGAACCGCCCTCTCCCACCCCCAGCGCCGAGGGCAGCATCCCGGCCGACATGGCGATGGAGGTCATCACGATGGGCTGCGCCCGTTTATGCCCCGCCTCCACCACCGCCGCGAACCGGTCGAAGCCGCGGTTGCGCATTTCGATGGCGAAATCCACCAGCAGGATGGCGTTCTTGGTCACGATCCCCATCAGCATCAGCATGCCGATCATCACCGGCATCGACAGCGGCGAGCCGGTCAGGATCAGCGCCGCCGCCACCCCGCCGATGGCGAGCGGCAGCGACAGCAGGATGGTGAAGGGCTGGATCACCGAACCGAAGAGCAGGATCAGCACTGTCAGGACCAGCATCACCCCCATGGTCATCGCATTGCCGAAGCTCTGCATCATTTCCTGCTGGATCTCGGCATCGCCGGATTCGGCGATCCGGACGCTTGCCGGCAGGTCCACCCCTTCGGTGATCTGTTTGAACCGCTCCGACGCGGTGCCGAGCGCCACGCCCACCGGCAGGTTCGCCCCGATGGTTGCGCGCCGCTCGCGGTTCAGCCGCTCCACCGCCGACGGACCTTCGGCAATGCGGATCTCCGCCACTGCCGAAAGCGGGACGGAGGCGCCTGAAGCGGTTGGCACCCTCAATGCGGCAAGGCGCGCCAGATCGCCACGCGTGCCGTCATTCAGTCGCACCCGCACCGGGATCTGGCGGTTGTCGATCGACAGCTTCGCCAGCGCCGCATCGACGTCACCGATGGTGGCGACCCGCACCACCTCGGCAATGGCTGCCGTGGTGACGCCCAGCCGCGCCGCCTCGGCCGGCTTCGGTGTGATCTGAAGCTCCGGCCGCGGCAGCGCCCCTTCCGATGCGACATTGGCGAGCAGCGGCTCCGCCACCAGCGCCGCCTCCAGCCGCGCTACGGCAAGATTCAGGTCTTTCTCGTTGTCAGCGAGGATCGAGAAGGAAAGGTCGCGGTCGCCCCGATCGTTCAGCTTGAAGGCCCGTATGTCGGGAATGTCGCGCAGGCGGCGGAAGATTTCCGCCTCGATCTGGTCTTGTGGCCGGGTGCGGCCGCTGCTTTCCACCTCGGGGATCAGCGCGGAAAGCAGCGGCACGGCGTTGCCGATCTGCGCCAGACGGTGCAGCAGTGAATGGTCGAGCCTGTCGAGCAGCACCGTGACCGAGGCGCGGCGGATGTCCAGATCCCCTTTGGGGGAGGCGCCGCCCAGCACGAAGATATCTCGCACTCCCTCGACATCGCGGATCCGTGCCGCCATCGCGTCGGTGGTGGCCCCGGTCTCGGCAAGCGTGGTGCCGGGGGGCAGCTCCACGCTGATCACGATGCGGCTTACATCCTCGGGCGGCAGGAAACTGCCAGGCACCTTGAGCATGAAATGCACCGAGACTGCCAGAACCCCGATCCCGGTCAGCAACGTGAGATAGCGCGCCGGGAGAAAGCGCGGCCCCCCCGCGGTCGAGAGGCGCACCAGCTTCAGATAGTGCCGCATCACCCAGCCGTCCGTGTGGTCACCATGCCCGGCGGCATCCCCTGTCTTCATCAGATAGGCCGTCATCATCGGCGTGATGAGGCGGGCGACCAGCAACGAAAACATGACCGAAATCGCTACCGTCAGGCCGAATTGCCGGAAATACTGCCCCGGAATGCCGGGCATGAAGCTGACCGGCACGAAGACCGCAATGATGGTGAAGGTGGTGGCGATCACCGCAAGGCCGATCTCGTCTGCCGCGTCGATCGAGGCACGGTAGGGTGTCTTTCCCATGCGGATGTGACGGGCGATGTTTTCGATCTCCACAATCGCGTCGTCGACCAGAATGCCGGTCGCCAGCGTGATCGCGAGGAAACTCACGAGGTTCAGCGAAAAACCCAGCAGGTCCATTATATAGAAGGTCGGGATCGCCGAGAGCGGCAGGGCGACGGCGGCGATGGCTGTGGCGCGCCAGTTGCGCAGGAATGCCAGCACCACGAGGATTGCCAGCAGCGCCCCCTCCATCAGCGTATGCAGCGCGCTTTCGTAATTACCGTAGGTGTAGAACACCGTATCGTCGACCAGCGAGATGCCGACATCCGGATGTGCCGCGCGCAACTGGTCGAGTTCGGCATTCACCACCTCCGCCACCGAGACCTCTGAGGAGCCCTTGGCGCGGAACACCGCGAAGGTCACCACCTGATCGTCGTTGAATCGGGAGAAGCTGCGCAATTCCTGATAGGTGTCACTGATCGTGCCGAGATCGCTCAGCCGCACATGCAGCCCGCCCGGCAGCGCGATGGTGGTGGCGCGCAACTGTTCCACCGTATCGGCATTGCCAAGCGTGCGGATTGCCTGTTCCCCTGCCCCCAGCTCCGACCGGCCGGAGCCGAGATTGGCGTTGGTCGCGCGCAACTGCCGGCTGACCTGCGGCGCGGTGATGCCGTAGCTGCCAAGCTTCACCGGATCGAGTTCGATGCGGATCTCGCGATCGGCACCGCCATAGCGCTCTACCTTGCCCACGCCGGGGCGGCCCTGAAGTCCGCGCTTGATCGTATCGTCGACGAACCAGGACAACTCCTCCATCGTCATGTTCGGGGCGGAGACGGCGAAGGTCATGATGGCCTGCCCCTCCACGTCGATGCGGCTGACGATGGGGGGCTCGGCATCGCCCGGCAGGTCGCTACGGATCTTGTCGATAGCGTCCTTTACGTCCTGCACTGCCTTGTCGGTTGGCACCTCCATGCGGAATACGACAAGGGTCTGCGAAACGCTGTCGGTCACGGTGGAGGTGATGTCCTTCGCCCCGGCGATGCCGGCGACGGCATCCTCGACCTCCTTGGTGATCTGGGTCTCCATCTCGGCCGGCGCGGCACCGGATTGCACCACCGTTACCGCGACCAGCGGCACGTCGATATTCGGAAAGCGGGTGACGGGCAGGGTGTTGAAGCTTTGCCAGCCCAGCACCAGCAACATGACGAAGGCCAGAAGCGGTGCGATCGGGTGGCGGATCGACCAGGCGGAGAAGTTCATCGTGCCCCCCCTTTACTGCGTCGGTGCGGCGATGGGGTTCACCCGGTCGCCATCGCGAACGAAGGCGGCGGCCTTGGTCACCACCTGCTCGCCCTCCGCCAGACCCGAGACGATCTCGATCCAGCCCGCGTCGCGGATGCCGGTTCGGACGGCGGCGCGATGGACGATGCCGTCCCGCACCACCATTACCGTGGCGCCTTCGGCCGCAGCACCGACAGCGGTGACCGGCACCGCCAGCGCCCTCCGTTCGGCCACCACGATCTCGGCCTCCGCATACATGCCGGAGCGCAGGATATGGGTATTGTCGAGCGTGATCCGCGCGGTGCCGAGCCGGGTGGCGGCATTCACTCCCGGCTCCACCAGCCGGACGGTGCCCGAAAGCGGTTCGGCCATGCCGACGGCGCGGACCCACGCGCCCATGCCTGGTTGCAGCCCGATCAGGTCGGCTTCGGCGATCTCGGCCCGCAGCTCCAGCGCACCGTTCTTCATCAGCACGAACATCGGCTGACCGGTGGCGCTGGCCACCGCGCCGATCTGCGCGTTGCGCAACAGCACCTCGCCCGCCACCGGAGCCACGACATTGGTGCGTGTCAGGTTCAGTTCCACATTGGCAAGTTGCGCCTCGGCCAGTTCGACCTGCGCCCGCGCCGCCTCGGCCATCTGCCGCGCCACCGTCACCCGCGCATTCGCAGCCGTCGCCCCCGCCTGCGCCTGGTCGTTGGCGGCGGCGCTGGCCTGCCCCCTTTCGTTCAGCGTAGCGGTGCGGGTGGCTACGCGGGCGGCCTCGTCGGCGGCGGATACCGCCTCCAGCACCTGTGCTTCAGCCTGTGCCACGGCGGCCTTCGCCGAGGCGAGCCCGGCCTTCAACTGGCTGCGCTGCAGTTCCAGCGCGGTGAGTGAAAGTCTGGCCAGCACCTGACCTTGATCGACGTAATCACCCGCCTCGGCCTCAAGCGCCTCGATCGGCTGGCCCTCGATCAGCGGCTGGACGATGACCTGCTCCACCGCGCCGACGAGGCCGCCGGCGATCACCCGCTCGCGCAGGTCACGCATTGACGCCTCCGACACCGAGATAGCCGGCAGCGTCAGCACAGGTTTCGTCTGCTGCATGGCTTCCTGTGCTCGTACGCCGACGGGGGCAAGCATCATGGCGGCCAATACCAATGACACGATCTGCATATCCATCACTCTCCCGCCCTGGCCGATGCGACCTCGTCGAGAAGCACATCCGTCAATCGTTGAATCATTCTGACGATCTCGTCCTGCGGCGCAGCGCCGCCGGTCTTACGCTGCAGGGCCACCGCATTCACCAGCATGACCGCGACGGCGGCGTGGGTGGTGAACCGACGTGCGGTTTCCTCGGGGCCGAACCCGGTGATGCGCGCGAAGGTGGTCAGCAGGTGGCCGAAAACGCAGCATTCCATTCCGTCCACCACAGCGGCGAGTTCCGGCTTGCGCGCCGCTGCAGCGTTGATCTCGGCCCAGAGCGTGCCATCATCGCAGCCCTCCTCGGCGATGCGGCTGTGCAGGCCGCAGCGTAGCGCGACCAGCGGATCGGGCGCACGCAGCACTTCGGCGAATTTCTCTTCCACCTCGCGCAGATCGCGGCGGATCATCGCCTTGACCATCGCCGCCTTCGACGGGAAATAGCGGTAGAAATTGCCGACACTCATCCCCGCTGCACGTGCCAACTGCTGCATCGAGGCGCCGTCGAAACCCTTTTCTACAAAGGTATCGCGGATCCTGCCGAGGATCTCCGCCTCGCGCGGGCGAAGCGGATCGTCGGGCTGGTCCGGCTGGTCGAAAGGATCTGTCATGATTGAAAGCTGGCGAGAGTGAACGCTCATTCACTCCATGCCGAAGCGTGGCTTGCCCGTCAAGGAAAACCTGCATGGGCGGGGTGTCTTTGCACGATGACCGCGTCTGGCAAGGTTGCCGCTTCGGATCCGATCTCACGTCGTGTGAGCCTTTCCCTGCCCGGAACAAGGTGCGCAGCACCGCCGGGCAGCACCCGACCGCCCCCGGAGCGCTTTGGTGACGCTGGCGCGGGGGCGTGGTTGAGCCATAAAGTGCAGACCACAACCGCCTCAGCGCCCACCCGCGGTCAGGCGCCGCCCTCTGTGGCGTTACTTTGACGCCGGCTCTCCTGTAGCACTCCGAGTGTTTCCAGTCGGGCACTGCCTTCCCGTGGCGCTGGACGCCGCGCGCCAACAGGCCAGCCCCCGGCATGACGGCGTTTTGATCCGAAGCTCGGGCCGCCCCACCGGATCCCACACATCGCAGCGGGGCGCCTCAACCGCCCCGCGTCTCGGCGCGGCGCCAGGCTTCCTTGCTCCAGGCCAGCATCATCATCAGTGCCACCCCACCGCCAATCAGCGCGCTATCCAGCGCCAGGCTTGGCGGCGCCATCAGCTTTGCCCCGTTCGCGCCATAACACAGCACCACACCCAACCCGAACACCGCCAGCCCATGCCGGCCCAGCAGCGCGAAAGGCGCCACCCCGCGCGTCGCGCAAAGCCGCCGCACCAGTGGCCAGTTCGCCAGCACATAGGCCAGGGCAAGCGCGTGGCTCAGCCGGGGCAGTGCCAGATAGGTCTTGTCGAAGGCGACGAAAATCCAGTGGACATGCAGATATTCGGACGTCAGGTGGAGTGTGTGGCCCAGCGCCTCTGACACCGTTCTGTTCCGGGCGGCGAGAAGCGCGAACAGCAGCCAGGCGATGCAGATCGCCAGAAGCCAGCCACTGCGCGGCACGAAGCGCTCTCCGCGCCGCATCGCCAGGCCGCTCAGCAGCCCCAGCGTGAAGATCACCTGCCAACTGATCGGGTTGAAGAACCAGCCGCCCCGCATCGGGAAATTGGGCAGGTTCAGATAGGTCATGGCGGCGCCAAGCCAGAGCAGCACCGAAACCGTCATCACCAGTTTGGGCCGGCGCGCTCCGGCCCAGAGCGTCAGCGGTGCCACGAACAGCAGCACCGCATAAAGCGGCAGGATATTGGCGTAACCGATCTGATGGGTCAGCAGCGGGATGCCGATCAGGAACTGGAGCGGCATCTGATACTGGAAGCGGATGGCGTTGCGCTGCATCGCCTCGAACCCGCCGAAGAAATAAGCGGTTGCGGCAGCAAGCCCCAGCGCCATTACCGTAGTCACGATATGGACTTGATAGAGTGTCCAGACCCGTCGCCAGATCCGCCCCGTCCCGGCCCAGAAGGAAGCGGGCGAAGGTCCGGTGAAATACTTGCCATAAGCGATGCCCGCCGCAATGCCGGACATCAGCACGAAGGCCTCGGCCGCGTCGGAGAAGCCGAAGTTGCGGGAGGTGAAATGCTCGAACACCGTGCCGGGCGTGTGGTTGATGAAGATCATCACCAGACACAGGCCGCGGAACACGTCGAGCCGGGGATCGCGGATAGAGGGGACGCGGACCGCCTGCGGGACGGCTGCGTCAGACCCTCGCATACGCAGCCTCCACCATCTCCGGGCTTTCCCGGGTCGTGTCCATGTCTTTCTCCCACTCTGCATGGATCTCGCGCTGGCGCCGCATCACCGGGGCCTCGCCGATATCCGTGGGGGTGAGGAATAACCCGCCCTGCGCCGGACGGGAAGACCAGCCGACGATGAGCGGAGCAAGCAACATCGGTACCAGAACCGGCAGCATCCAGACCACGAGACCCGGCGCCAGCAGCCAGGTTCCCGCCCATCCCGTCAGCCCGGTGGTGACGATCCAGTGGCTGGCGGCCCAGGCCTCGGCCAGGCTCAGTCGCGCATCGCCCCGGTTGTTGGTGGGCCAGCCGCCATCGCGGCCGAGCAGCACCTGAAACACCGAGCGCGTCTGCCAGGCCAGCAGCACCGGCGCGGTGAGGGAGGAGAACAGCAGCTCTGCCCCTGTCGAGGCGAAGGCCCGCGCGGCCCCCCCGAAAGCCCGCGCCCGCCCGCTCATCGCGGCTTGGAGGGCGACGGCGAATTTCGGCAGGATCAGGAGGCCGAATACCCCGATAGCCAGACCGATGGCCTTGGAGGTCTCGGCCTGCGGGAAGATCGGGAAGGGCCAGTAGGGTTCGGGGAAATAGTCGGGCGGCGGTGCGAAATAGGGGGCCGCCACCGAAGCCAGCATGAAGCCGATCCAGAACAGCGGCGAGATATAGGCCATGATGCCCTGGAAGAACACGAAGCGGCTCCACGGCTTCAGGCCGGGTGCCGCGAGCAGCCGGGCATGTTGCAGATTGCCTTGGCACCAGCGACGGTCGCGCCTCGCATGGTCGATCAGATTCTCCGGTCCCTCCTCGAACGAACCGCCCAGATCATCGTCGAGCCGCACCCGCCAGCCCGAACGGGCGAGCAGCGCAGCCTCTACATAGTCATGCGACATGATATGGCCGCCGAAGGGCGGTGGGCCGCTCAGTTCCGGCAGGCCACAGCTTTCGGCGAAGGCGCGCAGCCGCACCATGGCGTTATGGCCCCAGAACGGCCCGGTGCGGCCCTGCATCATCGCCAGCCCCCGCGCAAAGACCGGGGAATGAAAGGCCGCAGAGAACTGCATCGCGCGGCCGAAGCGGCTCTGTGCTCGGGTCACTACCGGCAGCGTCTGCAGCAGGCCAAGATCGGGCGCCGCTTCCATCCGCCGCGCCATCTCGACGATGGTTTCGCCTTCCATCAGGCTGTCGGCATCAAGAACCAGCGCGAAATCATAGGTGCCACCGGATTTCTGGATGAAATCCTCGATGTTGCCGGCCTTCTTGCCCGCGTTGTCGGTGCGGCGGCGATAGAACAGCCGGCCTTGCGCGCCCCGGTCCTGCATCAGCCTCAGGAACCAGAAACGTTCGCCGGCGGCGATTGCCTCGTTGCGGCTGTCCGACAGGATGGCGATATGGAAATGCTCACCCTGTCCGGTGGCCTGAAGGCTTTCGTCCATCGCGGCGATCCGCGAGAAGGTGGTGACCGGATCCTCATTGTAGATCGGCACCAGCGCCACGGTGCGCGTGGTGAGCGGCGCTCCGGTCGACCCGCCCGCGGGCGGCAGTGCGCGCGTGGTCAGGCCCATCAGCCCCTGCACCGCGCCCCAGGCCAGCCACCATGTCGAGATCAGGATCAGGCCGGCGCGCAGGATGTCGATGAAGTCCAGCCCGTCCGACATGCCGAACTGGAGAAACAGCATGAAGGCCCCAGCCCCGGCCAGCAGGCTGAGCACGATCGCCACCCCGCGTGGCAGGATGGCCGTATCAGGCGGCGACGCGGCACGCGCCACCGGAGGGGCGGTCATGAATCACAGCTCCCGATGCGGCGCATTCCCCGGCGACAGCCGCGCCAGCATGGCGCGCAGACGGCCGGCACGAGAAGCTTCGAGAACCTGCTTGGGCATGACCAGCGGAGCCTCGGGAGGCGCACCCTGTTCCCGCACCAGAACCTCGATCTCGGAGGTGGTCAGAGAGCCGATGTCCCGCATCATGCATTGATCCATTGATAGAGCCAGGTCTCGGTCAGTTTGCGGCCGTAGCCCGCGACATGCGCCACCAGCTCCACCGTGCCCCCCGCTTCCGCCTTCACATCGAGCGCGAGCCGCCAGATGTCGGCCCCCTGGACGCGCTGGAAGCTCTGCGAGGTGATCTCGCCGCCCTGCACGGTCACCACCGGCTCCAGCGGTGCATCGGCGGGCAGCGGGTCAAGCGGAGCGCCGGTGAAATCAATCACGAATTTCCGCGTGTTCTCCGCGCCCGCCACGCCCGAGACCCCTCCTACGCCGGAGCGGGTTTCCAGCACATGCGCGATATCGTCGCGATCCTCCGGCGGCAGGTTGCCCCAGCGCAGACGATAGGAGAATTCGCGCGTCTCGCCGGCCTTGACGGCATCCTCCGGAACCCAGAAGGCGACGATATTGTCGTTGACCTCCAGGTCGGACGGGATCTCGACCAGGCGCACGGCGCCGCGGCCCCAGTCACCCACCGGCTCCACCTCCAGCGAGGGGCGGCGCTCGTAATGCGCCTCGGCGTCCTGGTAATGCGCGAAGTCGCGGTCGCGCTGGTGCAGGCCGAAGGCGCGCGGGCTGCTTTCCGCGAGATACGATCCGGCAAGGCGCGGCGGATTGTTCAGCGGTCGCCACAGCACATCGCCATCGGGACGGGTGATGCGCAGTCCGTCGCTGTCGTGCACCTGCGGGCGGTAGTCGTCGAACTTGTGGCGGTTGCGCTCGGAGAAGAGATACATCGAAGTCAGCGGTGCGATGCCCAGTTGCGCCACATTGGCGCGGAAGAACAGCCGCACCGTCACCTCCATCACCGTCTCGACACCGGGGCGGATGACGAAGCGATAAGCGCCGGTGACCGAAGGTGATTCCAGCGCGGCATGGACCACGGCCTCACGCGCGCCGGGGCCGGGGCGTTCGATCCAGAAGGCGGAGAAGCGCGGAAATTCCTCGGCTGTGTCGGTCGCGGTATTGAGCGCAAGACCGCGCGCCGAGAGCCCGTAGCCCGACCCCTCGCCCAACGCCCGGAAATAAGAGGCGCCAAGGAAAGCCACCACTTCGTCCATCACATCGAGGCGGTTGAGCGGGGTATGCAGCCGGAACCCGGCCACGCCCGGCATCGTCTCGCCCGCCGGCACCTTGGCCGCCAGCTCGTTCAGGAAGCGGAAGTCGTCGGTGGTGAACACCATTTCCGAGGCGACGTCCCCCCGCACCTCATACATCCGTACCGGTTCGCTGAACAGCCAGCCCATCGGGAAGGCGTGCAACTGAAACTGGCCGTCCTTCGCGTCCCGCCAGCGCGCGCGCTCCGGATTGAAGCTGACCAGACGGTAGTCGTCGTATTTCAGTCCGGCGAAGAAGCCGCCGATCTTTTCCGGCGTGACATAGGGCTGCGCGGCCTTGTCCTTCATCGACTGGGTAAGCAGGTCGAAGCTGAATTGC
>JAIRJX010000166.1 GCA_031260425.1 Gemmobacter sp.
GATGGTGGCACCGCGAGGGAAAGCTCATCGCACACAATCACCTGTCATCACCTGATCCCAGATAATCCCGGATATTGCGGCGTAATTGGTGACACTGCGGAACAATTGGTTACACAACACCGAGGATATTTATGAACAGATGAAGCCAAATGCGCTTTTCTGTTCATCATCTGTTCATAAATATCCTCGGGGGGTGAATTGAGCCAAAGGCTCAAGAGGGGGCGCGAGCGCCCCCTGCGCATGGATGGGCACCGTGTTGCCCGGCGACATGGCGGGGCCTGCGCGGAAGGGCACCGCACCCCTGCCCGCCCCGGAAAGGCAGGCCAGCCGGAGAGGCAATTCTTCGGATGGCAAACAGGCTCTCCCCGGCAGTCCCGTCCCAAGGCACTCTACCGTTGGCGTCGGACGACCTGCGCCCGGCCTATCCCGCGCCGCGCTCCCATTGCAACCCGGCCTCGGTCACGACGGCATCGAAGCCGATGTCATGCGGTTGTGGGTGGATGCTGGCGATACGGGACGACTGGAGGCCGACCCCGATACAGTAGGGGCGCGGCGAGAGCGCGGCCAGCGTCCGATCGAAATAGCCGCCGCCATAACCCAGCCGATAGCCCGCATCGTCCCAACCGACCAGCGGTGCCAATGCGATCTGTGGCAGCACCGTCTCCGCCGTTGCGGGAACGAGGATGTTCCAGCGCCCGCGCTCCATCTTCGCACCCGCCGACCACGGGCGGAACTGCAGCGGCGCGGCGCGCTCGGCCACCACCGGCAGGGCGACCCGCGCGCGCGCGCCATGCAGTGCCGTCAGCCACGGCCGCAGGTCGGGCTCGGCCCTGATCGGCCAGTAGCCCGAAACGACCCATCCGCTCATGGTGCCGAATCGCCGCGCCAGCAACGCATCGAGATGCCGGGCCAGCGCGGCGGCGATCACCTGCCGCCCGGCCACCGTCTGACCCTCACGCGCGGCGAGGCGCCTTGCCCGCTCTGCCTTGCGCCAAAGGGCGATGCTCTCCGGCAGGGTATCGTCCGGCAGATCGGCGGCCATACAGGGCGGCGAGGCAGGCCGTGCCCCATGCTCGCTCATCCCACCCCCCTTTCCTGCGGCAAGGCTGCGCCCCACAATCGGGAAGGTCAAGCAAGGTCGGGTAGTGCGCTCTCAGCCTGCCGGCCGCAGCACCAGCCAGCCGGAGAGCACGATGACCGCCGCCCCCAGCAGCAGATGCGGCTCGATCGGGGTATTGAACAGCACCAGGCCATAAATGCAGGCCCAGATGATCTGGCTATACTGGAACGGCGCCACGATGGAGGCAGCGCCGATCCGCCCCGCCCGGATCAGGAACAGATGCCCGAGCGCCGTCAGAAACCCCGCCAGCGCCGCAAGGCCAAGCTGCGCGGGGCTGACCGCAACGAAACCGCCGCCGGCCAACGTCAGCCCCAGCGCCAGCAGGTTCAATACCGCAAGCAGGACCGCAATCATCGCAGCCTCCGATTCTCCCGCCCGGATCCGGCGCAACAGGATGATCGAGAAGGCGAAGACCAGCGCCGAGCCGAAAGCGGCGGCATGGCCGAGATTCATCACCCGCGCACCCGGCTGCAAGGCCACGATCACCCCGGCAAAGCCCATCCCGATGCCGATCCAGCCGGCCAGCGGCAGCCGCTCTCCCAGCAGGATCGCCGCCAACAGTGCGACAAGCGCCGGGGTCAGGAAGGCCAGCACGTAGGCTTCGGCCAGATCAAGCATGGCGAAGGCATAGTAGATCAGCAGCGTATCAACCGCGAGCAGCAGTCCGCGCAGCAGCGCAAGCCCCGGCTGGCGCGGGCGCAAGGTATCGGCAGGACCGGTCATGAGCGTCAGCGCTACCGTCAGCAGAAAGGCGAAGCCGGTTATCATGAAGGTGATCTGCGGCACCGACAGGCCCTGCGCCATCAGCTTCACCACCGCATCGGTGCCCGAGAACACCGCGAAGCCCAGCGTCGAAAGCCCCGCCGCCCGCAGGTTCTGCGATCCGGTCACGGTCTCGGGGCGGATCGACATTCGGGTTTTCCTCTCCAGAACGGCCACGCGTGTTTCATCGCGCCATATGTTGATTCTGATATTGTGCCGTGTGAACCCTTCGCCCGCCCGGAATCAAGGCGCAAATCGCTGCCGATCAGGTCTCGCCCGCTGCCATGCAGAGGGCGACGGAAGAATCCGTCGCTTCCGAAGTGCTCATCGCAGCCCGCGCCCTTTCTCCCATCCGGGACCAAGACACGCGCCGCCGCCGGGCAGCCGCAACACCCGCCCCCTCGGCCCGGCGCATTGGTGACACCTGCGCGACGATATGAGGCAGACGGAAAAGCACCAGAGGGCGACAACCACAACCGGAGGGCCGCCCACCTGCGGGGCCGGTCACTGCCCCGCAGGTGCATCGGGTGTCGGAGGAGCAGGCGGCGACGGCGGCTCCCTCGTGAAGCCACATGGGCGCCCGCGCATTCCGGCGGGCATTGGTTCTGCCGAACCGCTTCTGGATCCGCGCCTGGACGGGCTCCAGCCCCATGGACAAGAACCAGTGGATCATCGAGGGGTGATCAGCAGCTCGATATGAGGGAACTCGGTCTGGCCCCGGGTGCGCGCCAGATACATCAGCTCCCCGCGCTTCTATCACCATAGCGCCCGAGGGGGGCGGTCGGGCGCTGCCCGGCGGCACTTCTTGCCTTGTTCCGGGCGGGGGAAGGCCCGTGCGGGGTTTGGGCCGCGTTGAATGCCCATGGCTCGAAGGCGATCCTGCCCGGGCCAGCACCGCATTTACCTTGCCCTGCCCCGAAAAGGCGGCCACGGCCGGATCCGGCAATACCCGGGCTTGCGTCCGATGCGCGGGCCGGGCCTTCTTGGCGAAGGGTAACAGCGGGCGATGGGGGACGGATGGACCAGGCGGACTGCATCGTGATCGGCGCGGGCGTCGTGGGCCTTGCCATTGCACGGGAACTGGCGCTTGCCGGGCGCGAGGTGCTGGTGCTTGAGCGCGCCACCCGCTTCGGGGCCGAGACCAGCGCCCGCAATTCCGGGGTGATCCATGCCGGGCTCCACTATCCGCCGGGCAGCCTGCGCGCGCGGCTCTGCCTTGAGGGAAGCGGCCTGCTCTACCGCTATCTGGAAACGCGCAACCTGCCGCATCGCCGCTGCGGCAAGCTGATCGTCGCCACCGTGCCCGGCCAGATCGCCACGCTGGCGCGGATCCGGGCCGGGGCAGAGGCCTGCGGTGCAGGCCGTCTCGCGCTTCTCTCCACCGCCGAGGCCCGGCAGATGGAGCCGGCACTGGCCTGTGAGGCGGCGCTTTGGTCACCGCAGACCGGTATCCTCGACGGCCACGCCTTCATGACCTCGCTTCTGGGCGAGGCGGAGGCCAGGGGGGCGGGTTTCGTGCCCCGGGCCGAGGTGTCGGCACTGGTCCCCTGCCCCTACGGAATCGTCGTGGAAACCGCTGAGGGCTATCGGCTGCGGGCCCGCGTGGTGGTGAACGCCGCCGGCCATGGCGCGCCCGTGCTGGCCCGCGCCACTGCCGGGCTGGCCGCCCGCCATATGCCCCGCGCCTTCTTCGCGCGCGGCACCTATTTCGGCCTCCCCGGCAAGCCCGCCTTCTCGCACCTGATCTATCCGGTGCCGGAGACCGACGGCGCGGGCCTCGGTATCCACCTGACGCTCGACATGACCGGCGCCATGCGCTTCGGCCCGGATGTGGAGTGGATCCATGGGTTGGATTATCGCCTCTCCGCCGCCCGCGCACCAGAGTTCGAACGCGCGATTCGCCGCTATTGGCCCGATCTGCCCGGTCAGGCGCTGGCCCCGGCAAGCTGCGGCATCAGACCGAAGATCCATGGCCCCGGCACCCCCGCCGCCGATTTCCGCATCGACGGGCCGGAGGCCCACGGCATTGATGGGCTGGTCAACCTCTTCGGTATCGAAAGCCCCGGCCTGACCGCCAGTCTCGCCCTTGCCCGGCTGGTGAAGGAACGGCTTGCCCTCTGGTGACGCGGGCCGCGCGGCATCCTGCGGCTTGACAAGCCCCCCCGTCATGGCCCATGACCCGATTGCTTCGGTTCCGGCGGCTTCGTCGGATCAAGAGGGAATCGCGGTGAGCCCCCAAAGGGCAATTCCGCAGCTGCCCCCGCAACTGTAAGCGGCGAGCGAAGGCCAGACAGCCACTGGGGCGCAAGCCCATGGGAAGGCGGCCGGAGCGACGACCCGCAAGCCAGGAAACCTGCCGAGGCGATCACCCATTTCCGGCGCGGGGCGCGTCTGGAAAGCGGCTCTCCGCAGCGGTGACAGTCGTCGGTCCGCGGCGGGGTCACTCTCGTCCGGCACCATTCTGGAACCCGCAGGCGGTCCGCCTGCCCATGATCGAGGCCCGGACATGTTCCGCACCCAACTCCCGCTCCTTGCGCTCACCGCCATCCTCCTGCCCGCCGCCGCCATGGCGCAGGAGGACAGGGTCACGCTCGACCTCCTCGTGCTTTCGGGCGGCCTCTCGCCGGTCGCTGCCGACGGCTACGCCCGTGCCCATACCGTGCTCACCGCCGAGGATATCGCGACGCGCGGCCTGACCACCGTGCAGGACGCACTGCGCGCCGTGCCGGGCGTATCGGTCAACAGTACCGGCACCGCCTATACCCGCGCCTTCATCCGGGGTGCCGATGCCAGCCATACCCTCGTGCTGATCGACGGGGTGGAGGCCATCGGCGGCGCCGACGAATACTTCTTCACCGGACTGGAGACCGCCAATATCGAACGGATCGAGATATTGCGCGGACCGCAATCGGTCTATTACGGCTCCAACGCCTCTGCCGGCGTCATCAACATCGTCACCCGCAAGGCAACGGAGCCGGGGCTGCATTACGGCGGTTCGGTCGAGGTCGGCAACGGCGCCGCGGCCTCGGCCTGGCTTACCCGGCGCGGAGAGCGCGGCGGTCTTTCGCTGAACCTCTCGGGGCGCAACGACAACGGCTTCGACCAGTCTTTCCAGAATGGCGAGAAGGACGGCATCAAGCGCCGCACGGCGGGCCTTTCAGGCGACTGGCAGGCGACGGAAGATCTGAGCTTCGGCTTCACTGCCCGCCGTTCGAAAGAGCGCTTCGACTACGATTCGAGCAACTGGGCCCCCACCAGCCCCGGCGACTATGTGGTGGACGACCCCGCCCCGTTCAGCCGGCGCGACGAGACGACCGGCGGGCTCTGGGCGGAATATGCGATGCTCGGCGGCCGGATGACCCACCGGATCGACTTTCAGGACAGCGTGTTCAAACAAAGCTTCGATGGCGGCCCCACCGGGCGGGGACAGACGCGCAAGCTGAACTACCGGCTGAGCTACGGGCTCGACGGGCGGCCGGTGGCACAGGCGAAGCACCTGCTGAACCTGCTGGCCGAGAAGCAGGAGGACAAGTCCACCTCCGTCCCCGGCAAGGCGCGCGAGATGGCCTCGGTCGCACTTGAATATCGCGGCTTTCTCGACAACGGGCTGGACATCCAGGCAGGGCTCCGGCACGACAACAACAAGGTGTTCGAGGATTTCACGAGCTGGAACCTCGGCCTTTCGTGGCGCATCCCCGATACCGGGCTGCGGCTGCACGGCTCGGCCGGCACCGGCCTGGTGAACCCCTCCTTCTTCGAGCTTTTCGCGGATGACGATTTCGGCGCCTGGGGGAAATATCTGGGTAATCCGGACCTGAAGCCCGAACGCAACGGCGGTTACGACCTCGGTATCGAGACGGAGATCCTCGGCGGGCGCGGGCTGGTGGACGTGACCTATTTCAACGAGAGCATCAAGGACGCGATCACCCAGTATCTCGTCTCGACCGATGCGGTGGGGCCGACCTATTCCTTCCGCAACGCCGAAGGCAAGAGCCCGCGCGAGGGGGTGGAGATCAGCGGCCGGCTTCAGGCCACCGACACATTGTCGCTGGGGCTGAGCTATACCTGGCTCAACGCGCGCGACGATACGGGCGCGGTGCTGATCCGGCGGCCACGGAGCGAACTCGGCCTTTCGGCGACGCTCGCGTTCCTT
>JAIRJX010000231.1 GCA_031260425.1 Gemmobacter sp.
CATCGTGGCGTTGCGCGGCGACATGCCGAACGGCGCGGCCTGCTTTACCCCGCACCCGGAAGGATTCGCAAACAGTGTCGAACTGATCGAGGCGCTGGCCGATACAGGCCGCTTCACCCTGCGCGTCGGCGCTTATCCCGAGCCTCATCCCGATGCCGCCGATACGCTGGCCGACATGCACTGGCTGAAGCGCAAGATCGAAGCCGGGGCTTCGGTCGCGATCACCCAGTTCTTCTTCGAGGCCGAAACCTTCCTGCGGTTCCGCGATCGTTGCGTCAGGGAAGGGATCGCCGCGCCGATCATCCCCGGAATCCTGCCGATCGAGAATTTCGCCGGGATGCGGAAATTCGCTGCCCGCTGCGGCGCGCAGGTGCCGAAATGGCTCGACGATGCGTTCACGGTTGCGCAGCGCGACGGGCGCGAGGACCTGCTTGCTGTGGCGCTTTGCACCGAGCTTTGCGATACGCTGCTTTCCGAAGGGGTGGAGGATCTGCATTTCTACACCCTGAACCGCCCGTATCTGACCCGTGATGTCTGCCACGCGCTGGGCATCACCCCCGAGGTGGCGCTGGAAAAGGTCGCCTGACAGGGCCTTTTCCGGTTACCTGCGCCCGGCTTCCCTGTGGAGCCGGGCGTTTTTTTCTGCGTTTCCGAATGGTAAAAAAGGGGGGGCCCGCCCGGGTCTGGTAAGGGCCGGGTATACGGTCCTGAAAGCCCTCCGGGGGATGGCTTGCGGGGCCACGGCTTCTCCTTGTCTCCAGTGCGCGCATGGCGATGTCGCGGGGGGCTTTCTGCCCCCCGACGCTTCCCTTCGGGAAGCTCCCCCCGAGGATATTTCTGAACAGATGATGCAGAGTGTATCGTGATCATCATCTGTTCAGAAATATCCTCAGGGGGTGAATTGGCCTCTGGCCAAGAGGGGGCGCGAGCGCCCCCTTCTGGGTTGGATCAGATGGGAGGGCGGCTTGAGGCCGGACCCCGTCGGATGTGCCAGCCAAGCCGCAACGCCAGCAGCGCCGCGATGCCGGCCAGATAGAGCAGCGGTTCCGTGGCCCAGGTCTTCGGGACCCAGACGAAATGCAGCGCTGCCAGCAGTGCCGCCGGATAGGTCAGCCGATGCAGCTGCCGCCAGCGCGCGCCTCCCAGACGCCGCAGCGCCCGGTCATTCGAGGTGGCCGCGAGGGGCACCAGCAGCAGAAAGGCGACCATGCCCAGCATGAGATAGGGCCGCTTCATCAGATCCCCGGCGATCTCTGTCCAGCGGAATTGCAGATCGAGGCTCAGCCAGACCAGCAGGTGCAGCCCGGCATAGGCGAAGGCCAGGATCCCGATCGGCCTTCGCAACCGGATCAGGTTCAACCCCGCCAGCCGCCGGAGCGGCATCACGCAAAGCCCGGCCACCAGCAGTTGCAGCGCGACTTCGCCCAGCCGGTGTTCGATGGCTTTCACCGGATCGACTCCAAGCCGGCCGGCCATCGCCTCTGCCGTCAGCAGCGCAAGCGGCAGCACTCCCGGCGCGTAGACCATCCAGGGCCGCATCCCGCGAGGCTGGCGGCGGGGGTCCGATGCCCCCATGCCTAGTAATCCGCAGCCAGATCCTGTCCGGCATAGAGCCCGGCCACCAGATCGCCATAGCCGTTGAACTTCACCGTATCGACGCGTTCGGCGAAGAAGCCTTCGCCGATCCGCCGTTCGGAGGCCTGCGACCAGCGCGGGTGATCCACTTCCGGGTTCACATTGGCGTAAAAGCCGTATTCCTTCGGCTGCATCGCTTGCCATGTGGACATCGGCTGCGTGTCGGTCAGGGTGATCCGTACGATGCTCTTCGCGCTCTTGAAGCCATATTTCCATGGTACCACCAGCCGGATCGGCGCGCCGTTCTGCTTCGGCAGCGCCTCGCCGTAAAGCCCGGTGGCAAGGAGGGTCAGCGGGTGCATCGCCTCGTCGAGCCGGAGCCCCTCGCGATAGGGCCAGTCAAGCAGTTTCGCCGCCACGCCCGGCATCTCGTCTGGCCGGGCGACCGAAGCGAAGGCTACATATTGCGCCGCCGGAGCCACGCCCACGCGGTCGAGCAGCGCCGCCAGCGGCAAGCCGGTCCAGGGAATCACCATCGACCAGGCCTCCACACAGCGGAAGCGATAGATGCGTTCCTCCAGTGGCGCGAAGCCGAGGATGTCGGCGAGGCCATAGCTGCCGGGCCGCTCCACCAGCCCGTCGATCTCCACGGACCAGGGGTCGGTCGTCAGCCGATGCGCCAGGGCGGCGGGATCGGTCTTGTTGAAACCGAATTCGTAGAAGTTGTTGTAATTCGTGATGTCTTCCAGGCTGTTCGGTGCGGCATCGGTGGAATAGGGGCTCGGGCTGGCCACCATCCGCGCCTGGCCCGGCCCGGCCAGCGCCAGCCCGCCCAGGCCCGCCATGATCTGCCGCCGGTTCAGCCAGGCTGTTCGCGGTGTCACATCGGCCCGGCCGAGCCCGGCCTCCCATCCCTGTTTCATGGCGGCTCTCCCCTTCATCGGAAGAATCGTGCCCGAGCTGGTGGGGAATGCAATGGAAAAGGCTGTTACATCGAAAGATCGAGCCAGAGCCGCACCAGCGCCGCTTCCGCCGTTTCCATCCCGCCATTCTCCACCCCGGCGGCCCAGAGCGCTTCCCCCGCCGCATAGGCCCCGGGCTCCAGCCCGCCGCGCAGACACTGGCTCACCGCGCGCAGCCGCACACCGCGCGCCACTGCGCGGCGCAGCGCGTCCAGCAGGGCCGGGTCGTTCATTGCGGTTCCGGCGCCGAAGACACGCAGCACCGCGCCGTCAAGCTCTGCCAGCATTGCCGCCAGGGCTGCCGCCGGCAGGCCGGGCGAGAGCGTGAGGATCGCCAGTCGCCGCCCGGCAAAGGGGGCGGGGCGCGGCACCCGCACCGGTGGCGGCACCTCGGGCAAGGCGATGAACGCCTCTGCCGCATGACTGTTCACCTTGGCCAGCGCGCCCGCCGGCAGCAGCAGCCCGGCGAAGGCCAGCCACACCCCGGGCGCCGCGTTCCGCGCTGCCTTCAACGCCTGGTCGAGATTGCCCTCGGCGTCACCCCCCGTCCCGAGCGGATGCATTGCACCGCAAAGCACCACCCGCCGCTCCGATCCGGCCAGCGCCTGCGTCAGCGCCGCGCCGGTAAAGGCCATGGTGTCGGTGCCATGGGTCACCACCACGTCTGCACCCGGGCGCGCAAGGATCGCGGCCATGACCCGGTTCCACTCCGACGCTCCGATATCGGCGCTGTCCAGCAGCGGCTCGAACGTCAGAACTTCCCGCGCCGCGCCGGCGGGCAGCCGCGCCGCCACCGCCGCCTCCAGC